>NZ_JCAUAW010000027.1:0-79259 GCF_059692155.1 Paenibacillus sp. JT22N1
GGGATGGTGAACCCCAAGGTAAGTGTGGAGTGTTACGTGCAGAAGAATATCCCTTGGAGAAATGTTCCAACACTTCTTCTGTTCCCGCATGCCCAAAATGGGAATAGCTACATCTGATGAGCGCTCTCCTGAACAACATCTGCAAACCAAGGTGTCAAAATCCTGCGAATGAGTGAGTATATGTGAGATAAACCCTTAAAACCGAGGGACGGGCAGTAGAGTTCACATGAAAAAGGCTTTCGTGATACAATTTGAAGTGGAATAATTATCCAAAATACGGTGCTATATTAAAATTTGGAGGTCATGAACATGGCAATGCCAACCCATATTGTAGCTGTAGGCGGTATCGTAGAAAATGAACTAGGACATGTTCTTTTAGTGAAGACACAGCATGGTGGGTGGGTATTTCCTGGTGGGCAAGTGGAAGTAGGTGAAAACCTAATGGATGCTTTGATAAGAGAAATAAAAGAGGAAAGTGGAATAGACGTGATTGTTTCTAACTTAATAGGAGTTTACTCAAATACAGGAATTTATAAATGGCATGACGGTGTAACTGATGTTCCAACTAAAGTTATGCTAGACTTTATATGCAAGCCCGTTGGTGGAGAATTGCGTACATCCGAGGAAACATCAGAAGTTCTATGGTTCGAGAAAGATAAAGTGCTCGATGTAGTCATAGCTCCAGCTATACGTACTCGCTATCAAGCCTTCTTGGATTTTGGCGGGAGTTCGTGTTATATGGAATATGTAACCAAACCTAATTTTGAAATAAAATTAAAACAGATTGTATAGTTTATTTAACATTCCATGTACCTACCGGAAAACATTATTGTAGTAGCTTGCATTGAAACAGCTCCTTTTTTTGATTTCATTGAACCAACGGGCAGGGTAGTTATAACTTAAATTGCGTGGTGAAAAACGCGAAACAAGGAGGGGGTTTATGGGTTCTCGGTTAATGCATTTAATAATTGGTGAGATGGTCGCTTCTAGCCTTGATGTAAAAAACAAGAGAGATTTTTTTATTGGTTCAATTGCTCCTGATGCTGCTTTCTCGTTTGAAAGGAAAGTTATTACTCATTATTTCGAAGGAGATGTAGACAAGAGAACTAGGCAGGTAAACTATCAAAGATACATTGATACATACTTATCAGGTGTAAAGGATGATTACTCATTAGGATATTTGATACATTTAATTTCCGATAACGTGTGGATGGAGTATATCTATTACCCATATGAATTGAAGCAGAAGCAAGACTTAGACCCGACATTTTTATCAAGATGGCATTCAGATTTTAGAAAAATGAATACAAAATTACTTTGCCATTATGATATGGGATACCTAAAAGATTGGTTAGAGATTGATGCTCTCCCGAGAGAAATAGATGATGTAACTCTAGACGACTTACAAAAATTTATTGAAGAGATGTACGGAGATTTTGAAATTATAGAAAAAAATAAGGATTGCGAGCTTGAAGTATATAATTTTGATGACATTATCGAGTACATAAACTTTTCGAAATCAAAAGCTATTGCTGTCATTGAAGAAATTACTTCTGATTCCACACACGATTAAGCTAATGAGAAACGATAGAACAATAACGACTGCTCCAATTTCGTCAAATTAAAAGGTTATCAGCTAAGGAGGTAATGATTAAATTGAATATGAAACGAAGCAAGCATGTGTATGCCTTTGTATTTGTATTTATGCTGGTAAATTTCATCGTTAGTTTACCGGCAAATGCTGCTCTGCTCGGTCCTATCATCCGCAAATTTAACCCACCCACACTTCCACCGGTAATCACATTGTTTGAACAGACGCCGCTTTACTCCACTCCCGACGATTCGCTTCATCCAACTGCGGAACTCAGTCCTCAAGATGTTGTTACGGTCGATGCAGAGCAGTCATGGTATGCCAAGCAACGCGGGGAAAAAGTATGGATAAAAATCAATACCACGTGGGCAGGTGATCTTTGGATGCACCTTGACTCCGACAAAATTGGCGTCGTAAAGATTGTCGATACCAACATTGCTCTCCTCTGGTCTGCATCTCTTTATACACAACCGTCTTTATCAACGATGACGGATGTCGTGCTTGCTCCGCAAACGGTTCATGCTAATGCCATATTCGAATCACCTGTAACTTATCTGGCTACCTCATATCGAATCGAGACATCGTGGCTAGGGGATATGTGGATTGTCTCCAATCTTCATATTCTGACGGATATGGAGGTCTTAAATCAGGACATGGACCTGCAAACAAAAACCCTATACATGGAGGAATATGATACAGCTAATCGCTTGCAGCGTCCCTCGGATGCCAAGCTGATTCCACCGCAAAAAGTATGTGCCTTGGAGAAAACGGAAAATGGTATCTATCATGTTCGGTCGCAAGATGGCAGTACGTTCTGGATCAATCCGGATTATGCGCAGCCATTAGGTGCGGAGAAATTCAATGAGAGCCTCAATCTTAAGAAAGAAACGATCCTCCATCTGTTTCCAACGATGCCTTTCCCAACTTTCGGCGTCCTCACTCCTCAAACAGTAACTGCCTTTGAAAAATGGACCGATCCGCAAGGAAAACGGTGGTATCATATTCATACTTGGGCTGGAGATATGTGGGTTCAAATTGACGAGCAGGAATAAATCAGGTTCTATTTGTGTTGCTGTTGAGATCGTTTCATTCGATAAGGCAAAGGTTGTTTGTTGAAGTAACGAAGAACTATAGTGCGGAGCTGCATTGAAGTAGCTCCTTTTTTAATTTCAATGAAGTAACTGGAGGGTAGTTGAGATTACATGCTTAGATCCCTATGAATATAGCTTCGGAGTGTATTTAGATTACTCGGATCCTTTGCAGCCAAAACTTATAGACCTATCTCAATTTCTGAGGCTTGGGAATAGTGCTCTTTTTACTAAATAGTGAGGTAACCGCGGAATCGGTGCTGCTATTGGCTTCCTATCACGTACTTTGAATCTACCAAATAGAAATCAAGTTTTTTTAAAACAAGCTCATCCTAAGGGTAAGCTTGTTTTCGTGTACTTTCATGTTTAAATCTAACTTTGACCATTCGGATTTAATACGGATACGGGCAATGGTATTGCCTTAGAGCATTTACCATTCTTGTTTGACTGATTCTATCGGGTGGATCGTTCACGTGAGCGTTCTTCCGGTCGAACAGGACTTGGACTAGCAATAGTAAAGAAAATTGTTGAAATCCATGGTGGTAACATCGAGGAGATCAGTTCGTCTGACGGAACACTCTTCACCGTGACGCTACCTCAACTGTAACCTGTTATTCATTTTCCGTTCATATTCGCTTCCTATACTTTAGTCATTACGAAGGAGGGAATCACAATGTATCTAGCAATTAGAGAAATGAGGTTTGCTAAGGCACGGTATTCGTTAATCGCTACGATTATGGTGCTTGTTGCATTTCTTGTTCTGTTTGTCACCGGGCTTGCACAGGGGCTTGCGTATGACAACGCTGCTTCTGTTAAGAATATGGCTGCAACACATTTTGTCTTAGGACAGGACTCTAATCACCGTTTCACCCGATCCCAGGTCGATCAGAATCAGTTTGAAAAGGCTGGCTTACTAGTAGGGAAAGAGAATGCAGAGCCACTTGGTCTGAAAATGACAACGGTTGTTCCATCAGGAGATACTGGGAAGATTGATGTTGCTTTGCTGGCCGTTAATCTCGAAAGCTGGCTGGCGCCAACAGTAACAGAAGGTTCACCCATCTCGGATCAGACAAAAGGACATGTTCTTGTTGATCAAAAGCTGTCTAATTCTGGAGTCAAAATTGGCTCAATCATTGTAGATCAAGCTTCGGGAACAAAATGGACTGTAAGTGGTTTTGTGAAAAATGAGTCATTCAGTCATGCTCCGGCTGTCTTTCTAAATAAGCAGGACTGGCTTAATCTTCAAGCGCAGACACTTACACGTCAAGGAACTGAATCAGTAGCAGACAGTAAAGTTTACAATGCAATCGCCATTAAAGCCTCAAAAGAAAAAGTTAAGGAGCTTCAGTCCGCGCTGCCCAATACGGAAGTGATAACGAAGTCTGAGGCAGTATCTGGGATTCCTGGTTACAAAGAAGAGCAAGGCTCGCTTATGATGATGATTGTATTCTTATTTGTAATCTCTGCCTTTGTACTGGCTGTATTCTTTTATGTCATCACGATTCAGAAAACTAGTCAATTTGGTATATTGAAAGCCATCGGTACACGTACTGCCTATCTAGCTAGAAGTGTGACGCTGCAGGTGTTGGTCTTATCGGTCGGCAGTTTGGTCCTTAGCGTCCTGTTGGTTCAATTGTTTGAGGCCGTATTGCCAAGTTCCATGCCATTTCAATTAGGCTTTTCCACTTTGGCACTTACTTGCCTGTCCTTTATAACAATGTCTTTGGCCGGTTCGCTATTTTCGGTGTGGAAAGTCGCCAAAATTGATGCTTTGGATGCGATTGGGAGGACAGCAGCATGAAAAACAGACTTGTATTACAGGAGATTACACGGACTTTTGAGGATGGCGGTATGGAAAGAACGATTTTGGATAAGTTAAACCTTGAGGTGGCCGAAGGTGAACTAGTCGCGGTAATGGGCCCTTCAGGCTCGGGCAAAAGTACATTTCTGTCCATAGCAGGAGCACTTCTTGAACCTACGAGTGGGCATGTTCTACTCGATGGAGAATCCATTATCGGTAAAGACAAGCAAGCACTTTCTGATCTACGACTTCAAAAAATCGGATTTATTTTTCAAAGTGCCAACTTGATTCCGTACTTGAAAGTTGAAGAACAACTGGTTTTGGTAACCAAGCTTGCAGGGATGGAAAAGGCGAAGGCAACCAAACGAGCAAAAGAGTTACTCGATAAGATGGGATTGTCTCATCGACGAACCGCATATCCTGAGAAACTCTCAGGAGGGGAGCGTCAACGGGTAGCTATCGCAAGAGCCTTAATGAATGACCCAGCTGTCCTATTCGCAGATGAACCAACAGCAAGCTTAGATGCCTCACGAGGGCACGATATAGTGAGTATGATCGCGAAGCAAGTAAAGGATCAGCGAAAGAGCGCGGTTATGGTTACGCATGATGAACGAGTACTGCCGCTTTGTGATCGAGTGCTTTTTCTTGAGAATGGAAAACTAATCGAAAAACAAAAAATAAGTGCCCCAAATCCACATTTCAGTGTAGTTTGACGAGTGGTGGTAGTACAATAATAGCAGCGGTAGTCTAAGACTTATTTTTGAGTCCTAGTCCGCCGCTGTTTCTTTTGTGGGGTCCAGATTGCTTAGAGTAAGGAAAAAACCAATCCAGACATGATCAATGCTTAGCGTATATCTCTGTTACTGTGGTTGCTGACCATCGTATTGCTTTTTCTTCATTCTTGTGCCTAGTATGATGAGGGCGACATAGATCACGATAGCAATCGAATCTATAAGCGTATTCGTAAGCCCCGATACGTCAAGCAATGCCGTTACACCAAGAATAACTATCAGTCGGACGATCAGGATCGCCGCGATCAGCCATGCTGCAAACCGGAACTTTGATCGTTCGATTTGGAATGACATGAAAATGAAAGCGATGCCGAAGACCAGATTTTCCGCCGTGATGATGTGCCAGACATACGTGAATACTGTCCGGGTACCCACGGATATCGCCTCAATGTTGAGCGTCGGCAGCACAGAGGATTGCCCGTTCCATGCGTGCGTGACGGCAAACAGCATCGCAAGGACGCCTGCAATCAGATAATAAAAATTCCTAACCTTGATGTTTACCACAACCTTCCTTGGAAATTCCTGGTTCCTTCTTTTGGATATCCTTGTAAATCTCTCCGACGATCTCTGCTAGATGTTGGTCACTTTCGTTATTAAAGTCCCTTAGCGTTTCGGCTGCGACGTCGAGCAGCAAACTGACCTTTTCCAGATGAGCAATCTTTTTGCGCGTTTCTGCGTTCTTGGCATCGAGGAACGCGGCGACCTCTTCGCAGTAAGCGGGGTCGATTTTTTCCATCTTGCGGAAACCAAACTTCCCCCTAATTTCGTCAAGAGAAAAGTCTGCGTACTGCATAATCTGAATATTCATCAAGTCGATGAGGTCGTCATTTGAATACCTGCGGTACCGATTGTCTTCTCGGGACGGCGAGACGATCCCTATCCGGTCATAATACCGAAGAGTATCCTTCGGCATCCCAAGTATCCGCGAAACCTCTTGTATTGAATAACGTTTTTCCATGAAATCAGAATATCATTAGAGTTGACTCCAATGTCAAGTTATATTTCGTTTTTTTCGCAAAAAAGTTTATGAAACGAATTCTAAGAAGACAGCCGTCAGTGCAAAGTCTGTTTGCACACAACAGTGACAACCTGAAGCGCTATTTACAAACGGTGATCGGACATCTAAGGCCCCAGAGTAACGGAAAACGATAGTTAAACATCAGAAGGGATGCTGTGTAGCAGTCTTTCACTCTATTAACTGGCAGTTCACAAAAGATGGATTAGTTGATTACTGTGCCATCAAGGGAGGGGATAAGATGAAGATAGATGTTGCAACTGATTCAGACTATGGATACATACGAGAACGTGACCATCATATTTTAGAGAACTTAATATTGCCAAAAATAAAGAAAAATGAAATATATATACTACGGAACCAAGATGAAAGTAATATTGGATGGATGAGGTACGGATATTTCTGGGATAACACACCCTTCATGAATATGATTTGGGTCGACGAACAATATCGAGGCAAGGGTATAGGCAAGCAAGTTGTCCTCTTATGGGAAGATGAAATGAAACGAAATGGCTTTAAATTGGTTATGACGTCTACTCAGGCTAGTGAAGAGGCACAGCACTTCTACAGAAATTTAGGATATCGGGATGCGGGATGTTTATTACTTGAAAATGAGCCGATGGAAATCATTCTGACAAAAAAATTAATTTCGTAATTTAAGTGACCTAGAAGCGGATGAAGCTGAACGAGTTCTCAATAATATCCGTCTGCAAAAGAAAGGATTCGCTAGTAAACGCTCTATGGATTATCTTGCAGTTTCTCGAAATAATGGCTAGGGAATTGTTTATATTAAAAGGTGGGAATCCAACGCGAAATTATCCCCATTAAGCCGTATCGAGGTCAGGTCTACACCATGGATGAGATCTATCATGTAATAAATGAATACGGATTACCACAAGAGTGGAATTCAGAGGGAAATAAAGGACCAGAGCGATATTTCGGATGACAATCCTTTGAAGGGTTATTGTACAAACGAGAAACTATAGTGCAGAGGAGCTTGCTTTGAAGCAGCTCCCTTTTGATTGCATTGAAGTAAAGGGTAGGATTGCTTAATAAACAGGGAAATTAAACTGAATGAAATATCCATATAAAACACCAAATATGGAAAATTAATGAATATTTATGTTATCCTAAATTAATAACCGAATAAACTGCAAAGGAGATGCTTTTATCTTTACAAATCCATATAAAAATAGGAACCGCGTTCTTCTTGGTTTAGAGCTCCTTATATCCTTATTTACTGTTATATATGTAATTGTTTCTTCAACTGGAATCAGAGAGTTTAACTTCTCTTGGTTTTTCTTGTTAACTGCAACGATTTTCCTTGTAAGGTTGATTGATACAAAAGATAAAAGCAACATTATCAATGTTACTATCTATGTAGTAGGTGCCATTTTCATCATTTTAAAAAAATAAAATCGGAGACTCTTCATTAAAGGAGCTTGCCTTATCAGCTCCTATTCTATTTTTTAATAATAGGAATTTTTTGAACAAATGTCCTTCTAGCATTGAGCTAACGAAGAACGATAATTGAATTAGCAGTCATATTAGCGGCAGTCTAGGACATTATTTTCATGTCCTAGTCCGTCGCTTTTTCTTTTTTTCGGGTTAGTCTAAAACTATATTTTCATAGAACATTAGTATACAAAAAAGGTACCCACAGCCCAAACCTTTTTTAAAAGATACACTTTACAGATAAGCCCGGTAATTATTTTATACCCGCAGCATGTATGACGGATGTTATTTATGATACGAAGCGAAGCTTCCCCCTGGAAATCGGGTTCGGGCTCCTACAAGAAGTAGAAGCCTTAGGTAGCGATCGAAAGTTGTATGAGAGAAGCCGTGTACCCGTCGGCTTTTTCTGACGTGTGGCGATGGTAAGAGCTGCTTATTCAAAGGGGCAATGTAAACAAATGTATACGACAAGTAATAACTAGTCTCTTTGCATCACGAGACAAGTTTCTTAATGTAATAGGTACAGACACTGCTATTAGCTTATACTGTGATTTTGTTACGGAAAGGAGGAAGGTTCACCGTAATAAGTTTAAAACGAACAACTAGTTAATGAGGTTTAATGGTTATTTACTCATGAAGGGAGCAAGGATAATATGAGGATAAAAAAGAAATGGGCAGCCTTGACCGTCTTAGCGGCTATGTTATTGTCCGTGGTACCGGTAGCACAAGCGGAACAAGGACAGCCCGCACCTGTAATTCGGAATCTTGCGCTGGGTCTGGATTATAAGTGGTCGGAAGAGCCGGAATCAATCCATCCTGATGGCAGCAAAAAGCTTACGGATGGAATCCATGGTCTACTAAATATGTCAGATCCGGCATGGGTAGGACATGTGAAGAAAATGACCCGCGAAGTTGTTTTCGACCTGGGCGAGCCTAAATCGATTTCGAAAATCAATGCACGGTTTATGCAGGACTGGCCAACGAATGAGGCTCTTGTTCCTTTAACGGTTTCGATGTACGTCTCTGACGATAATGTGAATTGGGGATTGCTTTCACACAATGCAACGCAGCTTTTGTGGGGAGACGGACCGCCAAGAGACGAGACGTATACGTGGGATGGCAGCAGTGACGGCATTAAAAGCAAACCGGGCGCACAGTTGGCTTATGCACGGTTTGTGAAAGTGACCTTCTCCATGCACACAAGAGCGTGGACGTTGATTGATGAGGTCGAGATCATGGGTGCGGATGGAAAGCTTGCCGGAGCGGAAGTTGTTCCTGCTGAACCCGTGGGTTATTTACAGGCTGGAGAAGCAACAGGAGGAATTCGCAATCTCGGATTGTTCTATAACGGTCATTATCCAGGAGGAAAAGGCGACTGGAGCAAAGAAAAAATTATTCCTAACATTAGCTACGTAAACAAGTCCGGCGAGCCTGTGGATTGGCTGTTTGACGGTGTTCTTTATTTGGGATTGAGTACGCCGGAAGGTCATGGCTTTAATGGAAGCGCTAACATGAGTGACTGGACCTGGTATTTGAACAAGACTTTTGCAACCAATGGCGATATGGATCAGTTGAATGCCGCAACGCTTGAGGTTGGCACGAAATTAAATCAGACTGGGCATAAAACCAAAGTCGTCCTGATGATTCCGGATCCAGGAGAGTATATGAACAACTTTGGTGATGTTGATGGCAATGGCGTAGTTGAAAATTTTAGCGTTTCGGATGTAGGAAGAGATAAAGCGCTTGAGAACAGAGCAAAGGCTGTACAGTGGTATGTAGATCAGGCGCAGCAAAAATGGGCAGCAAAAAATTATTCAAACCTTGAACTCGCCGGCATGTACTGGTTAGAGGAGCAGATCAGCACATCCTCTACTGGTCCTGATACTGTTAAGCTGGCTAGTGATATTGTTCATGCCAAAAATTTGAAGTTCTTTTGGATTCCGCACTCTCTGGCTTACAAAGCCTATATGTGGAAGGATGTAGGGTTTGATGCTGTAGCGTTCCAGCCTAACTATTTCTTCGAGGAGTTGGGGTACGACAAGCTTAAAGACGCTTCCAATATTGCCAAACGATACGGAATGACGAATGAGCTTGAATTCGATGATCGTATGGTGAACGATGGCGTATTCCGCGAACGCTTTGTTGATTATTTGAACAGCGGTGTTGAGACGGGGCTTATGCAACCGAGCATTTTTAAAGCGTATTACCAAGGAAACAATGCTGTATATGATACTGCAGTTAGCACGACTCCTTCAACGCGTGTGATGTACGACTGGCTGTATCAGTTTGTAAAAGGCACTTATCAAGTCCATAACGAGGCTCCGCCTGAGGTTGAAGTCAAAATGAACGGACAAGCGCTGAAAAGCGGTGTCGTTGTACCGGATACGGAGAAAGTTCAATTCACATGGGCTATCAAGAATGATAATGGAAGCGGTCTCGCTCAAGTAACAGCTAAATTCGACGGCAAGCCATATACGGCAGGAACGGAGATTGGCCTTGCAGGCAAAGCAGGCAAGCATGAGCTAGCAATCACTGTAGCTGCAGCCAAAACAAAGACGACTACTTATGTGATCCAAGCAGGCATGAATGCTTCCAGCATGATCAAGCTAGTTCAAGATTTCAAGGCAAATAATCAAATCTCGAACGCTGATGGCGCTCGCGCACTGAACAATCATTTGGAAATGATGAAGCGCTTTGAAGGAAAAGATGCAGCCGAAGTAACGAAATATCTCAAAGGCTTCAATGCAACGCTGGACCTTCTCAAGAAAGATCAAGGCATTTCGGTCGGGGCCTACAATACGCTGAAGGAAGGCGTATACTTCCTGGTTGGAAGTCTGGCACAGGACAAGGCCGCCGAAGCATCCTCGGTAGAAGGCAGCAGTTCGAATTTAGCCCCAGGCAAAGCTGTTGACGGTTTCCCTGCCACACGCTGGGCGAGTAATACGGTTGATGATACATGGTTCCAGGTCGATCTTGGCGAAGTGACCGAGATGGATACGGTAAGAATCGACTGGGAATACGCTCGTGCAAAAACCTACAAGCTGCTTGTATCCGACGATAAGCAAAATTGGAAGAGCGTTATCCGAGAGAATAACGGGATCATCACAGCGCAGGACGGCAAAAATACGATTCTATTTGAGCCGGTTAAGGCAAGATATATCAAGTTCCAAGGCATCAAAAGAGAGACTGACTATGGATATTCCTTCTATGAATTCGGCGTATACAATCTTGCGAAGAAAGTAACGATCCAAACCATTGATGGACTTAAAGCGGCGGTAGATGTACCAACCAAAAAAGTAACCATTCAAGGATTGGCTATGAATGGTAAACTTACGGATGTGAATGTGAAAGTACTTGATCCTCATGGCAAGGTTCAATACGAAGGCAAGACAACCGTTACGGAGGCGGGCGACTTACAGATTGCATTTACGCTTACCGGCAATGTTGAAGGAATCTATGAAGCTCAGCTGGCAACGAACGCTATGATCGAACCGGTAAAAGTTGCGTTCGAGTACAAGAAAGCGCCTGGCGGTGACCAAACTCCTCCGGTCACAATGGCTATTGTCTCTCCGGAACAGCCGAACGGACAGAATGGCTGGTATAAGCAGCCGGTAACGGTAAGTTTAACGGCTCAGGATGTGGCGTCAAGCGTAACGGAAACAGTATACAGCCTAGATGGTGGAACGGCATGGAGGGTATATACGGCACCTATCATCTTTGATAAGGACGGCAAGTACAGCGTTAGCTACAGATCGACAGATCGTGAAGGAAATGCGGAAGTGCCCAAAATGATTAGCTTTAACATCGACGGTACCGCTCCCGTCATTGCTGTTGCCGCACCGAACGAAGGAAAGTACTCAAGCGCTGAGGATTTAACACCGCAGTTTACGGCGATCGACATTATATCAGGTATTGACGCAACAAAAACAGTTGCGATGTTGGACGGGAAGCTGGTGCAGACTGGAAGGGCGATTGACTTGTACGCATTGGAACTCGGAACACATGAATTTACGGTTACGGCCAGCGATTTGGCAGGCAACAAGACAAGTAGAACGGTTCGGTTTCAAACCGCTGCAAGCCTTGAGAGCTTAAAGCTACTTGTGAAACGGTTCAAAATCAGCGGTTGGATCTACAATAAAGGGATAGAAACAAGCTTGCTTAAAAAGCTCGATGCAGGAAACGTAAAAAGCTTCATTCATGAAGTGGAGGCGCAAGCTGGTAAGCATATATCGAACGAGGCAGCAAAAGTTCTGCTTCGCGATGCCCAGACACTGTAAAAAGCATATAACTTGACTGAAAAGCAGGCCTACTTCAAACTAAGGGGTCTGCTTTTCAACCTGTGTCGTTCATCGATCGATATTCAAACATAATTTGAAATTCTACTGGATGCATTTTTATAGGAAATAAAGGATAGAAATTCAAGATGGTTTTAAGGAGGAGAAAATGAAAAGGAAATCTTCTTTTTCAAGGGGACGTCCCCTTTTCCATAGATTAGGTCTAACGCTGAGATATCCAAAGCTATCAAACACCTCATTGCATGACAAACCAAGAATTTGAAGGAAAATGGAGTAAAATAAAGAAATACACTGCCGTTTTTTGGGAATTACAACCAGTAGTGACGTAAAATTTGGATGATAAGCGAATAACTATGCGTATAAGGGGGGGACGCCCATGGGTATCATTGGAAACCGCTATATGCTCAATCAACCGATCAAGAGGATGGCGAACGGGTTGTGGTTAAGAGGGATGGATCTGACCTTCAAACGCGATGTTCTTTTATATACTTGCCAAGAGACAGACGAATCAGCGCATCAGGAAACCTTGCGATGGATGAGAAAAGCATCCCAGATGTCCGACGAGCATTTCATGCATATGCTGGACGCAGGTTCAGAAGACGGAACGTTGTTTGCTATTCTTCAAGCGTTAACGGGAAGTCCATTGTCCGATCGACTGAGCGATTTGGAGATAACGGGTCATAAGGCGCTCACGTATGTGTACGAGCTGGCCAAGGGCATTCGAGAAACTCGCCTCAATCGACTGCTGGAATGTTCGGTTGACGCGGAAAATCTATGGATTGAAGATAATGGCCGGTTGCGGATCATGAATTATTGGACGGAAGGGAAGAACGGAAGACGCGGTGTGCCGGGGCTGGCTCTACTTCTGTACCAGCTGTGTGCCAAAACGGATATCCCGACATCCTCTATTAGTGCATACTCATTCGATCTGAATCGGTCGTTTGCGGATTTCTCGGATGTAACTCGGGAACGTGCCGTAGATTTGGCCTGCAAGGCGTATGAAGGGACATGCACGCTTGCTGATTTTCAACAGGAACTGGAAGTACTGCTCGGAATCAATGGCGAGAGGAAGACGCAACTTCTTACATCTGCATTACCGGCTAACGATATGAAGTCGTCAAGCGAACGGAAGCGGAAATCCGCCAAGCTCAGGGAGCTTCAGGCGCGCATAAGTACGGCTACTGACCGCAAAATGACGGAACTCAGCGAGCTGTTCCGCGAATCGTTCCAGCTGCGCAAGTGGCGTCTGCTTTCTACGGCCGTCTTCGGTGTGCTCGTTCTACTGCTCTGGCTGTCACTGCGTCCGCACCCGGACCTTGTGAACGGTTCTAAGCCGCAGACAATTCCGACGCCCGCTTCTACAGAGGTATCAATGAATCGTAACGAGACATCTAAGCCTGGAGCATCGGCATCCGGGATGCCGGCTCAAACGGGCGCGCCGACTCAGACGCCTATTGGCGCCGATGTTCAGCCGGCAGTCGATGGCGAGGTACAATCTAAGGCAGGCGTCGTTCCTGATTTGGTCACTCATACAAGGGAGGATGCCGAGAAGATGGCAATTGCCTCCGGGCTTCGATACCAGTTTTTCCTGGAGTCGAATGTCGCCGTTAAGGGGGTCGTGTTTAAGCAAGACCTAACGCCCGGAAATGCCGTCAAAAATGGCGACCGCATCACGTTTTGGGTGAGCAAAGGGAATTAAATAGGAGGCGGTTGTAGTTTCTTCGAGTGTTGCTCCTAAACGAAGAAAGTTGGTAGCAAAATTATCTCTAAATTGACTAATTCAAAAGAATAAATTACAGCCTTCTTTCTTCATCTCCGAGCACTGAGGAAGTTGCCGCCGCATCGGATGAATTATCCAACATCTCCAATCATTCTGCGGAACGTATTTTTTATAACATTGCCGTCTCGATGAAAGAGCAGCAGTAATATTAAAGTCCATTCCTCCACGAAACAAGAACTCGAAATTTGGGCGGACTTTCGTGTGCCTCGGACTTCTTGTGGATACGTTGCTATACAGTTCCCTTTCAGAACAGTATGAATATACTGAGTGAAGTATCGGCCTACTGGAAGGGGAAACAGCATGAAGCGAAAATCTTGGCATGTCTTGAAGCCTCGAGTCAATACGCAAATACCCCGCATAATTGCAACTATTCCTGTAAAAAGCCCAGTCTCCAACATCGTCATTAATCCGGTGACGAACCGCGTGTACTTTTTACAAGGCGACAACGATTTGAGTGTTCTGGATGGTAACACAAACAAAATCATAGCAACATTGAAAACGGGACAATTGCCTTACCAAATGGCAGTCAATACGAGAACGAACCGTATTTATCTTGTTAACTTCTTTGATGGTACCGTTTCTGTTATTAACGGCCGCACGAACCGGATCATCACAACTGTTAAAGTGGGAGAACGCTGCGATGAAATCGCACTTAATTCCCGAACGAATCTGATCTATATAGCGACAATATCCTTATCGTCTAACAAGGCCAATGTTGCTGTTCTGAACGGGAGTACCAACAAGATCCAACAGAGAATCCCTTTTATTGGACGTCCCTCACAAATTTCAATTGATGAAAGAACGAACCGAATTTATGTGACGAACACCAGTAAAGATACAGTATCAGTTATTGACGGAAGTACGAATAACATTCTGACATCTGTCAAAGTGGGGCGAAATCCAGTCATAACTCCGGCCTTAAATACGAGGAAAAACCGACTTTATATTGCTAACAACCTAAGCAGATTCTGTTCCGTATTGGACCTGCGAACGAATCAAATTCACAATATTCAGCTCGGCAGACTTCAAAGTGAAATTACACTTAACCCTGTGACGAACCGAATCTATGTCTCAAGCGCACAAATATCAATAAAGGGGCGGATGTTTGTCATTGATGGCAGATTGGATCGTGTGATCAGAACGTTAACTATTCCTTCTTCAACAAATATGCTGATCAACCCGCGTACGAACCATTTATTCATTTCGGAGTTTCGGGAGACCGGAGCAGCTCCACTTAATGTCTATAACGGCAGCGCTCTGAATCGTATCGCAATTCTTCGCCTCACCAAGAGATCAGGTGCCACCGTGCTTAACCCGCGAACAAGCCGAATCTATTCAGGCGGGGAAACTAACATTACCGTCATTCAGGATTAGGTCCATCACTTTTTATTTTGCATGGTCATCATATGGAGAAAGGAATGGATAAATGCATTTGAGTCTCCATGGTCTATATTTGAGAAAGTTTGATTACAAATCAAGTTTCCCGTACAGAGCTATTGCGAACACTCGGTAGCTTTTTATAACAAAAAAATCCACAAAAAAATAAAGAACCGTCTTCCAAACTATTAATTGGAAGGCGGTTCTTCTATTTGTATGAATTCAAAAGAGTATAGTCCAGCCTGGTTTCACTTGCTGCTTCGTATATGAGACTCCGGCGACTTTTAGGCCGCTACGGTTGAGTAGAGTAATAATATCACCATTGTCTCGGAAGAATGCAGGTTCAGCTACTGGGATGGACATAAACTGTCCGGGTTCGATGATGCCATGAATCTTGTACTTTTGCTTAGCCTTGTTTGCGATTACCCACCCTGTCAAGTCTACGGCCCGATTGGAAGCATTTAGCAGCGTGACCGTTTCGTAACTGCCGTCTTCAGTCAGCACGACGACTCCTGCGATTCGAATGCTGCCGCCTTCCACCTGAACCGGCGTTGTGTCGGTATTAGGTACTGGTTCCTCCACGGGGCTAGTGATTGCGTGTCCCGAATTATCGTCCGTGTGCCATGACTGGGACTGAAAGGCGAGGAATACGGCGATCCACCGATCTTCCGACGGGAAGTGAATTAGCAGACCCCCGTCCTGGTAGACACCGTCGTCTTTCGTAAATGTGCCGCTGTTACCTTGATTCATATGAATATCGTGAATGCCATTGCCGGGTTTGAATCCAAAAATTTTGTCGGGCTTGCCTTGTTCAGGACCCCATCTTTCGCCAAAAGCGTACAGCACGGCATCCTCTGTTTCCATGGCGCGTCTGATGTAGAAGTCAAGCTTCTCGTTCAGATCGTTGTCTCTTCCCGGTATGTTGAAGGCAAGCGGTACCATGTCGCGCCGATCGAACAGATTGCTACGAATATAATCGAGTGCCTGTCCGTCAGGCTTGCTTGCCAATGGCGAAAAACCAAATGGCATAGCAGACAAATCGGCCGTCGTGACATGCTGAAAATGTTCAATCGTACAGTACAACAACTCGGACGGGCTCATCTGCGATTTGACATTAATCGCTATGCGGAAGTGCTCGTTATTTGCGATAGCGTGCACCTGGTAATGCGGGTTCTCGTTTGTGCCGAGACGCCGGTCGTGTGCTTTGCATTTGAGCAATCCGTAGGGATGGATGGGCATAATATTCCTCCTTCAATCCGGACTCGAAAATGTCCGTTGTTCACTCAATTAACCTTTCCACATAAGGGGAATAATTCCTCTTTCTATCGTTGTAACTTTTTGTAAACCAGAGGATCTTGGTCGGTTCTTATGGTTATCCTTTAGCCGGTGGCATGTGCCGAGTGATAAGTATAGGGAGTACCGGGAGCTTTTTCTGTCAACTTACATAAAGGGAATGAGACATGCAGGGTGGCATGGTGACGAGACGCTTCCTCGTTTCGGCTGTCTGGCCTCCTTTGCCTTACGTTGTGTGTGGGAAGTACCGAAACTACTACAAACCTGAGCGATTGCTGATAAACTTGAAGTAAACGCGCAACCATTTTTAAATAAATCCGTTTAATTTTTATACAGGTTTTGGAATTAGAGGGGAGAAAAATGCGTCTTACAATAAGTTCACTTTTTGTTTTTTTAATTTCGTTTAATTTATTGATCGGTATTGTCTCCGCTGACTGGGCAAATATGTTTGTTGTCAACAACGGACAAATATACGTTATTTCAGAAGAATATATAGATTCAAAACAAATTGGTAAGAAAATAGGCAAGGTAACAAAATATTACGATAGGGAAGGCACCTACTCTGGAAACTTTTCCAATCGATATCCTGAGGGAACGGAATACTACGAAATAAATGGGATTAATAATGCAATTGCCATTAAAGATGACCAGGGCGTGTATATCAAAGCAACTTTTGGCGGTAAATATGCAGGGAACAGGTATAATTTGAGAGACTATTTACCGTATGTTTTCGGTGTTATCCTAGTGTTTATTACTGGTTATTTTATAAAAAAGAAAATTATCAGTAACTAGTTTCACTAAACACTTATAATGCAGAAAAATGCCCAAAAGACCCATTACGCTACGCAGAACGATAAAATGTAAATGTTTCCTTTTAAACCTCTTGCACCTTACGTAACGTTACGTTTTATACTAAAGATACCGGTAACAGCTAGCGCCAAAGAAAGGAGTGGATTATGCAACAAAATTGGAAAGTGGGGGATCTTGCCAAATTGACCGGACTTACAGTCCGTACTTTGCGGTTTTACGATCAGATTGGCTTATTTTCTCCCTCAGGATATTCTAAAACCGGTCATCGGTTGTATAACGAAGCCGATATTAGACGGCTGCAACAAATCTTGTCTCTTAAAGAGTTGGGCTTATCACTTGAAGAAATTCAGGCGGTGCTGAAAGGTCATACGTATAGCCCCTCCGACATCGTGGCTATTCAGATTGAACGGATCCGGAAAAATATTAAAACCCAACAGAAGCTTCTGGCCGAACTCGAACGCGTGACCGAACGAATGAAACATCAGGTGCCGCCTTCAATTGATGCATTTATTTCAGTTCTAGAAACGATGAAGATGAGCCACGAAAAGTATATCATTGAACATCGGTTGAACTGGGAACGCAGTTTCGATCAACTTGGCGATTTTCTAAATGATAATTTGACATGATTTCTCTAGAGGAGGATTTACTTATGAACCAACGATTTACGACTCACTCTACATTCAAAATTGAGCGCATTTACCGTACCTCTCAGGAACGGTTGTTTGCAGCATGGTCGGACCGGAGCGCCAAAGCACGCTGGTTCCAGGCTGCCGAGGTATTCGACTTCCGTGTCGGTGGACGAGAATTGAGCAGTGGTGGCCCCCCAGGAGGTCCTGTGTATACATTTGAGGCCTTTTATCAGGAAATCGTGCCCAATGAACGTCTGGTATACACATATAGTTTGGACAAAGGAGAAGCCCGGATATCGGTTTCCATCGCGACCATTGAATTAAAGCCGACCAGCGATGGCATTAAACTGATATTTACAGAACAGGGTACGTTTTTTGACGGCCACGATACGCCGGAACAACGTGAGCAAGGAACTAAGGAAATGCTGGACCTTCTCGGAAAATCCCTTGGGGAAAGTAACGCAGACAACTTCGAAATCGTATCTCGTCGCAAGTTGGATGCCCCTAGAAATTTGGTGTACCGGGCTTGGACGGAGCCGGAACTCCTAGCCCAGTGGTGGGGACCTAATGGTTTCACGAATTCTTTCCACACTTTCGATTTAAGACCCGGAGGCGTCTGGGAATATACAATGCATGGCCCTAACGGAACCGACTATCCGAACCGAAGCGTTTTTCATGAAATCGGGCCCGAATGTATTGTGCTGAGGCACGAAACCAGACCTAACTTTATTCTGACTGCTAAATTCGAGGACGCTGACGGTGGAACAGAGATCACTTTCCGGCAGACTTTCGAAACTGAGGATGAATACACCAAGCTCAAACCGATTTGCGAAGAAGCGAATGAACAAAATTTAGACAGGCTCAGATCGATTATGAAGAGGATTTCAGAATAGGTTTGAGAAACTCCCATACATCTGATGCTCCTACCTGCCCATCATTCTAACTGAGAACTGTAGCTAAAAAGGATGCGGCTGCCGGCATTAACGGTGGCCGCGTTACGCTAACGGAAACTATAGTTGAATAACAAAAGGTCAGTTTGCTTCAGCAGACTGACCTTTTATTATTACGTTTATTCTTCTTAGTGATAACTATATTCTATGTTTATGAGTATGGTATTGGAATTATCTTTTACTAAGAAATTGACAATTTGCCTTAACGTACCTTTCTCCAATGGTGCTTAATACATATTCTTCATCATGAGATTGAATTATTACATTCTCACCTATAAGTTCACCTTGTAAAAAGATCGAGATTGGCTGTTGAAATACACGCATATGTTCAAAGTCTGAAGGTTCTATTAGTTGACGTTGGGATTCAAATATATAAAACAGGAAATCAACCTGTTTGGAAGAAATGGTCTGAATTTACTCCAACAATCAAAGATTATTTTATTGAAGAAGCATTACATTCAATAATAAATGAATTAGTAGTTAGTACGGAGTGTACAAATATCAAAATCTGATCAATATCAAAAATCACATCAGAGTCGGCAGTGGGTTTTTTTCTTTTCCAAAAAAAGGGGGAATGGAGTCGACATTTTATCGGAACATTTTCTTGACACTCGAATACTGTCGGAGAACAAGAACATATATCTATTACTGTAGATTTGAAGACGAACGTAGTCAATTGCCGAACTCCTAGTGTCTCTCCGGCCTAGCTTCATTTGACGGACGACTGTGGGGCAGTGCGCAAGCCAGCACTCACTGCTATGATTATGCTATTTGATGATGTAAAACCTTGTCTAACTTTATGGGGTCACTTCAAATAGGAGTGGCTTTTTTATATCACAGGGCTATAGTGAATATGGCGTTATATCTCGCCCCGTTGGGCAGCTGAACGACGGCAGCGAACCCGAATTGGTCTATGATCACAGAAATGAACTTCGAGGATTTGGACACGCTGCGGAGGGCACGAAGGATAGCGGCTTCATTATTCTGGCGAAACAGAGACAGGATTCGGAGGCGAAACGATTGGCATGAACGGAGCTTCGCAATAATAGGCAGCATGGTCTTGGCTACCTGGCGGACTTCGTTCGTACGCAGCACTTTTCCGGGGCGGAAGATACCGAAACCGAAAATTTGCGCCGGGTTGCTGAAATTGAAGTCCGATCCGAACCCTGAACCGATGCTTACAGCCGCCCCTGGCACCACACGGCGAATCAGCTTTACGGCTAAGTCCATATTACGTGATTCAATAGCTTGAACCAATCGGGTTGCATAGATGGGATTGGTTACGATTCTATAAAATAAAGGGAAATTTCGTTTTGCGGACAGCCCAAGCCTCTTCTCGCTAACCCCATTGTTTTGAGAACGACGTTTTTGCAAGGTAGATTCCTCCAATATAAGTATGATCTCTATATTATATTAAGGCTGGAATCATTTGCGCCGGATAGAAGCCTGTTTTCCTGTAAAGTACAATAGTAGTCTATGGGGGCGGCAAACTTTTAAGTGAATGGGCTGAAAATGGCGATGGTTTTTCATCAGTATCCCACCGCGGGAAGCGTACAAAGTACGTTTGACATTAGTTTGATATCAAACTATAATGTGATTATGCAAAGTAGAGATGCCATTTCATTAATTTCCAAAATTAGAGAGAAAGTTAATCGGTTTATTGTAGCAGAGATGGTGAAGTATGGGATAGACGGTATTGGCACTTCGCATGGTGATATCATCTATGAGCTATTTAAGAAGACCAGACTCACTATGGCGGACATTTCTAAAGGAATTAATAAAGATAAATCTACAGTCACAGCACTTGTTGACAAGTTGGTCCGGCTTGGATATGTGACAAAGGAAAGGGACAGAGAGGATACGAGGGTTGTTTATGTTGCTTTAACCCATAAGGGGAGTGAACTGAAACCGATCTTTGAATCAATATCTAAAGAAATGTTAGACGTGTTTTACTTAAACATCTCTGAAAAAGAAAAAGAAGATCTGCTTAACGTTTTAAAAAAGATTTATAACAACTTTTAAATTTTTTTAAATAAATAGTTTGATATCAAATTAAATGATGAGGAGGAAATAATCGTGAAAGATTTTACGAAAGAATTGCCCGATCATACGGAGAAATACATTGGGGAAAACGATTTATTTTTAGAGATATTCGAGGGGGAAAACCTCCCGAAAGCAACTAAAAAAAAGCCTCCTTTGCTTTTTGTACACGGTAGCTACTCAGGAAGTTGGATGTGGAGCAAATACATTCCTCACTTTATCAGTGAAGGGTGGGAATGCTATGTCATGAACTTGAGAAGTCACTACAAAAGCAGGCTGCTGGATATGACTAAAATAACTTTCGAGGATTATTTGGAGGATATTAAAGAGGTTATCGCTGAATGTGGTGTTTCGCCGATTCTTATCGGATTTAGCATGGGAGGGATCTTGAGCCAGAAGTTGGCTGAAACCGTCGAGATCGCAGGGTTGGTGTTGATTGATTCAGTAATAAGCAGAGAAGTTCATGAAGTAGTACCATACAAACAATTAGCCCAGATGGCACCTGGTATCATATTGCCTGCCCCAGCCCGTGAAGAGCTTTCAAGCATAGATGAAACGGCAGATGACATTGAATTTCAAAGAAAGTATCTGACAATGGAGTCATCAAATGCATTTAGCGCTTTTTCTTTTTCAATCGAAACAAAGGGTATATCAATAGACAGCAGTTTAATTTCTTGCCCGTGCTTGGTTATCAAAGCAGTAAACTGTGATGATGACGACCGTCGGGGTAGGGTGACAGCGGAGCACCTCCGTGCTGCATATAAAGGGCTTTGGAACACAACTCATACCGGCGTGCTCGTAGGACAGAGATATATGGAAACAGTAGATACAATCATGGACTGGTTAAAAAGATTTTAAAATAGACGCCAGGCTATAGTGGAGGAGCTGCTTTGAAGCGGCTCCTTTTTGATTTCGTTGAAGTAAACGGGCAGTTTAACGCAAATAACTGTAATGAATGACTGATACAATAGGAAATAATTCGATGACAATGGAAAATATACTGGTTAGTGTAACATTTCATAAATTCACTTATTATAGCTCTGCGATATCGGAGTTGACGGTGAAAACTTTTTTGCTGCAAACCGCCGTGCGATCGCCACGCACAGTACGACGGCGATATTCACTGCAACGATAGTCCAACTGACTGACTCGTGCAGAACGAGAGACGCAAGCAGCAGGCCGAAAAAAGGCTGGAGGAGTTGTAACTGTCCGACCGCCGCTATGCCGCCCTGGGCAAGACCACGATACCAGAACACAAAGCCGATGAGCATGCTGAAAAGGGAGACATAAGCAAGGCTGAAGAGAGCGGAACGACCGATACCCGCCCACGAGTCCGGCATGTAATAAAACGAGAGCAGTGACATAACGGGAAGCGACAGAACGAGCGCCCAGGAGATCACTTGCCAGCCCCCTAGCTTCCGTGAGAGCCGCGCCCCTTCCGCATAACCGAGACCGCACACGATGATAGCAGCCAGCATGAACGCATCGCCGACCGGCGAAGATGTAAATCCCTGGGTTAGGGCGAATCCTGCCACAAGGGAGCTGCCTATAACTGAGAAGATCCAAAAAGTTGGTTGGGGGCGTTCACCATCGCGCAGTACGCCGAAGATCGCCGTCGCAAGCGGCAGAAGTCCAATGAAGATAATGGCATGCGCGGATGTGATATACTGAAGCGCCAAGGCTGTCAGCAGCGGGAAACCCACTACCACGCCGAGTGCTACCACCAGTAGCGGAAATAGGTCGCTTCGGACAGGCCGTTGTTGCCGGAAGACGAGGAGAAGCGCTCCCGCAAGCACGCCTGCGATTGCGGCGCGGCATACGGTGAGGAACAACGGATCAAAATCCACCACAGCCACGCGTGTTGCGGGTAGCGAGCCGCTGAAGATGAGTACGCCTAGGAAACCATTGATCCAGCCGCTTGTCGTTTTTTTCATTACAATCACCTCAAAATATTATTTCATACGAAAATGTACTCGACACTTTAAAGTAACATCGATACGTCTCCCATAATGACGCCAACTTTCATGTGCGCACCTCGTTATCTCATAAGTTGTTTGGCCGTCTGGCCGATAATTTCAAGCCCTTTGCCGATATCATCATCCGGCACTCTCGAGAATCCAAGCCGCATCGTATGCCTTCCTCCACCGTCTGTGTAAAACATATCGCCAGGCGTAAAAATTACCCCTTGGCTGGAACACGCGTTAAGCAATGCCGTCGTATCGAAACACTCATCGAATTCGACAAACAGATGCAGACCTCCGTCTCCCGATAGTCTTTTATAAGGGAGGTGCATTTCGCAGCAATGCTTCGTCCACTCGTATTTTCGTTTATATTCGGCACGGACTTTTTTTAAATATTTCTCCAGATTGCCGTTATGGAGATATTGAAAGAGCACCGATTGATCAAGCGTCGATGTGTGAATGCTACGAGCCCGTTTGATGCTTTCCAGGCAATCGATCAGCCGGCGGTCCGCCAGCACCCAGCCAACCCGGAGGCCAGGGAAGAGCACTTTGGAGAAGCTGCCGATATAAATAACTCCATTGCTCTGTCCGGCCGTTGCGATTAATGGAGACACATGCGAACCTGAATAACGCAATTCTTCGTTGAAGCCGTCTTCGATGACCGGGATTCGGTGACGGGCCATGAGCTGCATGATCGCCAGTCTTTTCTCAGGGGACGTTACGATGCCAGTAGGATTGTGGTAGGACGGGATAAAATATGCGCAATCGTAAGCCTGTTCCGTCAATGCACGTTCTAGCTCGGTCAGATTGATGCCGTCACGCTCCATCGGAATGCCAGTAATGTCGAAGCCGTTTAGTTTCAAGTTTTTGATGGCTGTGTAATGGGTCGGGTTTTCGCAAATGACCGATCCGCCGTCTTTCCTACGAAGGGCGGACATAACGATATCGAACGCTTCCGTGAAGCCGCTCGTTATCAGCATATCTTTCCCGCTAAGATCGACGCCCTTTTGCTCCATATATTTCAGCAAATAATCGATAAGCGGTTTATAACCTTTCGCGTAGCCGTAATTCAGCAGTACGCCCCCCTCCATCGCTATTCGGTCTAGAAAAGCGCGCTTTACATTGACCAGATCGAACAACTTCTCGTCGGGCGCAATGCTGGTAAAGGAAATGACGCTTTTATCTGCGCGAATGCCGCGTTTCATCCGGTCCAGCTCCACTGCTTGCCGCGCATATCCGTTTATACGCGATTGCCAATCGATTTCGCAGGATGGGGCGGCTGCGCCCGGGGGAGCGGAAACTGCAGCAACATAGCTGCCTTTCCCTTGAACTGCATAGACGAAGCCGTCCCCCTCCAGCTCGGCGTAGGCGGAAATAACGGTGTTACGGCTGACGGCGAGCAGTAAGCCGAGCTCGCGGGTGGAGGGAAGCTTCTGATCGGCTTGCAGGGATCCTTTTATAATCAGACGTTTCAAGTAATCTCTCACCTGGATATAGACCGGTCGGTCATCCGTGAGCTTGAAGTCATTAAACATGTTCATCACCCCTATATTCATGATGGCACAGATGGGGAGGGAAAAGAAAGAACCACGCCCCGGTTTTTTTTGTCGGGGTGTGGTTTGAAGGCATACCTTATTTGAGACCTGAAATCCAACTTCTCCATAAAGCAGGTGCTTTGCAAATACGGGAAAAGGATATCAATGATTTCCACAAAATGCTTCCATCACTTCTACCACAAGAAAATACATGGTTGAAATCTGCTTTTAACCGGCAATTTCCAAAGGGTCATGCCTGGGTCAAATTTAAATGAATTATCCAACCTTAACTGGTTCTTGCTCAACTAACGGATAACGATAATGGAGGAGGTAGCCTTATTGGCAGAGCTCCTTTTTGTGATTTGCGACCCTTAATAGGTGTTTCTCCCGAAGGTTATAGGGACAGCCTGGTGCTGTTCCCTATTGTTCGAGCGTGTAAGGCGACATCTTGAGTCGGATCAACACCCCTAAATTTGTAATGCTGCATGTCGTTGCCTATGCGGCGCGTAAAAGGAAGAGGAGGTTATCTTAAAACATGAAGAAGAAACTACAGGCTCTTATCTGCGTCTGTTCCCTTGGTGTAATGGGGATGGCCGCACCGGTCGGTGCGCAATCGTTAGGTCAGGGCACACAAAGTGACCAAGTACTGGATTTACAAGAACGATTAAACGCATTGGGTTACTTTAATACAGGAATTACCGGTTATTACGGTAACCAGACTAAGAATGCGGTAAAGAAATTTCAAGCCAGTTATGGCTTGTCAGTTGATGGTGAAGCCGATTCCCTAACTCTGTCTAAACTAAATAAAGCGATTTCACCCAAACAGTCGGTGCTGGATGAATTGGCGCGAATAATTCATTCCGAAGCCCGAGGGGAGTCCTTTATGGGACAAGTTGCCGTGGGAGCTGTCGTTCTTAATCGAGTTCAGTCCGAAAAATTTCCTGATTCCATCACTGAGGTTATCCATCAGCCAGGTCAATTTTCAGCCGTTGATGATGGCCAGTTTAACCTTAAACCAAATTTGTCAGCCTATAGCGCGGCAAAAGCCGCTTTGAATGGTTTGGATCCAACAACTGGGGCCCTTTATTTTTACAATCCTGATATTGCCCAGGCATCTTGGAGCAAAAAAAGAACCGCCAAGATTACCATTGGTAATCACGTATTTACCCTATAAGAGTTAGATACAAAGACAAAAGTCGCGTAAATCGCGGCTTTTTTTGTGAAAGATAATCTTAATTTTGTGAAAGGGATACTACAACGTACAGGTTGGAAGTGATGTGTATTTAAAGTTTGTGTCATTACACTGAATGAATGGCACGATGAAATGATGCTTTCCATGAAATCATGAAGCATAAGAAGGATTTAACCGGCTTATCGATAAGCCGGATGTACAGAAAGAGCAGCCGGTTATCAGGTTGCTCTTTCTGTACGTTCGTTGAAGTAAGTCGGTTAAGCGTTGAGATTGCTGCGTGCGACTTCCTTTTGAGCATGATATTATAGACAAAAGGTTTAGAAGCAAGTAGTAAGGAGGAAGTAGTTTGAAGTGGAAACCGAAGAAACTGTTTCGCAAAGCTGCCTTTCGCAAGCATCTCATTTTGTTCTTTGTTACGATACTCATTCCGGCAGTTCTATTCCTTTCCTTCAACTTATATAGGTCATCGAATCAGCTGACGAGTGAAATCGAGAACGCATCTGCTAATCGACTAGACCGGATCGGACGCCATATAGACAGTATGAGTGACAATATGAATCAACTTGCGACACAGCTTTCCTTGACACCTTCGATTTATGATCTGTTAAACCGTCCGTATGACCTTTCGGTTTACGACTATTCGATTATTAAAGAACAACTTCGAGGATGGACAACCTCCAATTCGATCTTTTATTCACTTGCACTGTATATTTACCAGAACGACAAGGTGCTGACGACAAATGAAGGGCTGTACAAAATAGCTGATTATTATGACAGCGCTTTTATTACGAGCCTAAGACAAGAATCGAAAGAACGGCACACCTCATGGACGGGCGTCCGTACGGTAAAAGGGATCTCAGGTACGCCAGATGTGGAGATGCTCACGTTTGCCCGATCAATTCCGGCTACGATGCAAACGCCGCTAGGGATGCTCGTCATTGACATTCAAAAGGATAGCTTTATGCAAACGTTGCTTAACCTGCCAACAGATGCAGCGGGGCCTACGTTGGTGCTTGATCCTCAGAACGGGCTCATCTCCCATTCGATCGAAGGGCTGGATGCCGAAGGACTGGCTCAGCATCTAGCGCTGGGGGAGCTGCGGACAGATGTCATGACGCTTGCTGGTGGTCGGTATTTTGTAACGGCACATAAAGGTCAGACTTATGGTTGGACCACGTTGCAGCTAACACCCTATAGTGTGTACAGCGATCAGATGAAGGTGGATGTGGGCCGTGCGCTGCTTATTTTGCTTCTGATTATGCTTGCGGGGTTAGGCGTTTCCTACTTGTTCGCCTCGATTCTTTATGATCCGTGGCGAAGGATGGCCGAGCAGCTGAGAGAATTCGTGATCCGGCCGTTCGATACAGGCAAGACGGATGATTTCCATATCGTGGACGATGCCATTGGTAACTTGATTTCAACCGTAAGGCAAAATGTGCCGATCATCCGGGATCATTTGGTACAGGAGCTGCTGCATCATCATCTGCCCAACGACAACGATGTCCTTGAACGATTCGCGCAGACAGGCCTTCGTTTCGAACATCCGAATTTCCTTGTCCTCCTCATAGCCGCAGAAACGCCTATCAGGGAAGATGAGCAGGGGAATAGTGTTTACTTATACAGCTTAGCAGAGGGTATTTTGACCTCCCACTTCTCAGTAGCAGGGACTATTTTGGACAGAAACATGTTTGGCTTCATCCTCAACTTGCCTTCGACGGAGCTTCAGGCTGAGGAACAAGAGCGTTTGGTGCAGTGCTACCGCCAAATGATGAGCGAGGCGCAAGAGCGTTGGTCTGTTTGGCTCCATGCTGTTGTCGGAGGTGTTCGATCGTTGGAAATGGTACATGAAGCCTATGAGCTGGCTCGCCGGGCTGTTACCTACAAAGCATTTTTAGTTAGCTCGGATATAGTGTATGCAGATGCAACTCGGGAAGAGTTGAAGTTCGACTATCCGGTGTCGTACCAGAAGCTGTTTCTGAACACGATTTTGGCGGGAGACCGACAAGCAGCTGAAGATTTGGTGTGGCAGCTATTCGAGAAATATATTCATCAGAATCGCTATTCGCTGCCTAAGCTGCAGCAGATGATTGTGATGCTAATGAGCCATACGTTGGGCTCGCTCGTCCAGGAAGGTTACGATATTGGGGAGCTTATGGATGAAGTAAGCTTGCTGAATTTACAGAAATACCGAAACAGCACCGAGCTGCAATCCTATATTCATGCCACCCTCGACTTAATGATGGATTACGTCCACGAAGTACGAAACGAGCGGAGTTTTCCGCCTTATATCCGAGAAGCTTTGATGTACATGGAACAGCATTATGAACGCAATATCGCCATATCTGATGTTGCTGAAGCTGTAGGAATCAGCAGCGGACATTTAGGGCGACTGTTCAAGGCGGAAACAGGCAAAGCCCCGTTGGAATATTTAACAGAATACCGTCTGGAGCAGGGCATGAGGCTGTTAGGGGATTCAAGTAAATCGCTGCAAAGCATTAGCGAGGCGATTGGTTATAACGACGTGCATACGTTCATCCGGTTTTTCAAAAAATACGAGGGTATTACCCCAGGCGAGTACCGTAAAAAGATGATGTAGCCTTTTGGATACCAATGTACACTTTTGAACATAGTCTGATATAAAGCGGAAATTCCCCATTCAGATCGTAGAGTGGGGATTTACTGTTTTTTTGGAAGCGGTTACGCTAAAGGTGCAATCACGTGATGTAACTACCATAACGACATATGAAAAGGAGGTTGGAATGTGAACGGAATGTCTTCGGTCCCTGCAACTAGTTCAAAGCCAGTAACCAAACTAGGGCGGCTTTGGAGAGAATGGAGCAAGCACAAATACTACTTTGTTCTTCTACTGCCGGGTCTTGCGTACTTCGCTTTATTTCATTATTGGCCGATGGCTGGCATTACAGTCGCGTTCAAAGATTTTCGCTTGCTGGAGGGGATCATGGGAAGCCCTTGGGTTGGCCTGAAATGGTTCCGCATCTTATTCGAGGCTCCGGATTTCTGGACCGCTATGAAGAACACGATCATTATCAGCTTCTATAAGCTCATTTTTAATTTTCCAGCTCCAATCCTTCTCGCCTTGTTGTTGAATGAAGTATATAATTCGACCTTCAAACGCTGGGTGCAGACGATCGTTTACTTCCCGCATTTCTTGTCATGGGTTATCTTAGGGGGTATCTTGTTTTCGTTATTCTCATCGGGCTCCGGCTTGACCAGCTTCTTGGGTATGAAGACATCACCGTTGATGGATCCTGGTTCGTTCCGTAGTTTTCTCGTACTCAGTGAGATGTGGAAGGAGATGGGGTGGGGGACGATTATTTATTTGGCCGCCATCTCGGGAATTAATCCAGAGTTGTACGAAGCAGCACGAATGGATGGAGCTAATCGCTTTCATTTGGTACGACATATCACGCTGCCTTCGATTACCAACACAATCGTCATTCTGCTTATCTTGCGTACCGGGCAGATCCTTCATGTTGGCTTCGAGCAAATTTTCATCTTATATAATCCGCTCGTCTTCGACGTGTCCGACGTTTTGGACACATATGTATATCGACTTGGCTTAACGATGGGAAGATATTCCTTCGCAACAGCCGCCGGGTTATTCCAATCTTTCGTAGGCTTACTGCTGCTGCTCGTCACCAATGGTGTGGCTAGACGTATGGGTGAGCGCGGAATATGGTGAGGTGCCTATGAGAAAACGATTTTCATCCAAACTTTTTGATGTTGGGAACAGCCTGTTCCTCCTGCTACTGAGCGCCATTACACTGTATCCATTATGGCACGAAATATCGCTATCTCTAAGCTCGAAGGCGGAGGCGCTACGAGGAGGCTTCTTCTTATGGCCACGTGGATTAACGATGCAGGCTTATACAAGTGTATTGTCCTCGGACTATATTTGGATCGCCTATGGAAATACCATTTTCATTACCGTCGTGGGTACGGTATTATCCTTATTCGTCACGTCGAGTATGGCATATCCGCTCGCCAAGCGAACGTTGCCATTGAAGAACGTGTGGTTGAGCTTGATCGTCTTTACAATGATATTCAGCGGCGGCATGATACCCGTATACTTGGTCGTGAAGCAGCTTGGTTTGCTAAATTCCTTGTGGGCGCTAATTCTTCCTAACTTGGTAACCGCTTTCAATGTTATTATTGTCATTAACTTTATTCGCGGGATTCCGGAAGAGGTTGAGGAGTCGGCTGTGATGGACGGCGCCAATCCGATCCGAATTTATCTCTACATCATCGTACCGTTATGCAAGCCTGTTTTGGCTACACTGGCGCTTTGGATTGCGGTAGGGCTGTGGAACAATTTCTTCCAGGCACTCATTTACTTGAACGACAAGTCGCTTACGACACTACCTTTGCTGATTAGGCAAATTATTTCAGGTCAGCAGCTTGCTGAGCAGACGGGGCAATTGGCGGACTCCTCTACGGAATCGGTTATTGCTGCTACGATTATTCTTTCTATTATTCCGATTTTAGCGATTTATCCGTTTCTGCAGCGATATTTTGTGAAGGGCGTTATGCTCGGCTCCGTCAAATCTTAAGGTAGATTAAATTTAGAAATGACTAGGGAGGTCTTGGTATGAAAAAGAAATGGAAAATGTCAGCAGCGTTAGCAGGTGCAGCGATTCTAGCTGTAACAACGGTTGGATGCGGAGATTCCGTGAAGAAAACGAAGGAAGATGCGAAGCAGTCGAGTGACGATAAACCGGTCACTTATAAGTTCCTGCGCAGTAGCGGAATTGCAGAATACCCAGCCGATGGCGGGGAAGCGAGAAAAGTACTGACAGAAGCCGCTGCCAAAGCCGGTGTGAAAGGCGTGGACTATGTGGCGCAGCAAGCTCCTGGGGACGATTATCAGACGAAGCTCAACTTACTGGCCTCCTCGAATGATCTTCCAGACTTTTTTGATATCGACTCTAAGACGTTGAGCAGGTTTGTAGAGCAGGGCCTGGTGCAACCGATCGACGAATATTTGAAAAAAGCACCGCACCTGATGAAGCTGATTCCTCAGTATTATTGGGATCAAGTGACATTTAACGGTAAAATATATGCCCTTCCTAACGGTATGAGATCCGAAATATTCAACAGCCCGAACGTAACGTCGGTTCTAGTGCGTGAAGATTGGCTGGATGCGGTCGGAATGAAGGCTCCTACGACGGTGAATGAGCTGCATGATGTTCTGCAAGCATTCGTTACGAAAGATCCAGATAAGAATGGGAAGAACGATACCCTAGGTTTAAGTGGGACCAAGCTATCGCGCTACAATTCGATCTTCGGGGCTTACGGCGTGATCCCACACTTCTGGACGGAGCGCGACGGTCAGATCAAGAAAGGCTTTACCCTGCCGGAAACGAAGCAAGCGCTCGCTTTGCTTCAGCAATGGTACAAGGAAGGTTTGATTGACCCCGACTTCCCAGTGATGGAAACAAAACAGCTGAACGAGAAGATTATCAATTCGAAGGTCGGTTTGTTCGAGAATGATGCCTACCTGGTAGACCCTAAAGCGAATCCGACTTCGGAGGCATTAAAAAAGACAACCCCAGCCTCTAAGCTTAGCCTCATTGCACCTCCCAAAGGGCCGGATGGCAAGTTGGGCAATCCAGAGACGAATGCGGTAGCTGCTGCTCCGCTGCGCGCCTTGTCTGTGAAAGCGCAAAATCCGGAGAAGCTGTTCCGCTTCCTGGATTGGCTGGTGGATGACAGCGAAGGCGGAGGTTTCAACCTAGGGCTGTACGGTGTTGAAGGAACGGATTATACGTATGACAAGGCGATGAACCTGATTAAGCAATCGACGAGTTATGCCGATCTATACAAGAAAGGCTACAACAACCCGATCCGGATGGCATTCGTTGTAGACAGACGTTGGACGACGCAGGAAGTTCGCAACGGTATCGAAACGGCATCGAAAAATATTATACCGAACGCGTTCTGGAAGACGGTTCCGGCTGAGTTGGATTACCCGGATCTCGAAACGAAGCTGTGGGCAGAATACTTCGTTAAGATTGTAACAGGTGTTTGGACCATCGATAAGTTTGACGAGTTCGTACAGAAGTACAATCAACAGGGTGGATCGCAAATTGAAAAGCAGGCCAACGATGAGTGGAAAAAATTGAAGAAGAAATAAGCGTAATAACTGAAGAGAATGAAGCTGGGGGATACAGTTCAATGGGTTTCCCCCAGCTTCATGCTTTAACGGGAGGCATATCGAATGAAACCGAATATATTGTTCATTACAGTGGATCAAATGCGGGGAGACTGCTTAAGCGCACTCGGTCATCCGATCGTACAGACGCCGAATCTAGACAAATTGTCGGAAGACGGTGTGTTGTTTCGGAACGCATATTCCGCAACGCCGACCTGCATTCCGGCGCGGGCGGCACTCTTAACGGGCATGAGCCAACGCTCACATGGACGAGTAGGATACGAGGAGCATGTCCCATGGACGTACGAGCACACCTTGCCCGGTGAATTGGCGAATGCTGGCTATCACACGCAATGTGTTGGCAAGATGCACGTATACCCGACCCGCAACTTATGCGGCTTCCACAACGTGGTGCTTCACGATGGCTACATGCACTACAACCGGGACAACAGTAGAACGTCACATGCGGAACATTTCAACGAATGCGATGATTATTTGAATTGGATACGGAATACGGAGCCGGGTACCTATGATCTGATGGACAACGGTCTCGATTGTAATGCATCAACGGTTGCGCTGCCATGGCATCTCCCAGAGCGGCTGCATCCGACGAATTGGGCGGTCACCCAATCGATCGATTTCCTACGAAGACGCGACCCTACTAAGCCGTTTTTCCTGTGGACGTCCTTCGTGCGTCCGCATCCGCCTTTCGATCCGCCTCAGGCCTACTTCGACATGTACCTCAATGAGGACATGCCGGAGCCGCCGGTAGGCGACTGGGTAGATTTGCAGAACGCCGAGAATGGATCGGACCATCCGACTACCGGCATAAGCAAGCTGACGAAGAAACGTCTGGATCGGGCCAAGGCGGCTTACTATGCTCTTATTACGCATCTGGACTTTCAGATCGGACGTCTGCTGAATGCACTCAGTGAGTACGGCGTGCTGCGCAATACGGTCGTGGTGTTCACCTCCGATCATGGAGAAATGCTGGGCGACCACCATTTCTTCCGCAAAGCGCTCGCCTACGAAGGGAGTGCGAAAGTGCCTTTAATTGTCGCCGATTATACAGGCCGACTGGGGTTGAACCGTGGTGCTGATGAGGAGCGGATAACCGAGCTGCGCGACATCATGCCTACGCTGTTGGATGCAGCCGGTGTGGCTGTGCCAGACTCGGTCGAAGGCGAGAGCTTGTTACCGCTATGCCGTGAAGGTGCGGTTGTTGCATGGCGCGAGTACGTGCACGGGGAGCATGCCTATGGGGCCTTGTCCCACCACTACGTGACAAACGGTCGGGAGAAATACATCTGGTATTCGCAATCTGGCGAAGAGCAGCTATTCGACCTTAGTTGCGACCCGGAGGAGCTGACCAATAAGGCGGGAGATCCAGCCTGGCAGCTGAGTTTACAAGGCTGGAGAGAGCGGCTGGTTCGGGAGTTGGTCGGACGTGAAGAAGGTTATGAACGCGATGGGGCGCTCGTCAGTGGTCAGAAACCGAGGGCCGTGCTCAGTCATCTAAAATAATAAAGGAGCGCCTTATTATGATGGGTTGTCGATAGCACAATTGACTATTTTCCCCGGCATGATCGATCCGTGCGGCTGTCAGGTCGGTTATTCCCATGATTGATTGTTATCGAATGCTGCAGAAAATTCCCTATGTAGAAAAAAACCTCATCATAGGATGGGGTTTTTACAAGTTATCAGAATGGTTTGAATGGAAAAAAAGGCCTTGTATCTAAAAGCAAAATAGCTAATAGATCAAACAGAACTAGTGGTATGATAAAAGGAAGAAACGAGACTTGCGCATGCTTTCCATTTCTCGTCGTTTTTAAATAGACCTTATTCCTGTCGACTTTTACAATGGTTCCTTTGTAAGTGCCATGTGCCGTTTTTATCAGAACATCTCGATTGAGGTACTTTTTACAAATCATATACTGATCAGATCGTTTCAAAATGAATACCTCCTTTCTAACTATACTAATCTAGTATATGATCGTCCAATAGAACAAGTGTGTGTGAAAACAGCTATTAATTAAATAAGCATGTAATTGTTTTTGATATTGACCTCTTCACGGGCATGGAAAACGGAAAATATCAATGATGACGCCACTTGGAATTCGAATCGTTATAAATAATCAGGTTGCCTAGTGCAGCCTTTTTTGCAAGTGGCAGTTAATAAGGGGAAAAGAGTTACCTAATCATCTTTTCACGATAGGGAATACAATTTTAAAGGCTAAGGTTACCCTTCACGGCAACAAAACAATTGTACTCAAGCAGTGACATTCTACTCGGACAGATCAGTCTAGGAAATTTGCCGGACTATTTTTTGAGTGATTAAATTACTTGTTCTATAAGTAATAATATTTTGTTCAAAACTATTGACAAGAAGAATAATATTACCTTAGACTAAGTCAAGTGGTTAAATATGGTACTTGCGAGGGGAGCGGTATACATTCATGGTTTTATCGTAATACTTGTTTTGTTTCTCACTGTTGGAGCTTTTGACTCAGTGAGGGGAATTCAGACGAATCATATAGGCGCTTTTTATTCTTTGGACCTGCCACAGATTGGTACATTGCTAGCTGCAACTCCGTTAGGTTATCTTTTTTCAGGTCCCATTGTGGGTTGGCTTGTCGACAAAATTGGTTCTAAACGATCTCTTCAAGCAGCTATTATCATTCTTTTCTTGGCCATATTCGGAATGGTGACCATTCCAAATTATTTGATGTTAATTGGTTTGTTTTTTGTAAGCGGTTTCTCCAAGGGGGCATTAGAAACTTCGCTCAATTATGTTACATCATCATGGTTTTCCCGGTTTCGAGCTCGTTTTCTTGGTTTTGTACATGCCGGGTACGGTCTTGGAGCGTTTCTTTTTCCAATGCTCACTGGCTTCCTATTCTTAGAGGGAGTAAAATGGCAAGGAATTTATTGGATATTCCTAATTATCTTAGTAACATCTTTGATCACGCTATCTTTACTTAAGGTTGATAGAACCGAACGTGTCCGAGTTGAAACTTCAAAGGTCAAAGAATTGCTGGAAAGTAAGCGATTTCAGGGCTTGGTGATTGCAACTCTCTTTTATGTGGGGGCTGAAGTAGGATTCTTGGGTTGGCTTCCTTATTTTCTTTCCAAAGTAAAAGGCGTAAGCGATACTACTGTTCCATATTACATAAGCGCCTTTTTTGTTTTGATGATGGCTGGACGATTGCTTGGTGGTTTTATTGCAGACCGCATTGGTTATGAGTTATCAATTATTCTCGGTGTCAGTTTGGGTGGCATATTGATGATTATCGCTCAACTGGGACCATCCGGCTGGGGATGGATGTTTTCTTTAATTGGTTTGTTTTTCTCACTTGTATTTCCAACTTTCGTTGCCATGGCTTCACGGGATTTTGACAAATTATCAGGTACGGTTATTGGTTATTTGACTTCGGCTGCGGGTATTGGTGCTACGGTTACATTGTGGTTTATGGGGATTTTGGGCAAGTGGTATGGCTTTCAATTTGCTTTTATTATGCCTGCTGCTTTTACGGCAGTTCTCATCTTCATTATGGGTTGGCTTTATTCTAATAATCGTAAAACAAGGGGGATAAGTCTTGGAAACTAGTAGTTTTACTATGTGGGAAGCCTATCGAAAAAAGAAGCAGCACACTATCATCGGTATCATGTCCGGTACTTCCTTGGATGGTGTTGATGCCGCAATGGTTCAAATTGACACGACCCCGACAGGTGAGATTGAAAAAGTAGAGCTTAAGGGATTTGAATATATTCCTTATTCAACTGAATTAAAGGAAAAGTTGATTTCACTCTGTTCGGTTGAGCAAGCTAAATTGGACGAATTGGTAATCGCCAATTATGGAATATCCGAATGGTACATTTCAGCCGTGGAACGACTACTGCAAACAACAGAGCTTGATAGTTCAGCCGTGGACGCCATCAGCATGCACGGTCAAACCGTATGGCATGCTCCCGATGAAGTTCAGTTTCCTGGGCCGGATGGTGTCAGACTGGTAAAAGCCACTTTGCAGATCGGTGAAACAGCCCTGGTTCGCGAAAGAACGGGCATACCCGTTATCGGAAATCTTAGAGCCCGTGATATGGCGGCTGGTGGTGAAGGTGCTCCACTGGCACCATACCTGGATCTGATCGCTTTCCGAAGTCCAAATGTGGGCCGCATCGTGCAGAACATCGGTGGAATTGGAAACGTAACCATAATTCCTGCTGGAGCAACAACTGAGGATTGTTATGCATTCGATACAGGTCCTGGGAACATGGTCATGGATACACTTGTAAGGGAACAAAGCGGTGGAGACATGCAGTATGATCAGGGAGGCGATATCGCTGCAAAAGGGCGCGTTGACTATGACTTGGTGGAATCCTTCTACAAGAATGATTCTTACTATGAGAGGGTTCCGCCTAAGAGCACCGGTCGCGAAGTGTATGGATCCGCATTCGCCGAACGATTCCGAAAAGAGGGAATGGAACGTGGATTATCGTTCGAAGATATGGTGGCATCGGCAACTGCATTGACGGCATTGACTATCGTCCGATCCTATAAGAATTTCGTTTTTCCAATCCATGAAATCGGGGATGTCATAGTGGCCGGTGGTGGAACGCATAACAAAACGCTGTTATCCATGATCCGGGAAGCCCTGCCGGATACCTGTAACCTTCATACAAGTCAGGAATTCGGTATTCCGGATGATGCCAGGGAAGCAATTGCATTTGCCGTAATGGGCCATCAGTCTTTAATGGGCAGGACAAGCAATCTGCCAGCTGTCACCGGAGCCAAACACGCAGTTATTCTTGGTCATATCACTTTATAAAATTTAGGGGGAATTCAAGTGAAAACCAAACGTATTATTGCAGCCTGTATCCTGAGCATCGGCCTTATTCTGACAGGATGCTCGAAAGAAACAAAACCTCAAGCAAATGGATCAACGCCTGCGGCCTCATCCTCAGCGGCACCGGCTAAATCCAATCAACCCACCGAGCTAAATATTGCTATGGATCAAGACCCTGTTGGATTTGATCCGCACAAAGTACCAGCTGCCTCCAGCTTAAGAATATACAGTCTCGTCTATGATACTTTAACTCGTTTGGATGCGGATATGAAGATTATACCGAGTTTGGCATCGAAGTGGACGATATCACCGGATGGAAAGACGGTCACATTCGAATTGCAAAAGGGCGTTAAATTCCATAATGGTCGAGAAATGACTTCCGCCGACGTGAAATTCAGTTTCGACCGGATTCTCGATGCGAATACCGGGGCGTTGGCTAAATCATATTTCACAAGTATAGAATCTATCGAAACACCGGACCCGAATCAAATTGTGTTCAAGCTGAAAAATGTTGATTCAGCCCTGCTTGCTAATGTTGCCAGCATTTACACGGCTATCGTGCCGAAAGAAGTGACAGACCTCAATAAAGAAATGGTCGGTACTGGACCATTTAAGATGGGTGCCGTTGAATCAGGACAATCCGTGACCTTGACCAAAAATTCGAACTATTTTGTAAAAGATATGCCGAAGGTGGATTCTATCAAATTCCGAATCATGAAGGATGAAGCCGAAAGAATGGCAGCGGTCCGGACGGGGAAAGTGGATTTGACTACCGTGTCAGCGGATTCGGCCAAACTTTTGGAAAGCACCAAGGGAGTCTCCATACAAAGTTATCAGACAATGGAATACGGATACCTTGGGATTAACGTGAAGAAAAAACCTTTTGATGATGTGCGCGTTCGCCAGGCAATTAGTTATGCGGTGGATCGCAGCGAAATTGTTAAAACAGTATGGAAAGACCAGGGACAGGTGACGGGACCCATTTCTCCGGCGCAAAAGACATATGCGCTAAGCTCTGGAGATTTACCGAAAAAAGATCTGGAAAAGGCGAAGCAGCTCTTGAAAGAAGCGGGATATGAGAAGGGATTTGACACCGTAATTCAATCTGCCTCAACTTACCCGGATTATATAGAGTCGGCACAGGTCATCCAGCAACAGCTGAAAGCGATCGGCATTAATGCGAAGATCGAACAATTAGAGTGGGCGAAATATATTGAAACCTGGAAATCCAAGGATGCAACGCTGCTTGTGGGCCGTAATACAGCTGGTACAGATCCTGATCGTTCCCTACGTTTCTTCTTCTCGACTACCGGCGGTGCCAACGTTTGGAATTATTCGAATAAAGATTTCGATGCATTAGTGCAAAAAGCCTTGGAAACGAATGATGTTGAACAGCGTAAGCAGCTTTATACAGATGCACAAAAAATAGTTCTAAACGAAGCTCCTAACTTGTTTCTCGCTTCGCCAAAGTATTTCTATGCAATAAGCGAACGGGTGGACGGATTCGTGCCAAATGCGGCAAGTGAGGCATTCGCCATCCTGAAAACAGCAATTAAAAGTAAATAAATAATACCGGGGAAGGCGGTACGGATACTGCCTTCCTAAATTCCGGGGGTGCGAACTTGGGCAACTATATCTTCAAAAGGCTCGCCGGATTGGTGCCGATTTTATTCGGAATTTCCGTTCTGGTGTTTTTGATTCTCCATCTTGTGCCGGGAGATCCTGTATTGATCATGCTTGGAACGAACGCAACCGATGAGTCGGTTCGGGTGCTAAAGGAACAGCTTGGATTGGACCATCCGCTTGTCACGCAGTACCTGCATTGGATTTTCCTAGTCTTGCAGGGTGATTTTGGACATTCCGTACACACGGGGAATGCCATTTTGCCGGAAATCATTAAACGCTTCGGGATTACACTGCAACTCACGTTATTGGCTTCACTTATCGGATGGATTGTGGCCATTCCGATCGGAATGTTGTCAGCTCTAAAGTCAGGGTCTGTTACCGACATCACGGGACGGATTATAGCTCTGCTTGGGATTTCCGTTCCTAATTTTGCCGTGGGAACACTGCTGCTGCTTGTCTTTTCCTTATATATCGGCTGGTTTCCACCTATGGATTTCGTAAATCTGTGGGAGGATCCGTTGGAATCCATTAAAAAATTAATTTTACCTGCAATTACAATGGGTATTGTCATGGCGGCGGGTGTTATGCGCATGACTCGCTCTACATTTCTTGAAACACTGGATAAAGATTTCATTCGAACGGCAAGAGCGAAAGGGACCCCCGAGTGGAAAATCCTGTTCGGGCACGCCTTTCGAAATTCTGCCATCCCGATAGTTACAATTGCCGGCATGCAATTTGGATATTTGCTTGGCGGCTCGGTCGTGATTGAACAGCTTTTTTCTATTCCTGGCTTGGGACAGTATATCTTAGACGGCATTCACCAAAGGGATTACCCAGTCGTCCAAGGCGGTGTTTTATTCATCGCTGTGATTTTCGTGCTGATCAATTTAACGGTGGATCTTGTATATTCAATTATTGACCCCAGGATCAAGTATTAAAAAAGGGGACCAACGATGCTGACACTCAGAAAAAGATTTTGGAAAAACAAAACAGCCGTCATAAGCGGTTTGGTACTTATTTTAATATGTGTCTGTGCTGTGTTGGCACCTTTTTTGGCGCCAAAAGATCCGACGCAAATGGACAACGCATTCAGGTTAAAAGGAAGCAGCGCTGACTATCTTCTCGGTACGGATCAATTCGGCAGGGATTTACTTAGCAGAGTTATTTATGGTGCAAAAATCTCACTCACTGTAGGGATTTGTTCTGTCGCAATTAGTGCATTTTTTGGAGTTGTATTTGGATTATTGGCTGGATATTTCGGACGGTGGGTCGATTCCATCATTATGAGAACAATGGATGTTTTATTTGCATTCCCAGAGATTTTACTCGCATTGGCAATTGTCGCAGCTCTTGGACCCGGTATTTCCAAAACGATCCTTGCTATAGGCATTGTCAACATACCCGTGTTTACACGGACAATCCGCGGAGCTGTTTTATCTGTGAAAGGTTTGGAGTACGTGGAGAGCGCAAGAGCGATTGGTCAAAAAACATCACGAATCCTTTTGTTTGAAATCTTTCCGAACATTCAGGCGCCGCTTCTCGTACAATCCTCCATCGCCATTTCCGGAGCGATTCTCACGGAATCCATGCTTAGTTTCTTGGGCTTAGGCGTGCAGCCTCCCAATCCATCATGGGGTGGAATGATTGCAGAGTCCAGAAGATACATGGAACTAGCCCCAAGCATGATCGTTTGGCCGTGCGTGGCTATGACGGTGACCATTCTGGCTTTTAATCTTTTCGGGGATGCCCTGCGGGATTTACTGGATCCAAGACAACGCTCCCGATAAACCGCACTACAAACCAGACGGGGTGAAACGGATGGATATTCATGATCAGCTCTACAGATGTTTAGAACACAGCTTGGATTTGGGTGTCGCCAATGGAATTTTTCCAAGTGCTGTCGCTGGAATTCGCATCGGGGATCAAGAACCCATGATTTTTGCAAGAAATCAAGCGCAGAACGCCGTTTTCGACTTGGCTTCATTGACCAAAGTTACAGCAACCTTACCAGCAGTTTTACTTGCGGTTCAATCAGGCAAGGCAAAACTCAGTGACCCGGTAATCAAATGGATTCCAGAGTTTTCAAGTTCCCTTGATCAACGAAGAAAACAAGTTACTTTATTGCATTTATTGACCCACACATCAGGACTGCCGGGGTGGAGACCCTATTTTATTCGTTTAAAAGGTAAACAGGAGTATTTGTCTGCGATTTGTCATGAGCCGTTAGCCTATTCACCGGATTCTGGGATGATCTACAGCGATTTAGGCTTTATGCTTCTTGGTTTTATTCTGGAAATAATCTGGGAAATGGATCTACAGCAAATTGTTTCTTCACTTATTTTAAATGAGCTCGGTTTACATCGAACTTGTTACTTGCCTGATAACGAAAACTGGCAGATCGTTCCGACCGAGAAGGGAAATCAATTCGAAAAAGATATGGCTCTCAGCTATACAGAGGACTACGCAAACGAAAAATTGCCCGGAGGAGCATTTGGACTATCTACAGCAGATGTCGTAAAATTCCAATGGCGTGATGGATTGATTAGAGGAAGTGTACATGATTGCAATGCGCACTATGGACTTGGCGGTGTCAGTGGACATGCAGGTTTGTTTTCGGATATTAAGGATATGTTCAGGTATATGGAGATTTGGGCAAATGGGTCTGTGGAATTTATATCGGCTCAATTGAAAAACGAGGCGAAGCAGGCTCTTGCCGTGTCGTCCGGTTTGCCGAGAGGAATCGGTTGGGAAATCTATTCAGCAGACATATTTGGCCATACAGGCTTCACTGGGACATCCGTATGGCATAACGCTTCAAATCAGGTCACTTGTCTCATTTTGACTAATCGGGTTCATCCTGATGTTAAAACAGGTATTCAGGAATGGCGGCATCAAACTAGGGATCAGTTAACATCTTTACACATTTCATAATATAAGGGGTATGTTCATGAAATCGTTATTGGACATCCGTAATTTAAACATAAAATTTGGCGGAAACCAGGAAAAGGTTAATGTCGTTTATGACATCAGTCTTCAAGTGAATCCAGGGGAAGTTGTTGGAATTGTCGGCGAGTCGGGATGCGGCAAAAGCGTCACAAGTATGTCAATTTTGCGGTTACTAGGTAGGAATGCGGAAGTGCAGGGCGAAATCAACTTTAATGGAAAAAACATCCTGAACATTCCTGAGAAGGAAATGCGGAAACTCCGTGGAAATGGTATTTCTATCATTTTTCAGGAGCCCATGACATCACTTAATCCGTTGCATACCATCGGAAAGCAAATCGCAGAACCTTTGGTTAGACATAAAAACATGTCAAAGTCGGAGATTAAGCAGCGGGTCCTTACACTTTTAAACGAAGTGGGATTGCCCAGAGCGGAAGAGATTTATGATGAATATCCACATCAATTATCTGGCGGTATGCGGCAGCGTGTAATGATCGCTATGGCTATTGCCTGTGATCCAGCTTTGGTTATCGCTGACGAGCCCACGACTGCTCTGGACGTCACCATTCAAGCGCAGATTCTGGAGTTGATGAAGACGATCTGTCGCGAACGTAAAACCTCCATTTTATTTATAACCCACGATCTTGGCGTTGTAGCCGAAATGTGTGATCGAGTCGTAGTGATGTATGCCGGTCAAATTGTTGAGCACTCTGGGGTTGAGGTTTTGTTCGATAATCCAAAACATCCTTATACGGTTGGACTTTTAAATTCCATACCGGATATGGCAGGAGAGCAGGAACGATTGCTTCCCATCAAAGGAAATGTTCCATCCATTCGTGATATGCCAAATGGATGCAGGTTTGCGCCCCGCTGCGATCATGTCATGGACATTTGTAATCAGATGCCCCCTTTATTTGCTGACGAAGCGCATGAATGCAGATGTTGGTTGTATGCGAATAAGGAGGGACATGGATGAAGGCTTTACTGGAAGTAAGAGGTCTGAAAAAGCATTTTCCAGTCGGAAAGGGTTTTGCTAAAAAAGAATACGTTAAAGCGGTGGATGGTGTTGATCTTACGGTATACGAAGGGGAAACGCTCAGCATTGTCGGGGAGTCCGGCTGCGGAAAATCTACGACTGGTCGCTGCCTACTCCGCTTGATAGACCCGACATCGGGACAAATTATTTTTCAAGGCCATGATCTTATGAAGCTTTCTCCGAAAGACATGCGACGTCAAAGAAGAGAAATGCAGCTTATATTTCAGGATCCATTCGCTTCACTCAATCCGAGAAAAACCGTTCGACAAATTTTAATGGACCCGCTAATTGCCCACAACATCGGCACTGCGTTGGAAAGAAGGGCAAAGGTCGAATGGATGATAGAAAAAGTGGGTCTATCGCCTGATTATTTAGATCGTTATCCGCACGAGTTTTCCGGGGGCCAACGGCAGAGAATAGGTATTGCCCGTGCGCTCATACTTCAGCCGAAGTTAATAGTCGCCGATGAACCTGTATCGGCTTTGGACGTCTCGATCCAGGCACAGATTCTTAACTTACTGCATGATCTTCAACAAGAATTTAAATTAACCTATATTTTTATCTCGCATGACTTAAGTGTTGTGAAACATATCTCGGATCGAGTTGCCGTCATGTACCTAGGAAAGATTGTTGAGATCGCTGACAAATCTAAGCTTTACCAGTCTCCACAACATCCCTATACCAAAGCACTGCTATCATCGGTCCCTGTTCCGGATCCCACAGCAAAAAAAAATAGAATATTGTTACAGGGAGATTTGCCTAGTCCATCTAACCCACCATCAGGATGTTCGTTTCATCCTCGTTGCCCATATGCTGTTGATTCCTGCAAAAGCGTTGCTCCAATACTTGAAGAAAAGGCGCAACACCATTACATTTCATGTCATTTAGTTGAAAGAAGGGATTATGATGTTGAACGGAGGAATCCTGAGTATTAAAGCTATTCTGGCACAGCTTCATCCTTCAGAACGGAAAGCAGCTGAATTTATTTTGGAACATCCACGTGATGTGGTGCAATACTCCATACAAAAGTTGGCAGAACTCAGCGATGTTTCAGTAGCTACGGTTATGCGGCTTTGTCAGAAGCTAAACATGAAGGGATATCAGGAATTAAAGCTTCGTATTGCAGGCGATCTTTCTTCCCATCAGAGTTTTTCTGGAGGTTACGAAGAAATCAGGATGGGGGAATCGGTTGAGAACATTGTTCAAGCTGTCAGCAACAACAATAAACAATCCATCGACGATACTGTTGCCGTTTTATCCATTGAAGATGTAAGCAAAGTTGTCGATTCGCTCTCCAAGGCGCGAAGGATCAACATTATGGGAGTGGGCGCTTCTCATCTCATTGCCTTAGATTTAAAGCACAAGTTAATACGGATCGGGCGCTGGTGCGAGGCTTACCCGGATTTTCACGACCAGTTAACATCAGCAGTAACGATGGGACCGGAGGATGTTGCAATTGGGATCTCCTACTCAGGAAAGACAATAGAAGTTATTGAGTCCTTGAACGAAGCAAAAAAACAGGGTGCCTTAACTATAACCTTGACCAAATACGGAAAGTCACCCGTGTCGGAACTAGCGGATATTCGTTTGTTTACAAATTCGGTGGAACAAAATATCCGAAGCGGAGCGACGGCATCACGTATAGCTCAATTGAACGTTATTGATATCTTGTTTACCTGTTATGCAAGCCGCCAAAATGAGCAAGTAATCCCGATTCTCGAAAAATCGAGAATCGCAATTAATCGATTGAGAAGGAATTAAGAGATACCGATGGGAGTTGTGAGTTCATGTCATTAAAGAAATTGGAAACTGAACAAAGAAATGAACAAACCCCAATGCTTGATCACCTCTCCTCTGGTGAAGTCGTTCGATTGATGAACAAAGAGGATAAAACTGTAGCATATGCGGTGGAACAGGAACTTGAATCTATTACAAAGGCTGTTGATTGCATTGTGAAGGCCATGGAAAACGGTGGGCGCCTTTTTTACTATGGAGCAGGCACTAGCGGCCGACTGGGTATTTTAGATGCCTCCGAATGTCCTCCAACCTTCGGTACTTCCCATGACCTTGTACAAGGAATTATCGCCGGCGGCGATCAAGCCATCGTCAATGCGATTGAAGGGGCAGAGGACGATGAAGAACAAGGGGCTCGAGATGTTATTCGAAGCCAAGTGTGTTCCGAAGATGTCGTTGTGGGCATTGCTGCGAGTGGCAGAACTCCGTATGTAATTGGCGCACTAATTGAAGCGAAAAAACGTGGAGCATCTACAATTTCACTGTCATGTAATTCAGCTGCAGAAATAAATCGAAATGCCGACATTTCAATAAATGTTGTGGTAGGCCCTGAGATTCTTACAGGTTCTACAAGGTTGAAGGCGGGGACCGCACAGAAAATGGTTTTAAATATGCTTACAACAGCATCCATGATCCGATTAGGTAAGGTATATAAAAATTATATGGTGAATGTGAAAGCAAGCAATTATAAACTGCGGGAAAGAGTAAAAGGAATAATCATGGAGATTACTCAAGTAAACTATGAGGATGCAGAAAGACTGGTGGAACAATCGGAAGGTGATGCAAAGGTTGCCATCATCATGAAATTGAAAGGACTAACTCCCAAGAAGGCCCTCGAAGAGTTGGAAAAAGCTGAAGGGAGAATTAGAGACGTTATAGAAAATTAGGATTAATCATATAAAAATTATAAAGTTTTAAATTTAATGGCACCCGAATGGGGTGCCATTATTTATCATTCGTTATCAGCCCATGGTTGTCGAGTCGACACTACTGTCTCCCCGGATTTAATAGCCTGCTCAATCAGCATACCGATATAGTGGTCCTGAGAAGCTTCCGGAAGACCATAAAATCCGGGTCCACCCTCAGCATAAACCGCCATCTTCTTCAAACAGACTGCAATAGCAATTTCATCGTCATATAGCCTAGCAGGTATGTAGGGGTTTTCATATACCCATCGTTCTCCCGCCATAATTCCTTTAAGGAAATAGCCTTCCGCGTTCTCATACTCACCTTTATTGATGCGCTTTAATTCCATTTGAATCTGTGTGCAGGAAGGATCTTGTATGCTAATCCGATTATCGAATATTTCCCCTCGTTCTCCCCTAACACATAAATGGTTTGAACGGGTCCATGAACGATGTTGATCCTTGGTGAAATCGTAAATCCCCAGCTTTCCGCCAAAATCCAACCAAGCTAAATCTCTCTCTGACTTGATTAATTTATCTTCTGTAGGCGGACCACTTCGGTTCGGCCCAGCGACCCAATCGGATTCAAATCTCATTCCCTTAATACTGACCCCTTCAAAGCGCACTCCTAACATTTTCCGTATTAAGCTTACTGCATGATATAACTGAGATATGGATACTGTCACTTGATTAACATTGCCTAACTGTCCTGACATAATAATCTTATGCCGGGCTTCTTGTATAGGATGAAACTGGTATTGTTCAGCAATTTGAATTCGCGCGCCTTGACGGGTAAGCTTGTCGTGCAGCTTCAGCAAACCATCCAGATTAGGTGCAGGAGGTGTTTCTGTAAGTACAGGAATTCCTCGTTCCGCCAGCTGCAGAATATAATCGATAGCTGCCGATGCATTGATTGATAGTACAACAAAGTCCGGTTGTTCATTTACCAAGAGCTGATCCAGTGTCCGATAAGTAGTCACTTGCCATAAGTCTTCCATCGCCTTGCCCTTGGATTCGTCACGAATTACCATTCCGCTAACACAAAATTGCTGTGGTAGAGCCTGTGCAATTCTTAGAAAATATTGTGCGCGAAAGCCTCCACCGCCTATGATGCTAAATGTTATAGGTTTCCCCATCAATTACACCGCCTTCTTCAGTCGTAGCTTCGTTTTATCAAATATAAATTCCATAGTCAAGTTTTAGAATCAGTATAATTCTATTGAATCTACAATAGTTTCTCTTTATTCAAAAAAGTAATTGAAATTTTATTGTAAAATAAAAAAAGGAACAAATTGTAATTTATAAGCGTCTAATCAGTTAAGAATCATTTCGGAGGTGTATGATGAAAAAAAATTGTTCATTTGATTTCATTTCCCTTTTGATATTGGCATTAGTCCTAACAAGTTGTTCAACTCAGACAGGGGTAGAAAAAGAAATGAATGTTCAAGAAGAAAATAAATCATCTTTAAAAGTAGACACCAATGCAAAAGGATGGGAGGTAAGTCCAACATTTAATATTCCAGTTACATTTAGTGATGGAACAAAAGGCGAATATATTTTGATTGGAAAAGAAGGAAAGTTAGGTTTCCTCACTGGCGGAATTCCTATTATTGCAGAAAAATCTAATAAATATATGTGGCACTTTTGGGGGAGTACGCTAGAAGAGACGCAACAATTATTCGGAAAGAAAATGGAAATTAGAGGAGTCAGCAAGCAAACGGGAGAAGAAATTAGTGTTTTTAAGGGTGGAATTGGCATTCCAAATCCTAATGTTCAACCACCTATTCCAGATAACGATAAAGTTGCTAAAGGACATACTATGATGTCATTACCCTCTGCTGGGCTTTGGAGATTAGATGCGTACATCGAAGAGAAGCTTTTTGGTAGTGTTTTTGCTCAAGTGCATGACAAATAGTTAATTCCATTAGACAGAGAATAGAGGTCCTAACGGGATTCAAATTGCTGGTCGTTCCGCTAACGAAGAACGTTAGCTCCATAAGATTGTACTATTTAGGCTGTCGGTGAAAGAATTTATTACGCTCAGCTCACGGCGGTAAATGGGTTGAGGGAAAAAAATCTTTTGAGGTCAAGTAGCCTTAAAAAGAACGGTAATGTATTTCATACATGGAATTTAACTGCTGACGTAAAATAGCCCCGTCTATGTAGATCGTTCAACTAACGAGTTAAAAAAAGAGAAGTTTCATCAAGGCACAATCCAAGCGGTTGTGCTTTTCTTATGTCCATGAGAGTGTATATGATGGCTTGGATGCTTAGATAAAGGGTCAGATAAAAAGCGGAAAAATTAAACAGACTACTATATCCATTGATATTTTATAATTTAGTACTGATGCAAACAAACGACATCATATGATGATGGAGAAAAGTAAATTCGAATCATACCTGGCATAATTGAATTACATAAAACGGAAACCAGAGTAACTACAGTGAAATCGCACACATTTATTTATATATCTAAATACTATTATTGCTGGTATCGGAGGTCGTGAATTGTATAACTATTTTATAAGTTTAAATCCAACTATGCAAACTGCAATTGTGTCAGCTATCGTAGCACTAATTACAAGCATTCTAGGAACACTTTTCAGCAGCTCTTTGAAATCTTTCTTCGACAACAGATCTCTCTCCTATAAACTAAAGAAAGAGTATAGTTATGAGCAAAAGAAGAAATTACGTGAGTTAATCGGTAGTTATCAGGGAAGGGTTTTAGAAGCAGCAACTGAACTGCATTATCGTTTATTAAATTTATATGAAAATGAAGAAAAGGGGTGGTTGGCTAATGAATCATACTATCATAAATCAACAATGTACCGCTTCCTTCGTGTATTAACAATTGTTCGAATGTTTGAAAATGAAGCTATATACATCGACTCACAGATCGGAAACAGAAAAGACATTGAGTTCTTAATGTTTCTAAAAGCCCTGCATTGGATTTGCACGGATGTCAGATTATTTGACGGTGTTCCCTACAATAGTAAGTATGATCATTTTTATAGTGATCATTTACGTAGTATGTGTGATAGATTCGTAGATGATGGGAAAGTTATTACGTTGGAAGATTTTGATGCCAGGTTGAAAGATTTCTCTTCCCTTTCTGAATTTTTCAATGGTATGAATCGAGTTGAAGACAGATTGCGTTGGGATCGTATTGTGGTACTTCATCTGATTTTAATAGCATTTATCAACACTATAGGGTATGACTTTCAGAAATGTGGGTCGGGGAAGGTATTAGAAGTCATTCAAAATGTGCGTCATTTTGGAATTTTAGAAAACATACCCGAAGTGATCAAAACATTAGTGAAACAGAAAGAAACCAAGAATGTCATCCGTTTAACTGTAAAATTTTTAAAGAAAAATTCTATACCTCTAAACTCTAAAACTCCTCTTTCACTTTAAATTTTAAAATTGCAACATTAAGTGAACGTTTTATCTTTTTTATGGGGGACTAAACCCTTCATAAAGTATCAAGGTTGAACTAACGCAGAACAGATAGTTCAAGTCTAAAAGAGAGAGGCCATCCGACAAAAGATGGCCTTAAAAACTTGCCGTTAGAGATAGCTCAGAGAACCGTATCATATATAAAAGTTAGATCATTGCGCTAACGGAGAACGTTAGTTCAATTAAAATCAGAAGATGGCTGCCGACATCATAAGATCAGCATCCATCTTTTTTATTTCCATCCCACATCTTACAGGTTGTACCAGAGCAACTCGAATCAATGTTAGCTAGAATTCGTGTAGTATTGGATGATCATCAAAACTTTGAGGAAATTGTCCCCATCTGGTTTAACTCGTAAGTTAACATGAAACGATTACTTACAAACAAGGAGCAATTGAACTAACGCAGAACATTAGTTGAACAATACAAGGAGTAGATGAAATCGGAAAAAGTATTTATGGTTCAACAGTCGATTCTGATCGGAAAGTGGTTGAACGTGTTGCGGAAATAGCTGCATTACTGATGCCTCAAATCGCACTTGCATGGTTGCTTCAAAAGGTACCGGTAACAGCAACGTAGCCATATTCGTCTTCATGGATGTTCTGCGCAATACGATCAGTGGGACGCCAATCCAGTTCTCCACGGCTAAGAAAAAGTGACGGTTGGGGTAAAAAAGTGTCCGAGCCAGGGTTTTGCACCTTGGTTCGGACCCATTGCTGTGTGATGGACCGCATTGCTGGTCCTGTGAACACTTCGTGAATGTCGATAAAATCGGCATCCACAGCCAAGCTCACCCCTGCGCGGCCCCGCGAGCAAGTTCCTTGTGGACGATCGGCGCGACCTTCGTGCCGAGCAGTTCGATGGTACGCAGCAATTCATGGTGCGGCATCGTGCTGACGTCCACGTGCAGAAGGAAGCGCGTTAGACCTAGATTCTTGCGCAGCAGCACGATCTTCTCCGCGACATACTCGGGATCGCCGACGTAGAGCGCTCCGCGAAGGCTGCGGGCGGCGTCGAACGATTCGCGGGTGTATGGAGGCCATCCGCGCTCGCGCCCAATGGTGTTCATCTGGGCTGCTGTCGACGGGTAGAACAAGTCGGCAGCCTTCTCGGTCGTATCCGAGATGAAGCCGTGTGAATGCGTCGCGATCTGCAGCTTGCTTACGTCGTGTCCGGCCTTCGCGGCCGCTTCCTTATAGAGATTGACTAGAGAAGCGAACCTCTCCGGCATGCCGCCGATGATCGCAAAGACGACCGGCAATCCTAGCATGCCGGCGCGAATCGCGGACTCCGGATTTCCGCCGGTTCCAATCCATACGGGCAACGGCTCCTGTACGGATCGCGGATAGACGCCCAGGTTGTCGATGGCGGGGCGATGGCCGCCGCGCCAGCTTACTTTCTCCGATTCGCGGATCGCGAGCAGAAGCTCCAGCTTCTCCTCGAATAGTCCGTCGTAGTGGTTCAAGTCGTATCCGAACAACGGGAAAGATTCGATAAACGAGCCTCGGCCCGCCATAATTTCCGCCCGTCCATTGGACAGGCCGTCCAAGGTGGAGAAAGCTTGGTACACGCGAACCGGATCGTCCGAAGACAACACGGTCACGGCGCTCGAGAGCCGGATTCGTTTGGTCGTGGAAGCGGCAGCGGCCAGAATAACGGCTGGCGCCGAGCTCGCGTAATCCGCGCGATGATGTTCGCCGATCGCATAGACGTCCAGACCGACTTGCTCGGCCAGATTAATCTCCTCTACCGCTTGTCGGAGCCGTTCGGCCTGCGTGACGCCGCCGGCTCTCGGAGCAGCCTCGAGGAATGTGCTTAGTCCTATTTCGAATGAAGAAGTTGTAAGATCGGACATAATGATTCGCTCCCTTCTAGATAAGTTTATTATACTTTATATTTTAATGTAACTCAACAAAAGTAAGTGAAAAAAACAACCCGCCACGCAGCTACATTGCTGGTAAATCAAGCCATCGTCTCAGCTAACCGGTGAAATTTACATTCAAAAATTTTATTTCACGATTATCTCGACTCTGGTTCCATCAGGGTACTTCTCTAGTTAATGAGAGATCCAGGAAACCCGCGCCTCGGTTATCAGCTGGTGTGACGTACATAATATTGGCACCGGAGCCACTTTCTTAACAAAGATTAAGCAGGTGAGTTTCATGGATGGATTGTTTGTTAAACCTCACCTCACTCATCCTGAAGATCTTTTCCACCATATAACTGAATTTTTGGAGGATTGACTCAGCTGTGCCACGTACCCAGGAAGAGAATGAGCGGATTCGACAAGCTGCTAAAGATAAAATCGAAGCCGCAGCGATGACGATTTTTATAAAGAAAGGCTACCATACCACCTCAATCGATGATGTAGCCAAACAGGCACAGATATCCAAGGGCTTGCTTTACAATTATTACAAAGGCAAAGAAGAGCTTCTCGCGGCTTTGGTTCGATTAAGAATCGGAGAAGTAGTGGAAGTGATTAAGACTGCCGCTGCGCTGAAGACTCCGGTAGACCAGCTTCGTTATATCGTGGAGGGCGCATTAGATACCGTATGCCGCCGCCCAGACGTATATCGATTTTACTTGAATTTGCAAACACAGCCAGAAGACGATCGTGTCCTTGCGGTCTATGGAGATCAACTTAACGAGGAGTCCCGCATACAGTTTGAACTGCAGTGCAAGATGTTCGAGAATCTTGGGGTGAGGGAACCAAGGTTGAGATCACTTCACTTCTCGGCAACTCTTCATGGTGCGATGCTGATGTTGACTACTTACCCTAAAGGATTTCCGGTCAAAGAGATTAAGGGACAGATCATTCAGGAATATTGCATCTACTCAGCAGAATAATAGTATTCGAAAATTGCATTGAGCTAACGGGAACCATAGCACAACAATCATCAAAGTGGAGGCTGCCAGCAAGATCGGTAGCCTCCATTACGTTAACGGGCAGTAGAGCGAGGTGGTAGCTCGCTGTTTTTGTTGAACTATTGGTCATGTACCAGCAACAAATATTGAATAAACACGTCATATTTATGGGGATTATTGTTAAAAAGGGAGTGTGGAATTATGAGTAAAATAAATATTAATAAAATTGCTTTATATTTTGGATTTATTGCTTCGGCTATTACGATTGTTTTGTTTATTGTCATTAGGATTCAAAATGGGTCAGACATAGGAGGACTTGCAGCAATTTTGATTCCTGCGGGCTTACTGTCAATAATCTCATCAGTAACTCAAAAGGCAATTTTTATGTATCTTAGTCTGCTTCTGAGTTTACCTCTTGTTTCTTTATGGCAGCCAAACATGGGAAGTATAGGATCTCTTGCGATAATTCCAATGTTTATTTTACTTGCAGCATTATTAATGACTTATGAATTTATTCAAAACAGAATTCAAAAACCACGATAAATATTCTGATTTTTTACTTCGTTCGATCAACTAACGAACAACGATAGCTTCATTACGGCATCCGGTGGAGTCCTCTAGCCGTTAAGGCTTTTCTATATAAGCACAAATCAAATCGGCTGCACGGAACATTATGTAAAGATTCCTCGTCTAATAAGCATATGAATGACAGGGGGGTCCGAAATGAATGATTATTTTAGAAAAAGTAAACTTCTTGCGGCTGGCATACTGCTGGTACTGATTGTGACTGCGTGTGCCAATCCTTCTGGAAATTCGATTTCATTGGAAAAACGACAAGTCGCGGCGGCCGGAGTTGATGTGCGTATCGTCAAAGCAAGCAACGAGTTCGGCATGAAGCTCCATCGGCATCTGGTCCAAACGGAGCAGAATAAGAAGAAAAACATATTCATTTCGCCGACCAGCATTTCTTTGGCGCTCGCCATGACTTACAACGGAAGTAGGGGGGAAACACAAGTCTCAATGGCCAAGACGTTGGGCTGGCAAGGCATGTCCCTGGATGAAATGAATCGGGGAAACGAGACGCTTATCTCCCTTTTGCAGCAGCCGGGCAGTGACGTTCAAGTGCGCATTGCCAACTCGCTTTGGTCCCGTAAAGGAATATCGTTTCACAGTGATTTTACGAAAACCAATCAGGCGTTTTACGACGCCAAAGTAACTGAGCTCGATTTCAACAGTCCCAAAGCTCCTGACACGATCAATGACTGGGTAAACAAGAATACCAACGGAAAAATTCCCAGGATGATCGAATCCATCGATCCCATGGAAGTTTTGATCCTGATGAATGCGGTCTATTTCAATGGCGGGTGGAAAAAGGAATTCCAACCTTCTGCAACGAAAGAAGAAAGCTTCAGACTGCAGGACGGTTCCACCAAGCAAGTGCAGATGATGACGCAGTCAGGCTCCTACGAATATTTGAAGGAAGAGGGATTTCAAGCAATCCGCTTGCCGTACGGAGAGGGGCAGATGGACATGCTGGTCATTCTTCCAGATGAATCTTCTTCACTGGATGCTCTCCATGACAAGCTTTGGGCCGATCCCAACCGCTGGCACGAGTCGTTCCGGTCGAGCCGGGGTGAAATCAAGCTTCCCCGTTTGAAGATCGAATACAGCGAAAAGTTGAAAGAACCGCTCAAGACCATGGGCATGACGCTGCCCTTTGACGAAGTCCATGCAGATTTTTCCGGCATGGCCCCTGTTCCGCCCAACCTGTTCATCAGTGCGGTAACACATAAAACGTTCATCGAGGTCAATGAAAAAGGAACGGAGGCAGCTGCGATCACTTCGGTACATATGTCAGGGGCTTCCGCACCAATCGATGAACCGTTCCAGGTGACGATAGACCGGCCGTTCTTCTTCGCGATTGAAGACCGCCAGACCGACGCATGGCTTTTTGTAGGGTCCGTGGTCGAACCATAAACGCCCGTACTTAAACTGCAACGTGTTACTCCACATCAACAGATGGGCAGGATAACGGAGCAACGTTCACCTAAATTATGGTAGAATGGAGCATAGGGTTGTGAAATGTTAAGAAAGGCGTGGTAGGGTGAACGATCAAGTTGTTTTGAAAGCTGGAGCGTTTGTACTAACCAATAAAAGAATGGCGTTTATGATGGGACCGACTGTGGATCAATCTGCACTTGCTATTGTCAGACTTGGTGGGCATAGAGAGGGAGCCGAAACAGCTTGGGAATGTGCCCAACGTGAGGTTTTTGAAGAGTCTCAGATGCGAATTACTCCTTTAATGCCTTCAATGACTTTTTATTGTCCCAATACTAGGTTTGACATTGAAATAGAATTGGGACCAATTACGAAATTTCAAAATACAAGAATTGAACCACGTCCTTTGATTGTGGGACATCAGAATTCAGTACAAAGCATAACGCCGATTTTCCTCGCATCATCAGACGACGAACCAGTACCCAGCATGGAGACTAAAGCATTAATGTTCTTAACTCGCAAAGATGTTATTCGTCTATGTTCCGAAACAATAACTTTAGATGAATTCCAAACTTTAGGTGGTAGAGTCCTGCTTGGACAACACATTGATGGGAATTTACCGTTGAAACCATTTGGACATCTACTTATGCTTTCAATTATTCTAGAGCAATATCCTAATGTGATTTCAACCTCAATATTTCGATAAAAGCTAAGCTAACAAAGAACTATAGTTCAATACAAATAAGGGCCGCCACTAGGTGGCCCTTTGCTCACCTAACGGGACGCGCAAAACATTAAATTAACTAAAAAAGAAAATCAGACCTACACCGTTTTAAGGTTGTAAGTCCGATTTTCCTTATATTATAGGGGGTCTGTTTATATAATAACCATGATTTATTAATCGAAGATTAAAACTAAATAACGATTGTGTTAAAAACATGGGTGGTAAGAAACAGCGATTACTTCGTTAACTGGCAGGAGAGCGTGGTGGGAACTTGCTGCTGTTGTTGAATTATTTGGAAGGATAGTTTAGCAATAAGTAATCTTTACCAGCTATGACCTTTAACGGTTTAATATAATTATACTTGGTAGGGCGTTGTACCAAATATCTATTATGGAGACAAGTGATGAACTCAAATACTCATTCCACTTCGGAAGAAAACGTTTTTACGAATGAGTGTAAGGATATTATTTTAAGAGAATATATAATTGATGATTTAGATGAGTTTCATTCACTAACCTGGCAACCTGAAATATATGAATACTTGCCAGAGAGCTGAAGAATGGTTAAAATGCTTCAGGCAGCTCCTCTTTTGGTTTATTGAAGTAATCATGTGACGAAAGAAATTTTCATAAAGTAACAATAGTATTATTTAACTTGTAAGAAGTGCTTGAAATTTTATAAAGAAGTATTAAATGGTGAAATTGAACAAGAACGTGGTCAGTACAATAGGTGATGAAAGGGCTAATTTTATCAGTAGAAAGCAAGGAGGGCTGTATTTGAGAAACATACTCAACTTACTGATTACATTTCTTGTTTTTTGGTTTGGGAGTCATTACTTCAATCAGTATATATCCATATCGGATACAAAAACATTGATACTTGCAACAGTGCTCATGTTTGTTATCAGTTTCATTTACGGTTTTTTATTAACAGTTTCAATGATTTCCATGGTAATTGGGATTGGTTGTTTAACTACTCCATTGTTAGTGGTAGCTTCACTTGTGTTGACACCAATAAAGTTATGGCTTCTTGATAAGTATTTAACGGGATTTGAAATTCACGGATTTTGGACATATGTGATTCTTACCATTATATTGAGCATCTTTACTGTAAAAGTAAAAAGGAAAAAGGAATGAAGGGTTAAGATTTTATCAGGAGAACCAAACAGGCTAACATAGAGCAATAGGTAAAATGCAATCTGACTTACTACGCTAACGGAAAACTATAGTTAAATACCAGAAGGGCATCAGCCCTTAAATCAGCTATTGGCCGGATATTAGAGTATGAATCACTGAATTTGACGTCCATATCTTGGTATAATTTCAGGTCCAAAAGCAAAAACTATATTGGATTTGAAGAATAAACCATACCTTAAAAATGGAGGGATTTTATATGAGTAACAGCTTAGATGCAATTAAAGCCGATCAAGCAAACTTTCTGGACAAAACTGAGGATGAAGTAAAAAAGGTTGCTGCCACAACCGATGTGAATGAAGCGGTAGAAGCCATCACGGCCCATATTAATAAATACGATGAGCAGGAAGAAGATGAGACAATTCACTAAGACTATTGATATCTCGGTCTAATGACTTCAGGGCTTTATTGTTGATTGGCTGCTAGGAGATCCAACAGCATACTTAGTTAAACTAACGATAAACTTTTGCTCAATAAACATACCTCAAAGGCTGCCGGGATAATGGGCAGCCTTTGCTCACCTATCGGGAGAACGTGAAATATAGATTTCAATGCTTCTAAACCTCTTCTTGTATAAAGGAGGTTTTTTGTTTAGAATTTATGACATGCTCCATCGGAGGTGTATGTAGTGATTGAAAAATACCCATTGCTTAAAGAAACTGACAAAACAATGTTTATTTTCGAAAAGAATGGAAAGTTTTATGGACATATTGTTAAAAATAAGACTGAAAAATCAGTCGCGAAGATAATGTTTGAAACAGGGAAGTACGATTCAGTAGAGCAGTTAAAGTCTGAATACCCAGCTCTGGAAATATAAATAGTATGAAAATCAATATACATTATTTCACAACATAAAAAAGACTACAATTCACCTGAGGAGAAAAAGGGATTGTAGTCTTTTTCGTGCTTGCTTGCTCCTACATCAATGCAATGGATTAGCGTTGAAAGCTGGAAAGTTGTTGCTCAGCTATTTGCACTAATCTTTTTGTAATATTGCCACCTATGGCACCTGCATCGCGTGTGGCGAGGTTTCCGTTATATGCATTTGGTTGGAATGGAATTCCAAGCTCTTGAGCTATTTCAACCTTCAACTGATTTAAAGCAGCCTTTGCTTGTGGAACTAATAGTGTGTTGTTATTAGCCATTTATGCAACTCCTTCTCTAGGTGTAATATTAGGATGTGGAATGTAAAGAAATCTTATACATTTAAATTTACTGAAGTTAAATTTCTAGCTCTGTTCATGATATTGAGAAATGTTTGAATATCATCTGCTCCAAATTGGTCATTAGTTTTTGTTGTATTAGAAGTTTAGTTTTCTTTTTAGATTTCAATTCATATGGAACGGCAGCCTTCTCAAATAACGGGTAGTATAGTTGCAATCGATGTTTTCATGTAGACGCTAGGCGAAGCGTTAATTGGTTCAAGTTGCAAAAGCCGCTGTTAAGGCGGCTTTTTAATATAATAATGGAAACTATGGGTGGAAGGGGGTATTCAGAATCAGGTCTATTGAACCAATTGGCATAGAGCGGTCAAGGAGCCTCTTATTAAATTGTATAATTAATGTATTTTAGGAAAATTTAAATATGATGGGGGGGTCACATACATAAACAGTTGGTGTTGAAAGTGAGAGAAATAGTATTGGAAAAAGCAGCACAACCATTGCTAGAGGACCAAAGGGTGAAGTGTCTATATCTATTCATCGACCTCAGTTAGCTGAGCTTGAATCAGCAGAATCGCCGCGTTATAAAAATTGTCACTATCCGAATCAGGTTTATGGAGATAGGTTTCCACGAATGCGCCACTGTACAGCATTTCCAATTGGGCAGCTAATGCTTCTGGATTTCTGGCACCAGCTTGGCGGGCAATTTGTGCGATTGTATCTTCTTTCTCTATTCGGCATTTCAAAGCTGCCTGGTGACCGAGATGCGCGGCATCGGGGAACTCAAGCAGCGTATTCGTAAAGGGACATCCGCGGTAATCAGGTTTCCGTATGCGCTCCGACAACCTTTTTACCAAATGATATAACTGCTTGACTGGCTCATCGGGATATTGATTCTTTGTTTCCTCCAGTTTTGCGAGGTTTCTCAGATGACGGAGTTCCAGAAAGGCAACCACAAGCTCATCCTTTGTTGCGAAACTTCGGTAAAAGCTGGCTTTGGCAACCTCCGACTCGGCGATAATCCGGTCTATTCCTACAGCACGTATTCCCTCGGAGTAAAATAATTTGGAAGCTACTCGTAGAATTCGTTCCTTAGCTGTTTCTTTTTGCATGTTAGTAACCCACTTCCTTTCGTTTAGGACACCAATTGACATGAGACAGACCTGTCTGTATTATATAAGTGTAAATGAGACAGACCTGTCTCTTGATTGTAATGCAGAGTCTAAAGGCTGTCAATTTTGTAACAAACGTTGATGGAGGGAGTTGCACAGCATGATCTTTTAGCTTAAAGGAAATGTAGACGAGGATTATTATTCCTATTAGAAGGTAATTCTATAAAAGGAGAACATATATGAAAAGAATGCTTTGGGTTGTGCTCATGATGTCATGCGGAGCTACATTCATCTCTTCATTATTCCCTTTATACGGGAAATATTATCACTTGAGCAGTCTGGAAATCACTATCTTATTTGCCATTTATGCTGTTGTCTTGCTGCCAACCTTGCTTGTCGTGGGAGCTAAAGGGAGCTCCTGGGGATTAAAAAGGGTGCTTCGCGTGAGCATATGGATATCCATCGTATCGACATTGCTTTTTATAGGGAGTCAAAACGTCTGGATGCTCTATGCAGCAAGGGTTTTAGAAGGTATCGCATATGGAGCTTTTACAGGTACCGCTACCGCTTTTTTATTAAAACAAACCTCTAACGATAAAGTGAGTAAGGCAATCAAGTTATCAGGTGTATTTGTAAACGTAGGTTTTGGCATGGGCCCAGCCATTTCAGGTTTGGTCGTGCAATATGTGCAAATACAACCGCTACGTATGCCTTTTTGGTTTTTGATCGTCATGTTAGTGAGTTCTTTAATATTTCTGGAAATGCTGCCAAAGCACGAAGATTCTCAATCGGAAAAGCCGGCTAAAACGAAGATTTCGCTCGGTGTTCCCGATAATATTCGCTCCCACTTTTTTTCTTTTATCGGACTTCCCGCATTTACTTTTTTCATGTTAGGCGGAATTGTATTATCACTTATTCCTACGTTTGTTAAAACCGTGATGCATTCCTCAAATCTCTCAATTGCAGGATTGTTAATGTTTATGCTTCTAGGCGTAGCTGCCTTGATGCAGTTCTTCCCATGGGTGCAAAATCCGGTTACTCGGATGCGTATAGGCGTCGTTTTCCTGGCGATTGGGCCATGGATCATTGTTTTCTCAGGACAAACAGGGAATTTATTTTTGCTCTGGGCAGGCATGTTCATTCAAGGCATTGGTGCTGGATGGTCGTTTCAAGCTTCTTTAAGGTTTGCCAGTCAGTTGCCGAAGCCGGAAGAGCGTCCGCGAGTTATTTCAGCCTTTTATTTATGCGCCTACGCCGGATTTATTATTCCACCTTTGGGAGTGGGGGTGCTGACCCAATTCTTTAGTCTGAACCTCTCATTGATTCTTATAAATTCGGTTGCTGCGATAATCGTTATCTATGTTTTGATTTATTCCTTTAAATTTAATCGTTATTATTTAAACCTTACGTCATAATAAACGACCACAATAAGTGAAATGAAGGACATAAAGTTTTCAGTGGTGCAGCTCAAGATCGAGAAGAGCAAAATCTATAAGATTATAGATATTTTGGATGTCCGCAAGAAGGAGGTCGTCGTCGGCCGGTTTGGTCTCGAGTTTGGCGGTAGGACGGACGCTGCGGGAGATTGTGAAGGAGCTGGGGATTTCACGTTCATATATGTCGCGGATCAAGAAAATAGCACAGCTGAAGGCGAAACGTTGATAGAGTCACAAAAAAACAAGCTAAATCCAATTATATGGATTTAGCTTGTTTTTTATTGGAGTAGCTTTTATTTGGTTTTGTTCACATAAATTAGACGGCCGGACTAAGGGGGAATTAGATATATACTGTCACAAGAACATTGTTCCATTAATCACTGCATAATACTTCATAGGATTAAGTTCTGTTAAAACTTAATGACAAGAACTTGATCCCTAGAAAGAGTCATATAAACATAATACTTCAAACGATTCATAAATGGTTCAGCTAAATTACTTAAGTTAGATGGTTGGCTTGTTATAAGTGTTTTTAAAATCGGTTGGTCTCAGATGGGCTATTAGAGGCTTTTAACTTCGTGTGCAACCCTATGTACCGAAGCGCGTGTTTATTTGAGTCTCCAAATTTTTCGTGTTACAGGAATTCTCAGTTCGATCCGAAACATAACTACTTAATGATAAAGAGACCATGGATTCACATTTCTCTCCTAAAAAAAGAAGGCCGAATACCGGTTCGTTGTGACTGGAAACGGGCTGCAAGGCGCGATAAAGGTGGAGTGGGCGAAAGAGTAAAATTTCTGAACCCGCCGCCGGTGAATGAGTACGGATTTATTTCGATGCAGTTCATCAATAATTGCAAAGAATTTTAATATCTCATAATAAGCAGGATCGTTTATGAGTGTCACCAAGAAAAGGAACAATATAATATTCATTTTATGCGAAACGGACACCTAGCACCTATGTTTGAATTGCTCATGGAAGATATAAACGAGTTTTATTTGGTGTTAAAAAGTGAAGGCATGAAAGTTATTGGGGACATAGATGAGTGTACAGGAATCCGGCTTTTTAACTTTCAATATTACTTTTTTATTTATAAACCAAATAATAAGAAAAGGAGTAGAATTTCAGCTAAACGAATATTAATTCTGCGGATTCTCCGACCAATTCTCACATGCATAATCATAAAATCTGTTCCAACTGAAGTTAATTTACCAGTTAATGTTCTGCCGCTATTATTTTTGAGTTTCCCCTCGCCCTCGCGAAGGTTCGTTTGTTCGAATTGACACAAATTACATAAAGTGATATGGTCAAAGTAACAAGACATTCCGCAGAAAAAAAGCGGAATGTCTGTTGTACTTTTATGGATATTCTACATAGTTAAGGAGGTGCTGAGTGATTCAGGTAAAGGAGTTTTTAGATACGGATACGTCTTATGCGGAGACAAGAGCTAATCAGTTTTTAGCCGGTTTAAAGGATGAGCAAGTTGTTAATGTTTGTTATGGATCCATCATGAAGTCATCTGTAAACGGGTCGGGTTTCCAACGTAGTGCTATCCTCGTTGTTTATAAATCGGAAGAAAGCAATCCTAAGTAAAACGAGGTGTTCTCACCCAAAATGGAGACCTTCTTTAAACTACTCTCAGTTATCTCTACAGTTATTATTGCAGCAATCCTGTTATGTTTAATCTTACAGAAGTATTGAAAAAAGTTTTTAAGAAAATAATTTTACCGGAGGTTTTGTAAATGAGGCAAATTGATCGATATTGGAATCTAATTATTTGGGGTGGAATCTACGATGAACCGTAGTCATAGGTTCAATCCACCCCGGAGTCGACTTGTTGAGCAGCTTGCTTTTCTTGACGAGCAAATGACGAATTTTCATGACATTTATTCTTCACAGCAGAAGATACAAGTGCATAAGAGTATTAAACAATATGTGAAAATATTGGAGAGATTACTTGAGCTTGATGATGTTAATCTTGTAAAAACGTTGAGCAAAGTTACGGTAATAGGAAGTAGCATTACTATTTGTTACGAAGAAGAAGGATCTAATGAGTTATTTACGGTGGTCCTCCCAACAGAAATAGACCCGGATAAAAATAGGATATCGTTGTTTTCGCCAATTGGAAATCAATTGTTATCGAGGTCAACAGGCGAAACCTTCATTCTTCAAACTCCGGAGGCTGAATACTCCGTTCGGATTGTAGGGACTGTACTTAGCTAAAGTTGGAAGCATAAACAATGCTTATCTATAATGGGGGACAGCCGCACTCATTGGGCTCATATTGGATGATAACGAGCTGCCAATGCATTCCCCACGGAGCAGCTAAACGGCCGCACTGAGCTCTCCCTCAGTGCGGCCGCTTTTTAATTTTAGCCAAACATGAATAGGGAACCCCGTTTTCACCGGAGATCCCTATTCGATCGTCATATTCATTAGATAATGATAGAGGCATTTGATAATCATGATTATATTTATATCAGGTTTACTTGTGGGTGCAGTTGCTAGTTTTTCCACCGTGGCGATTGCATTAGATACCATACAAGCATTGATCTTCCCTGCAAAAATTAATATTAATGGTGTCATCCATGAAGGGAGTGAAGAATATCGGATTCTAAATGTGGATGGTCACGCGTATGTCCCAATTCGTTATATAGCAGAGAATACTGGTACGATCGTAGGTTACGACCAAAAAAATCAAGTAATTTCGTTGGCCTATGGGCAAATTAATCATCAAGATCCAAATGTCAAATCGATATCCATCGGGGATTTAGTTGTTGAACCCATTCAGGTTAATTTAGAAGTATTAAAAGGACATATAAAAGTAGATCGAGCAGCTACAAGCTATGTTAATTTAACAATTGAATTTTACGGAGCATCGCTTTCGAAAGTTGAAAGCAATGCTCCATTGAGTACTATTATTTTTAAATCGATTAGCTTGAAGGGCTGGTATTTGGCCTGATATTGATGCCTGATAAAGTTCCTACGATACAAAGTTGTGAAAGATTGTATTGTCGGAGAGACGAAATGTCAGACGGAATCCTACGTCAAAACCTAGCTCACCGAATTGATCTCTCGCAGCTTCAACGCCAATAAGTTGTGGAGACTTTATTTCTTGCTTTACTAGCCTTGAAAGTCGCTTATGATTAAGTTTATTGATGGCTCCAACGATTTGAGTTGCGAAGAGACTGTCCCGTACAATTCTGTGATATAAAGGAGCAACTAACTTGGAGACGTTTATTAGGTCCCTTGACAGATCAACCCTTACATTTTTTTTTGAATTATCCTGTATTATACCGAGACAACCAATCGGAAAGGTTCTAAAGCAAACATTAAAACCGGGGTTACCAATACCTACTACGCCCAAGATTCTAGTTCTAAACGATCTTTGTAATATTCTCAGAATTTCTGTATCATCCCCTCGCCAAGTCTTTATTGCTCTTGCTAATTCCTCTGCATAATCTCTATCTGTAGCAAGCTTCTGGTATAATCCCAGTGCCCTTCTTGAAATGATTCTAAGAGAACGAACCGTCGCAGCCGGCACCCCTCGGGTAGTCTTTCTCCGCTTTAACCTACTATTCGTTAGATTTTTAATCAATTTAACGATTTCAACACCCCCAATGAATCAATGTGACTCAAATTCATAACACAGTTTATAGTATGTATTGACGTGAAAAATCGTGTGATCTGCAAGTACACAATCTTAACTAAATTGCAGAAGCGCCAGCGGCTATGGCACGATCACATTTTCTTTAAAGGCTGACGCAATGATTGGCAGCCTTTGTTGCTCGGTGTCCGGCGACACAAACATAGGTGCTTTAAGATCCCCGTAGATTGGGTTTTTTTTATTTCAAAGCGCATATGTTTGTGTCGCGAAGCCACGACACAAACATATGTGCATAATCGTTTTACGACAAAAACATATGCGCATACTCGCGGATGAACTTGCCCGGGAGTTGATTTTTTTGACGGCCTCGCTAAGCTAACTGGCAGTAGAGCTTGGAAACTAGACCCATTAAAATTGCCCATATTATGGTAGTATTGAATTGGGCTTTAAATGACGAGTATATTCGAGGTGCGCTAAATGGACAATTGGGTTTCATTATCAAATGAACTATATCGACTAGTATGGGATAAATTTTATGAGCATTTCAATTTTAAACCCAGTGATCATAGTAGTGATTGGCCTTCCTTTAGTTTACCAGCTCCTTATATTACTTATAAAATAACTAATTACACGGAAGATGACATAGACGATTTAGAGAGAAAGTGTGTTGCATGCCTTAAAGCAGTGACTGAACCAGACGAATATCTGTATGCCTTAGACTGGCATCATGAATCGTTTCAATACAATCCTCATTTGGGTCCACCGAGTACTATTTCCTTTTATCCAGATGGTGATTATTATCTCTTTATAAATAAAGATTTCTCATGGGGATATTTAGGGCATCCATGGGAACAAACAATTAGTATCTTTGGCGGAGATCTAATTCATCAGTTTGAAATTAATAGGCCAAAATTGTTTGGGGAAGTAGTACGAAGTAGTGAATAGGGGATGAAGCTAATTCAGAAATTTGTAGAGCAATCACGGTGCAGCGGAGTTTCAGAGTTGCAGCCCTTCGCTCCGCTAACGGGCAGTATAATGTGGTAATATTAGGTAGGGTGGCGGGTGCAATAGTGTGAGAAAAGTCCATTCCACTAAATTTAGACCTTACCTATGCTCCCTCCTTGGGGTACGATGCATATATTACGATACTGTGCTATTAGACGAGGAAAGGAGTTTATCGTCTATGTACATTCCATTCAGACAACTACTTTTGAGAAAAATCATAAGTGCTGGAATAACGACCTTCTTATTTTCCATTATCTATGCTTGGTTGGAGCCCAACCCATTTGGTGCCCGCAGTATACATTCCATCGGCGCCCATTCACACGAAGCATTTGGCATAATCAACGTCTATATGTTGTATGCCGCACCCGCTATTTATATTTACGGAACAGCTACCTCTATGGCAAGTGAACTGATTACACGCTTTGTAGCCCACCGCCAATGGCTGAGACTGACTATCTCAACATTGTTGCATTGCGGCTTCGGGCTTATTTTACTGCACATCAGCCTCTTAGCGGCCTTAATCTTCTTAGTCTCCGACATCATCATTACTTTAAACTGTAAGCAACCACTCACTTTGAAAATAACCCTCACAAGCCTAATTCTTCCCCTTTGCTTGTGGCTCGCGAGTGTTGCTTATATTAATATGTCAGGATAAGTACTATGCCAATATCAACTAATTGGCAAGAATCCGCATAATATTAGGTTATTTAATAATAAGGATGTGATCCACACGAATATTTATTATTTAATAGTAGAGGAGCTTGCAGCGATGCGCTCCTCTTTTCATTGAAGTAACTGGCAGTAGAGCGTGGTGGTTTCATGCTTCCTATTTTAGGTAAATGGTAAATAAAGGAATTTATAATGGTGTATCGAATAATATTATTTGATACTTATGATTTGGAGGTTGATGAAGATGGAACTAAAAATTGAACGTTTAGATTTTGAAATGGCGGACATTTCTGGGTCGAGGTTTCAAAAGGTTAAAGCTGAGGAATTAAATTTTGAAAATGTCAATTTAGCAAAGACGCAAATTAATAATGCAAATATGACAGGAATGGAATTAACCGATGTGAATATGTTCGAGTTTAGAATTTCGGATGCTAATCTCTCAGGTACTGAAATCAAAAATGCTAATTTTAGTCATGCAGTTATAGACCATGTTCATTTATTTGGCACTGAATTTCGTAATGTTGCTCTCCCTATGGAAGGTGATGGTAATTACAATCCAAATGGCGTTTACAAACCAATTAGCTTTATAAATTGTGACCTAACAAACGTACAATTAACAAGCTGTAATTTAGCAAATATGGATATTCGCGATTGCGATATATCTGGATTTAGGATTAACGGCGTGTTAATAGAAGATTTAATAAATAAAAAATAGGAAATGAATCATCAATTATTCAACTTAAGAGGAACGTTTGCTCAAAACACACCTTTAAAGGCTGCCGGCATGATCGGCAGCCTTTACTTACCTAACGGGCAGATTACAGGATTTTAAATGATATTCGAAATAATACTAGCATAGAGAATGAACCAATCAGGAATAAATTACAGTAAGCAAATTTAGTTACAATCGGCATAGGAGCTAATGACCTTTTTCAAAGCTATAATCTAAAAGAGATAGATTCACAAAACGTAATAAAGACAATTAGAGTAAATCTTTCTGATATAATTGATGAAATAAAAAGGATACATCCATCGGTTAAAATTTACATTGTCGGGTACTTCACCTTACTACCACAGAAAATAAACTATGTTAGTGAAAAATTTAATCATGATTATCCAGCACTTAATACGAATTTAGAAGAAATAGCATTTAAGAAAGAGGCGAAATTTGTAGGAACAGAAGAGGTTTTTAAAAATAACTACAGAGACTTTCTACCAGTGATTGGAGATGTACATCCAAATGAGCTAGGTGATGAAATAATATCAAAAAGAATAATTGGAATTATGAATCAACCAGGATTGTTCGATTAAATTGAAGAGAGAATATCTAAGAAAGGGGATAGTTAACTGAAGCATAAGATAATTATTAACCTTCCAATAGACTCTCATGAGGTACCAACTCTAAGAGAACTGGTGGGTTGGGACGGTCGACACTCTGATTACCCAATTTTATTCGAGCGTTGTAACTTTTGGGCAGGTTGTAGAGATTCAAAAAATGAGCTTATAGCATTCGGCTACATTGCTGGGATGGGATTGCAACATGGCTACATGGAAGACATAATTGTACATCCGCAATTTCAGAAGAACGGAATCGGTCAAGCCTTAGTAAAGAAATTACTAGAGGAGGCGGAGCGTGTCGGGTTAGAGATTGTAACTTTAACTTATGATTCAAAGCATACTACATTCTATACAGCGAGTGGGTTTATAACTTGTTCTGGGGGACTGTGGAGAAGAGAAGACTGAACTAACGCAGAACGATAGCACAATGATGAACAGGCTGCCAGAGTAATTGGCAGCCTGTTCAGTTATAGGGCAGGAAAGCGGAACACTATCCAATATAACTTAAGGGTTCGGAAAATTCATGATATTATTAATGGAAAATAACATCTGAAATAATAATTTTTTTTTGATTGTTGAAATAGAAGGAGGATTAATATTAAAAAAATTCACGGGACTACTATTATCCATTTTCTCAATAAGCATTTTGTTGATCGCATGTAATGGAAACAATCCAAAGACTCTATCTTTAGAACACGAACAAATAAAGTTCATTTCAATCAGTAACAAACAAGGATATAACGAGACACTGGAGGACTCGAACCAAATATTAATTGTTTTAAATGCCATTGAGGAAGCAGAAAAGCTTGAGGAAGTATTAAATCCTACTACTCCAAATCGAACACCTGATGAAGACTATATTCTGGGAGTTCACTACGATTCAGCAGTGAAACATGATGCTTTAAACTCTTTTTTTGTCTGGGTTGATAAAGAGAAGAATGAAGTGAAAATAGCACCTATACAAAAGAGAATCACTAATATTTATAAGCTGACATCGGAATCAGCGCAAGAGATTAAAAATTTGATTTAGTTCAAATGACTGAATAAAGGGGGATTACAATGTGGAGAACAAGTTGAACTCGAAAGAAAAAAGAAAGCAAGAACGTGAATTACTCGATGAATATCACAAATTGGTAACTGAACAGGCCCTTGAGCCATTGTTCCTATCGTTTTTGGAATGGAAACAAGGGACCTTGCCATATTTCGAACTTACCGAACTAATCCACATATTCCATAAAAAGAATCAGGAGATCTACAAGGACTTTGAATATACAGGTCGCAATGAACTCGTTCTTCTTGCGAAGATGAAATTGGGACGATTAACTGAAGAGGATATTTCAGAATATGGATGGCTTTTGGAACGATGGGGGTACGAGGACAAAAACAGATAAACTTATCTAATAAATTGCTCTATCAGAGAACAGGTTGTAGTGAGTGGTTGCTTGTTCGCTTAGGGACGAGCAGTATAAGGTAGGGGTCTTGAGTTGATAATGAAGGATACAACACAACATTAAATAAAAAGAAAATGAACCCAAAGGAAATCACAGGAGCGAGAACATGACAATGAGGAAAATGATTAAGTCCATTCTTATAAAAGTAGTAATCGCCGCTATCTTGACAATCATACTCAGCGCTGTTCTTTATTTTTTAGATCTTGGTCCGAATCCGGTTGGAATTTTTATCGTTATTATGATTATACTCTTCTTTTGGGATTCGATATTATGGGGAATTATAAATCGATGATTAACTAGATTGAACTAAAGCAGAACGATAGGAGTTGAATAAGCACAAAAAACAGGCTACCCCAGAATTTAATCTCGGTAGCTTATTCCGCTAACGGGCAGATTACTTGATAAACTTTTAAAATTTTTATATTGAAGAATGAATAAAGTACTGTTACTCTTATGGAAATATTTACTATAGGGGGTTATTAGAATGAGTATTAAAGCAACAAATCCGATATTATATACGATACCAGAGAGCTTTGAAAGTAAACGGTTGCTCATAAGAGCCCCTTTGTGGGAAGATGGCGTGATGTTAAACGAGGCAGTGTACTGCGGCTGCGCGTATATGTGCTCAGATAAATTTGCAAATACGAAAGGGAGCAGCAAGATAACTATCAGCTGATTCCTCATTTATTATTGGACACCACCCTTCGTATCGTGCCCCAACCTTTAAAGAACATTCCCGAATAAAAAAAAGCAACTAGTACCATACGGTACCGCAGCAGAGGGAACTTTGTATTCGCACCAGTTCAATCAATCTATAAGTTAAATGGAGTTTGTAGAACCGATCATCGTTGTTCCGTTTAGCACGGATTTCAGCGTAATATCGGTTCAACTAACGAGGGACTAGCTTATAAACAATAGCTTTCTGAGGTGCTAGTGTGTTAATGTCGATACCTTGTTGATGAAGGTAAAACGATTTGGGAAGAATTGAAGGATTGAGTGGATGATGAGAATGTGGTACATTCGTATCCATCATGGTCTCATTTATATGTACATGGTATATGAGAAGTAATGAGGTGAATAGAGCATGCATTACATCGTTATCGATCTCGAATTCAACGGTAGGCAGCATTATGACATTTATCCTATGGAGATTATTGAAATTGGGGCTGTAAAATTAAATGAGCAGATGGAAATTATCGAGACATTCCAAAGCTTTATTCGTCCTAAATTTCCTTTAAATAGATTTGCATTGCAGTTTTGCGGTATCACAAAAGAAAGGTTATTAAAAAGCAAGCCTTTTGAAGCAGTTATTAAAAAATTCAAAAAATTTTGCGGCACAGATTATAAGCTGATCGCATGGGGCGCCAGCGATTTCTTCACTTTAATGGTTGATTGCAAAGTAAATCATGTTCATACAGAATGGATCACTACTCAATTGTTGGACTTGACGCGTCATTTTGATGGAGGCTTGCAGCAAGCTCTAGATGATCATGGCCTTCAATTCATCGGACAAAGTCATTCTGCACTAGATGATGCTTTAAATGCTGCGCTTTTATTGAAGCTCAAACCAGAAATCGTAAGTGATATCAACTATTTCACCCCAGATCCTGTGAAAATATGTACGGGCGGCATCAAGAAATGGATCCTTATGTCGCTTGACAATGCTATTGAAAATGACCAGATGTTAAGTTGGGACGATTTTTTTAAGGATCGGAATACTCAGAAGTATATCGCCATCATGAACTTAGCTGATCACGAAATCAAAATGGTTCAAAATCTCTTTATGAAGTTTGCGCAAATGAAGTATGGTCGAAAAACAAAAAAAATATTATATGCGTAAATGATGTAGACCCCTATGAATGGGGTCTTTTTGTATTTATCGAACAATATCTTACGATGGTGTTTTGTAACCGGGTAATGCTTCTCCTCTACACTAACTACCGCCGCTGTTTCATTTATCGTCTTAGTCTTTTTGTAGCCTTCTGATTCTCTAATTAAAAGGGTTAGCTAAAACAAATAAATTATTTGCATAAAGGATTAAGATATCGGAATAATAGTAGCGTGTTTTTAAACACTAGAAGGTACAAAGGAGTCAAAAATGGAAAAAAGCGGGCACAAAACGGTTATCCATACTGAGGATCGAAACGAAATGAATGGTGATGAACCAACGATAATTCTGGACGGACAGGCAACTGAAAAGGTTCCAAGTGAGCCAAGTCTAATGGAACGAACAAAAGAGGTAATGGAGAACATAGGAACCGCGATAAACAAAATTTGAGTTGAGGCAGGCTTTAACGTAAGTTTTATCAATTGGATAATTTTAAAAAGGATTAACAACCCTAAGCACCGTCGCGGTGCTTTTTTCTTTGTTTAGATTTGTGGGCTGCCGCAACGACTGTGGCCTTTACGGGCAGGATACTCTAACGAATACATAAGAAGTATATTCCCACCGTAGGTGAAATATATGGTAAAATATTTAATTGGTCGGTCTATTATTGGAAGGTGGTAGAGCCAGTGTTTAGTTTAGCTGTAATACTCGTACTCGGTTCTGGTTGCCTTCATTCAATTTGGAGACTTTTATACTAAAAGAAGCATAAACAAAAATGTTTTTCTTTGGTTTTGTCAACTTGCCGCATTTATTATATTTTTGCCGTGGAGCTATGTCTCACCTGTAATTTTAAACGAAGCAACAAATATAGGAATCTACTAGCTCTTTCATGGGCAACTTTTAACTCCAAAGGCATCCGAAAGGAACTAAACGCAAACTGGAAAATAATGTTGTTAGGTGGGATTATTGTACCCACTGGTTATCTATTGTTCTTGTTTGCCTTATCACTTGCACCTGTAGCTCAACTCGCTCCTATGAGGGAAATAGGAACAGTTTTTGGTACGGTCATGGGAATAATTATTCTCCAAGAAAAACAAGGCACAAGACGCTTACTTACATCAATTTTAATTACGCTGGGAGTTATCATCGTAGGCGTATGGGGTTGATTTTGATGGGTGAGCGTTGAACTAACGGGAAACTATAGATTAATCAATAAGGGCTACCGCGAGGTGGCCCTTTGCTCACCTAAACATTCCTGTTAGGGCTAAGAAATAGCCTTTGTCAAAAAAGGAGCGCCTCGGTATGATGGGTTTGTCGGCTTGACCTGCGGAACTTATTAGATCAAGCACTTATTATGGTATAATTTACTATAATAGGGGAAGACTCCTCGAGCAATACTACTGCCTCTTCAAACAAAAGTAGTAAAGATAATCAAGAGAGACTCATGCAAGCTCCGAAAGACCATTCAAAGTTGTTTCTTAAATGCGAGTGGCTAAGATTTTAGGTCTCAGTCAAGGGGATGATTAGTCAATTACTACGAAAATTTGCATATTGGGCCATTATAAATGTAATTATGAGATTTCACTGGAAGGGGAAAAGGTAATGAGATTATTAAACGGCAACAAAGCGGCAGCGGTAAAAGCAGGTAGTTTACGTATACTCAAGATTCATTAATCGAGTATAACGCAGCAGAATTATTATCGACCAAGAGTAGGGAGTAGTAACACATGTAGACGTAGCCTTTCGGAAATCGATGGGGGTTTTAGCATGTAAGTCTGTCAAATTCATTCTACTACCACTCCTTTCAATAGCAGTAAGAATTGTTAATTTCGAATTCTATTGATATTTGAAGTTGCTATAAAATTGAGGAGAATCATATGAATAAATGGATCGCAAATTCCCGCCTTAGGTGTTTGGAACAGGGGATGGACCCCACGAAAATACCTACGCCGGGGTTTAAGTTGTCAGCAATACAACTTCATGAAGAGAAGGACAAATATAGGGATATCCTTGTTGTCACTAAATATTTTGCAGAAAAAATATTAGCATTCGTGTCGGGGACACCTCATTTAATAGTTGTCAGTAATGACACTGGCTACATTTTAGATAATTATGGCGATAAGACAATGAAGTCGATGATAAATCAATTAGGCATCCAAGACGGCATTAAGTTCGATGAAGAATTTATGGGGACGAACGTGGTAGCTCTGGCTCTTCAAGAACAAAAGCCTATTCAAATTATAGGTGCGGAACACTACCATACGATGTTGGAGAATGCTGCTTGCTACTGTGTCCCGTTTCATTTCACAAATTACCACAACCTCTCAGGTGCTATTTCAATCATGACTTCTGTTGAGCATCATAATCATACTTATTTAGCACTGCTTGCAAATATGGTGGACTCTATTGAGCGAGAATTGTCACTACGCCTCACCAATCATAATCAAAACCTCATACAGCAGCTTGTAGTCGATAATATGCGAAATGGTATCATCATGACGGATGAGAGAGGAATCATTACAGAATTTAATGCTTACGCAGAAAAAATAACGGGAAGAAATCGAATGAGTGTTATAGGCACACCGGTTTTTCCATTTGAACATTTTGGAAGCTATTTCTATCAAGCACTCAAATATCGTAAGCAGTGTGAAAATATCGAGCTCACTTTTCGTTATTCATTAGATCAAGAAAATGTGTGTCTCTTTGATGTGCTGCCAATCTTAAATGAACGTGGTGAATTGCTTGGTGCATTCGCTCAGTTTCGTGATATCACAGATCGAGTAATCTTGGAGAAGCAAATCATTAACTCTGAAAAATTCTCAGCAATTGGGAAAATGGCAGCTGGATTAGCTCATGAGATTCGGAATCCATTAACCTCTATTATTGGTTTCTTCCAACTCTTACAACAGTCTAATGATCAACAAAAATTTCAGAGATACGTTGGTTTAATTAATACGGAACTTCAAAGTATGAAACAGTTGGTCTCGGATTTTGTAGTCATGGCGAAGCCTAGTACTCCAGAGAGAAGAGCAATTGATATGAAAGAATTATTGAAAGACACCATACGCTTTATGGATAGTCAAGCCATTTTAAAAAACACTTCAATTACAGCTATCTATGATGACGAATTAACGATAGCGATGATTGACCCTTCTCAGATTAAACAAGTATTAGTTAACCTTCTTCAGAACGCAATCGAATCCATTAAAAAAAATGGATTTATTAAACTATGTACTGAGTTAGTTCCTGATAATCAAGAATTTAAGATCATCATTGAAGATAATGGCGTGGGAATGACGAAGGAAGAACTTGATCAAATCGTTAATCCATTTTTTACAACAAAGGAAAATGGTGTAGGTCTTGGATTATCTATTTGTTACCGTATCATTGAAAATCATAAGGGAAATATGACAGCTACCTCTCGTAAAGGATATGGAACTCGGTTCGAGGTTACATTACCGCTTGCATAGTAGCAGAGGAGGGGAGCTTTAATCAATCAATGAAATAATATTTCGTTGATTGATTAAGCGAATAACGTTTCAAAAGATGGCGAACAAATTAGTAGACGGGATCCGTCTTCTTTTTTCACGGTGGAGCTTGAATCCAATGGAAACAGAACAAAGTTGCGTCTTACGCATACGGGGTTTCAAGATGAGGATTCTAAGGAATGGGCATGAACAAACTTGGCCTCTTGTACTTGAGCAACTTGACAATCTTTGCATTAGGGGTAATGGTACTCGTGGTAATTACATTCTCTGGGTTATCTGTTCGATTAAAATAAATTAAGCAGTCAGTTCAACTAACGAGGAACGATAGTTAAACAGTGAAGAGCTGCCGCATGACAGCCCTTCACTCCGCTAACGCACAGATTTCTCTTTAACGCGGCAGTTTGAATCTCTAACACAAATGTATGTACAAGACTGAATGATGGGGACACTTTAGTTGAATAGAGGCGCTCAAACAGTTGCGGTCTAAGACTTTATTTTCAGAGTCTTGAACCAAAGCTGTTTTTTAGTATGAAATCAGATTGTTTTCAGGTCGATGGAGATGCGTGAAAAATGCGGCAAGGTGAGGGGCTCATAAGGAATCCCCCTTATCTAAAGGGCAGCTCAGCTGAATAAGATAATCAGAGTGAAAGTATCTATGCTCTGAAATAAAATTCTGATAATTATAACTGTTAAATAATATATATCTATAAATGAAGTTTCGTTATCAGAGAGGGCGAGATGCATGGAACTTTATCAGAGACTGATCTCCTCAATTGAAAATCGATTTGAGGTTGCCTTAATCACAGTCACAAGGATCAATCTTCATGATCCAAACCATGATTGTCAGCTAAGGGAAGTTACTGTGGGAACCAAGCTGCTGGTTTACTCTGGTGGAAAAGTATTTTGTGAAAAAGAATTAGCATTGGAAGAATGGCAGCCTTTATTGGAAAATGCAAGGACGGCGTTGGCCCATCAAAAATCAAATACGTGCATCTCACAAATAAAGTCCTGCGAAATTGAATATTTTGTGGAAGTGTATCCTCAGCCGCTGCATTTAATTGTTGCGGGAGCTGGCCATGTGGCGAAGCCTTTGGTGGAAATGGGTAAAAAGCTTGGGTTTTATATCACTGTCATTTGCGATAGGGCTCAATTTGCGAATTTTGAACAATTTCCTTGGGCTGACGAGGTTGCGTGTAGACCTTATAATGAGTATTTCCGAAATTTGGACATAACGGATAGGCCTTATATTTTGTTGCTCACACGGGGCCATCAGTATGATGTTGCGATCCTTCGTGAAATCCTACATCTTTCTGTTCCCTATATAGGAATGATTGGAAGCCGTAGACGCATTTCAGGTGTATTTTCTCAGCTCCATGAGGATTTTCCAGATGTCGGATTTCAGAATGTATACGCTCCTATTGGCCTGGATATTGGCGCACAAACGCCTGAGGAGATAGCAATCAGTGTATTGGCGGAAATTTTACGGGTGAAGAATCATAAATCCGGAAAATCACTAAAAGAAGAAATCGGCCATTTTATCGTGGATAGGCAGGAGGAAGATGAATGAACGAGCTTGAGCTGATGAAACGGATCGTGAGGATTAAATCTACCTGTGCAAAGGCTGCTCTGGCTACCGTGATTCGAACGAAGGGTTCTACGCCCAGAAAGGTCGGCGCGAAAATGATTATTTATGCCGATGGAACAATAGCCGGGACGATCGGAGGCGGCTGCGGGGAAGGCGAGGTAATTGAAATAGCCATGCATGTTATAGCCACAAAGATGAGCACCCAGCACACGGTTGATCTGACTGCAGGGCTGTTTTATGAAGATGGAGGGATCTGTGGCGGCATTCAGTATGTATTTATTGAGCCAATACATTGAGGTGATAGGATAGATCAAAATTCAGAAGCATATATTATATTACATTTGGCCAAAGAGGTGGAAACGATGGAAGCGATCATCCTTGCAGCCGGATACTCAAGCAGAGCAAATGATTTTAAAATGACCTTAAAACTAGGGGAAATGACAGTATTGGAGCATACCATCTCCAAATTTGAAGGAATATGTAAAAAGGTTATCGTTGTGAGTGGTTTTCAGTGGGAACGCATAAAAGAAGCAACATCAGAGATGCAGAAGAATAACAAATACGACATGGATATCGAATGTGTGGTTAATCCAAGTTTTGACCAAGGTATGTTTAGTTCCGTTCAAAGAGGTTGCAGAGAAGTGGAAGCATCTAGTTTATTTATTACGCCTGGGGATTGTCCGCTTGTGGAAAAGGAAACGATACGGAATTTAGCAAAAGAAAAGGGGAAGGTGGTAATTCCAAGTTATCATTTGAAAAGTGGACACCCCATTAAATTAACGGACGAAATAAAGATCCGCATTCTTGAAGCCAAGGCTGATAGTAATCTGCGAAAGATTCTTCAAGAATATGAAAAGAATTATGTGAATATAGAAGACCCTGGTGTCCTCATGGATCTTGATACTCCGGAAGATTTTAAAAAAGCAACCGATTTTTACAACGAATGCAGCAGGAAAAGATAACAATTTCGTAAATTTATTATTACCATAAGGGGGGCTGCTCCCATGCATGCTAAAGATATTAGTATCTCTGTGAAAAAAAAAGATCATGATGGGAAAGTATCAGGTCAACTAGCTTATATCGGCGATGTGAAACTAGACTCTATGCTGTATGGTGTATTGTATCGCTCACCTATCGCATACGGTAAAGTACGATCGATCCAGTTGCCGCCATTGCCTGAAGGTTATGAAAAAATTGGAGCCGAACACATCCCTGGGGCCAATTTTGTGAAATTGTTACATAAGGATCAGCCCATTTTTGCTAATGAATGGGTCAATTATATTGGTGAACCCATTTTCATGCTAGTGGGCCCTAAGTTAGACATTCTACATCAATTATTAGATGAAGCCCAAGTGGATATTGAAGAACATCCAGCAATCCTTTCTTTAGATGAAGCAATTATACAAAAGGATCGAACGGGAGTATTCGCCAGTCATGAATTTGGAGAAAGTCTCGAAGTGTTACAAGCTATCGAAAAAAATGCGCATCAAATCGTAGAAGAAGATTACGAGACGGGTTATCAAGAACATGTCTATTTGGAACCCCAAGGAATGCTTGGGATTTATACGGAGGATGAACTCCTCGTAGAAGGGTCGATGCAATGTCTATATTATGTGAAAAAGGCATTGGTTAGCGCACTGGCATGTGAGGATGATGAGGTAAGGGTGATTCAAAGTCCTACAGGCGGCGGGTTTGGCGGGAAGGAAGATTTCCCTTCTATGATGGCTTGTCATGTTGGCATAGCTGCTAAGGTTGTTAAAAAACCGGTCATGCTACTGTTTGACCGAGCAGAGGATTTTGAAGTAACGACAAAGAGACATCCTTCCAAATTTAAATATCGAACAGCTTTAGATGAAGAAGGAAATGTTCTAAGTATGAATGTAGAGCTCTTTCTTGATAGCGGAGCAAATGCAGGTTTAAGTCCTGTCGTTTTGCAGAGGGCATTACTGAACAGTGCAGGCGTATATAAAATTCCGCACTTTCATGCGAAAGGCTATGCGCTTAAAACCAATACTGTGCCCAATGGAGCTTTTAGAGGCTTTGGCGCACCGCAAAGCTTTGCAGCAATTGAAAGTCTTATGGGACACATTTGTAGAAAGCTAAAACGAGACCCCATTGAATATAAAAGAAACTATTTGGTGAAACAAGGTGATTCAACCATTACCAACGGAAGATTTAAAGACCCGGTTTTGATGGAAGACATAATCAAAGATTTAATGCTTACAGTCGACTACACAAAGAAAAAAGAAGAGTTCCTCGGCTTTAACCAGCAAAACAAGCGCTACAAAAAAGGGATAGGCGCTTCCTTTTTCTTGCATGGCTGTGGTTTCACCGGCAGTGGGGAAAGAGACCATATTAAAGCTACTGTAAAGTTAGCAAAAACAGAAAACGATCAGGTGCTGATCAAGATATCAAATTCAGATATGGGTCAGGGCGCGCTAACCATTATGAGCAAAATTGTAGCTAAAGAGCTTGGGCTGCCTTACGAGGACATATCGTTTCCATATCCGGATACGAATGAAGTTCCTGATTCTGGTCCAACCGTAGCATCCAGAACCACGATGATTGTCGGCAAATTGCTGGAACGGGCAGCAAGTAAACTGAAAGCAGGGTGGCAATCAGGTGTACCTCAAGAGGTAGTAGAACACTATATTCATGAAGAAATGATTCCTTGGGATGAGGAAAATTTCTCTGGAGATGCCTATCCCGCTTATTCGTGGGGAGTAAATATGATAGAACTAGAAGTAGATATTTTAACTGGAAATGTTCAAGTGGAGAAAATTTACGGCAGCTTTGATATAGGAAAAACGATTGATGAAAAAATTGTTAAAGGTCAGATCGATGGTGGCATGGTACAAGGAATCGCTTACGGTTGTATGGAAAAAATGACGTCTAAATCAGGCAAGATAGAGCAAAAAAGCATTTCAGACTATGGCCCCCCAACGTCTAGGGATGTTGTCCATATTGAAAGCAAACTCTATGATAATCCTTTTGCTGGAGGACCTTATGGCGCGAAAGGTGTCGGTGAATTGCCACTAACGGGAGGAGCTCCTGCTGTGCAAGCAGCGATAGAAGATGCCTTGCAAAAATCCTTTTTTCAAATTCCTGTTACACCAGAATTGATTATCGAAAGTTTGACAAAGAAGGCGGGGGAAACGATTGATTAAATTTCACCTTAATGGAAGAGAAGTGGAAACAGAAGCTCCATCCACCGTAAGATTGATTGATTTATTAAGAGACGAATTTCAGTTAATTGGTCCAAAAGAGGGCTGCGGCGATGGAGAATGCGGGACTTGTAGTGTCCTTGTTAATACTCTTGTGCAAAATAGCTGCCTCATTCCCATTGGCGCCATCGAAGGAGCTGATATTATTACCATTGATGGATATTGTAAGACAGAACAGTTTCAAATGTTAAGTGAATGTTATTCTGAAGCAGGTGCAGTTCAATGTGGTTTTTGCATACCAGGAATGGTTATGGCAAGCGCAGCCCTGTTATCCAAAATTCCTCATCCGACAGAAGAAGAGATTCGTGAAGGAATCTCCGGAAATTTGTGCCGTTGTACCGGCTATAACATGATTGTGGATGCGATTGACTTAGCAGCGAAAAAGGGTGAAGGCTTATGGTAATGAAAACCATTATATCCTACCGATTTATGAGTGTAGAAGAAACCATCTCTCAACTAAGCAGAGAAGACTGCCAAATTATTGCGGGCGGCACAGATGTCATGGTACAGCATAAAAGTCCTAGAGGGAGCCCTGCCAAGTTTGTTAAGCCCATTGTTTTTATCGATCATTTAAAGGAATTAAAGCAGGTTTATATGATGAATCATGACATTCATATAGGTGCTTGTTGTTCCTTTAGCGATATGATGGAACACCCCCTCATACCGAAAATACTAAAGAAAGCAATAAAAGAAATTGCCGCGCCAGCTATTCGAAATAGGGGAACGATTGGCGGGAATATTTGCAATGCATCTCCTGCAGGAGATACTTTACCTTTGTTATATATCTATAACGCTAAAATACGATTGAGATCCTCTAAAGGAGAAAGGGTAGCTGAGATTCGAGATTTTATTCAGGGCCCAAGAAAAGTGAGCAGATTTAAAGATGAAATCGTTACAGAAATCATTTTGCCAGAAGTGCAGGAGGATAGTACCTATTTTGTTTTTGAGAAAGTGGCTAACAGAAGAGCAGATGCAATAGCAAAAATATCGTTTGCAGGTTCGATGCGTTGGGATGAAGGCAGGATTTCTGATGCTCGATTTGCTTTCGGTGCTGTAGGACCAACCATTGTACGTTCCATGGATATTGAAAAAAAATTATTGGGAGAAGCATTTCCGTTGGATAATGAGTTAATTGATGGGGTTGTTGCTGATTTTGAAAGCATATTAAAACCAATAGATGATCAACGCTCTACAGCGGTTTATCGGAAAACAGTAGCACTAAATTTATTGCGTCATTTTCTTGAAAACAAAGCGATCTGAAGATCTTAAAAAGCTGAGAAATCAAGCTTTCATTATTTTTATGTTGTCCGGCGACACAAACATGAGTGCTTACAGATCCCCATAAATAGGCGATTTTTCATTTCAAAGCCCATATGTTTGTGTCGTATGATGTCAGGTGACAAGAACATTGTCCCCTTAATTGCCGCGTATTACGCGGTTTTTTATTTTTATGGGATCAAGTTCTTGTCAAAAACAAATGACAAGAACTTGATCCCATTCCCGATTTTGACAAGAACTTGTTCTCATTCCCGACAGATCCTTTTTTAGACTCATCATTTAGCTAAACATTCCTGTTAGTCCTAAGAATTGGACTTTGAAAGAAAAGGAGCGCCTCGGTATGATGGGTTTGTCAAAGGGTTTAACCCAACACCATCAAGGAGGCGCTCTTATTATGAAGTTTAAGCAATCTGACGGTCAAAATCAACGGATCGAACGAATTTCCACGACTCACCTCATTGTGGGAATCGATATAGCGAAAGAAACACATGTCGCACAAGCAATAAATTTTCGAGGAATCATACTTACTAAGAGGCATCTTTCTTTCTCAAATACAATTGAAGGTTATATGAAATTAGAGCGATGGATCCATGAGATTGGGCAGAAGCATCATTTAAAGAACGTCATAATCGGTATGGAACCAACGGGACACTATGGATATAACCTTGCTAATTGGCTTGCTGACAAGGGCAAAGATGTTGTCATGGTGAACCCAGCTACCACCAAACGAAACAAGGAAAACCGCGATAATTCCCCCTCCAAGAGTGATCCGAAGGATGCACTCGTCATTGCTGATGTGGTTAGTCGAGGTTTCTACTATGATTTCGCTCGGCACGCTGTTGTCTTTCAAAGGTTGCAAACGATTATGAGTGATCGGGAATTTTGGGTAACGAATAGTGTGAGGTTGCAGAACCGGATT
>NZ_JCAUAW010000028.1:0-77610 GCF_059692155.1 Paenibacillus sp. JT22N1
GATGGCGGAGGGGACCCACGCGTTCCCATCTCGAACACGACCGTTAAGCCCTCCAGCGTCGATGGTACTTGAACCGCAGGGTTCTGGGAGAGTAGAACGTTGCCAAGCACATATAAAGAGTATTTTTGGAAGAAATTCCAGAAATACTCTTTTTTTTACATCAGTACAAAACGACATATTAAACCATACTAGCCCTATGAGGAGGGATTGGTATGGGTGCATCGATATACAGGAGATGTTTGCGTGTTTTGTTTCTTGGTTTCTTTGTGATACAAATGGTAAGTGGCTGCTCCGTGAGGATGGACTCGATCAAGGATGGTACAGATCCGCTAGACGCTTTAAACAATTTAGGAAAGACATTGCCTATTTCAATCAAAGAAACGAAGCTAATGTCTTCTGATGAGGTCAAGCACACGCCTCAAAAACCCGCTAAGCAGATTGTAAAAGGTATTTATGTATCTGCTTGGTCAGCGGTAGGTAATAAATTTGAGCAGTTGATTGACCTAGTGGATCAAACTGATCTGAATGCGATGGTTATCGATGTTAAGAACGATTCAGGACAAGTTACATATCCGTCGCCGGTCCCTTTGGTGAATGAGATAGGGGCTAATAGCCATGTTATTATTCGTGATCTGAAAGCCATGCTTCTAAGGTTAAAGGAGAAGCACATATATTCGATTGCACGAGTCGTTGTTTTTAAAGATCCCTATTTAAGCATGAAAAAAAGTAATTATGCGATGATGACTCAAACGGGTAACGTGTGGAAGGATAGTAAAGGAACGGCTTGGGTGGACCCCTATAAGGAAAAAGTATGGGATTATAACATTCAAGTTGCTAAGGAAGCAGCTTTATTAGGTTTTGATGAAATCCAGTTTGATTATGTGAGATTTCCTGAGAATGGTAAGAAAGTGGATCAGGAGGTCAAATTCGATAACCCTAATAATTGGACGAAAGCGCAGGTAATCGAGAATTTCCTCAAAAAAGCCAAAGAACAAATTGGTGGACAAGCCTATTTATCTGCCGATGTCTTTGGATTAACAACTTCGTCTGATAATGATATGGGCATTGGACAAGATTGGTCGATGATCAGTAAGCAAGTTCATTATATTTCACCTATGCTGTATCCCTCTCATTATTCTAGTGGGGTATATGGGATTAAGAATCCCGATCTACAGCCCTATGCGGTTATTCGTAAAGCGATCAGCGATGCAAATGGGAAGAACCAGCTTTTAGCAAAGTCGGATAACCATATTGCAGAAATTAGACCGTGGTATCAAGATTTTACAGCTACTTGGGTGAAACCCCATAAGAAATATGGGACTATTGATGTTAAAGAGCAAATTAAAGCGGCTAAGGAGCAGGGTGTGGAACAATTTTTGTTGTGGAACTCGAGCAGCACGTATTCGTATCGTTAACGGAATTGACTTATTCAGGCCGAAGGTTATCCGGTAGACTTGTCCTTTTCCTTGACACGAAAAATAGGCTTTTGTTAAGATTGCAATCATATAACAAAACGAATGAGAAGATTCATTCGAACAAAGCTTTCTTTTATAGAGAACTCTAAGGAGGAATACGTGTTGTGAGGGAAGACAAGTTTGGTAAGGAAGGCTTAACGTTTGATGATGTATTGTTGGTGCCGAGAAAGTCTGAAGTGTTCGGTAAGGAGATCGACGTTTCAACCGTGCTCGCGCCTCATGTGAAATTAAATATCCCGTTTATTAGCTCTGCTATGGATACTGTTACGGAATCTGCGCTTGCGATTGCAATGGCACGAGAAGGCGGTATCGGGATTATCCATAAGAATATGACCATTGAGCTTCAAGCTGAGCATGTTGACCGTGTTAAGAGATCAGAGAGTGGTGTTATCACGAATCCTTTCTCACTAACTCCTGAGCATCATGTTTATGACGCGGAAGAATTAATGGCAAAATACCGCATATCTGGTGTACCGATTGTGAATGAAGCCAACAAGCTGGTGGGGATTTTAACGAACCGCGACTTGCGCTTTGTACATGATTATTCCATCAAAATCAAAGAAGTAATGACCCAAGAAGATCTGGTTACAGCTCCTGTGGGAACTACGCTTCAGCAAGCGGAAGGCATTCTTCAAAAGCATAAAATTGAGAAACTACCTTTGGTCGATGAAAATTTTGAGCTTAAAGGTTTAATCACTATTAAGGATATTGAGAAGGCCATTCAGTTCCCTAACTCCGCTAAGGATGCACAGGGGCGTTTACTCGTAGGCGCAGCTGTAGGTGTTGCTAAGGACGTTATGGAGAGAGCTGCAGCTCTTGTAAAAACCGGCATCGACGTGATTGTCGTAGATTCTGCGCATGGTCATCACATTAATATTGCAGAAACTGTGAAAAAACTTAGAGCACAATATCCAGAGCTGCCTATCATCGCAGGAAATGTAGCCACAGGTGATGGTACACGTGACCTCATTAAGGCTGGAGCATCCATGGTGAAGGTAGGAATTGGGCCTGGATCCATTTGTACAACAAGGGTTATTGCAGGGATTGGTGTTCCTCAAATTACAGCTATTTATGATTGTGCGCAAGCTGCAGCTGAGTTTGGAGTTCCTATTATCGCAGATGGCGGTATCAAGTACTCCGGTGATGTTGTCAAAGCGATCGCGGCCGGAGCTAGTGCGGTTATGATCGGTAGTCTTTTTGCTGGAACGGATGAGAGTCCTGGTGAATCGGAAATTTTCCAAGGGCGTAAATTCAAGGTGTATCGGGGTATGGGCTCTTTAGGGGCGATGAAGGAAGGCAGCAAAGACCGTTATTTCCAAGAGAACGAGAGCAAACTTGTTCCTGAGGGTATCGAGGGTCGTGTAGCTTATAAAGGGCCAATGGCGGATACGGTGTATCAACTCGTGGGTGGTCTTCGCTCAGGTATGGGGTACTGTGGTGCCCGCAATATTCAAGAACTTATTAATGATACCCAGTTTATTCGAATTACGGGTGCAGGTTTAAAAGAAAGTCATCCGCATGATATTCAAATTACCAAAGAAGCACCTAATTACTCGTTGTAATTGTCACAATATGGATGAATTTGGAGGCGTGGGAAATGAACCTACGTCTTCTTTTTTTTGTCTAATGGGGTGTGGTACAATATAACGTGTTATTACATCATTAGGGAGAGTGAAATTGTGAGATTTTTAAGTTTTACAAAGAAAAAGGTTGCTTTGGTGTTAGGTGTTAGTTTAATTGCTCAATCCTTACTTTTACATATACAGCCAACATATGCCGCGGATACCAAAGCACCAGCAGCCACGACTGCACCAGTAGCCCCAGCGGCCTCAACGGCACCTACACCAGCACTCAATGAACCTAAACCAGCAGCTAAATCTGCGATTATTATGGAAGCAAGCACAGGAGCTGTGCTCTATGAATTAAATGCGGATGAAGCTTTCCCGCCAGCCAGTATGGCCAAAATGATGACCGAGTATCTGGCTATGGAGAGTATTAAAGAAGGTAAATTCAAATGGGATTCGCCAGTGACTGCAAGCAAAAATGCTGCGGACGTGATCGGTTCTGGTCAACTGATTGCTGAAAATGAAACACTTACTTTCAAAGATATGTTTAATGCGATGTCCATCTACTCCGCGAATGATGCTTCCGTGGCTTTTGCTGAATTAATTGGTGGTACGGAAGAAAATTTTGCGAAAATGATGAATGAAAAAGCAAAGCAACTTGGTATGTCGGACAAAGCTCATTTCATTAGCGCTACTGGACTTTCACGTGCCGATCTCAAGAATCCGCCAGCATCTATTGACGGCGAGACCAAAATGACTGCGCGAGATGCCGGCATTCTTGCCTATAATATCCTTAAGGATCATAAAGAAATACTTGAATTCACGAAAATCCCATCTTTAAAATTAAGAGCTGCTGATAAAACGCCAATGATTAATTGGAACTGGATGCTAGAAGGAAATCAGAGCAACACCAATTTGAAAAAATATGCTTACACAGGACTGGACGGTTTGAAAACAGGTTCTACTGATGATGCAGGGTACTGTTTTACAGGTACTGCTGAACGAAACGGAATGCGTATTATCTCCGTTGTCATGGGTACTAAAACAGAACCGGAACGTTTCAACGAAACTAGAAAGCTGCTCGATTATGGATTCAATAATTTCGAAATTAAACCTTTCCTAAATGCAAAGCAAGAAATAGATTCTTTGAAAATCGTAAACATTAAGAAAGGCGTTCAAACACAAGTGCCTCTTGTGACAAAAACGGGTCTGACGTTCGTTACTCGAAAAGGTGCGAAAGATACGGACTTTAAAATTACGGCAGAGCCGCTTGAAGAGAGCAAGCTCGTAGCACCAATTACGAAGGGCGATACGCTCGGCAAAGTGAAAGTAAGCTACAATGGACAAGAAAAAACGGTTGATCTAATTGCCAATGATGATGTACAAAAAGGCAGCTGGATTCGTCTCTTGTTCCGCTCCTTCAAGAACTTCTTCAGCGACATGTTTAAAGGGATTAAAGGCGGCTCCTAGACCAGAAAATGGGTTGTATATTAACCCTCCTTCATGTAAAATAATTGTTTAGAAGATTTACTATCGAATCGTGTAGGAAACTGCATGAAATTGGCATAGAAGCTATAGGAGGAAATAAAGAATGGAAACAGGAACTTCCCGCGTTAAAACTGGTATGGCCGAAATGCAAAAAGGCGGCGTCATCATGGACGTTATGAACGCCGAGCAAGCTAAAATCGCTGAAGCAGCTGGCGCTTCTGCTATTATGGCGCTTGAGCGCGTCCCCGCTGACATTCGTGCAGCTGGCGGCGTATCCCGTATGGCTGACCCTTCAATTGTTGAAGATGTGATGAGAGTAGTATCCATTCCAGTCATGGCGAAAGCAAGAATTGGACACTTCGTTGAAGCGAAAATTCTTGAATCCCTAGGCGTTGACTATATCGATGAGAGTGAAGTACTTACCCCTGCGGATGAAGTATTCCACATCAACAAACGTGATTTCACGGTTCCTTTCGTATGTGGTTGCCGCGATCTTGGTGAAGCTTTGCGTCGAATCGGTGAAGGTGCTTCCATGCTTCGTACCAAAGGTGAGCCGGGAACTGGTAATATCGTAGAAGCTGTTCGTCATATGCGTACAATTCAAGGTCAAATTCGCAAAATCCAAGGGATGTCCAAAGATGAATTGATGTTTGAAGCGAAAACACTTGGCGCTCCTTATGAGTTGCTTCTACAAGTTCACGAAACAGGTAAATTGCCTGTTGTTAACTTCGCAGCTGGTGGTGTTTCCACACCTGCAGATGCAGCGCTTATGATGCACCTTGGTTCTGACGGTGTATTTGTTGGATCTGGTATTTTCAAATCCGACAACCCTGAGAAATTCGCGAAAGCGATTGTTGAAGCCGTAACTCACTACACAGACTATAAATTGATTGCAGAAATCTCCAAAAACCTGGGTGCCCCTATGAAGGGAATCGAAATTTCCAAGCTGCAAGCTTCCGAGCGTATGCAGGAGCGCGGCTGGTAATGACGAAGATCGGAGTTCTCGCGCTGCAAGGCGCGGTAGCAGAACATATTCGTGGAATCGAGAAGGCTGGCGCCGAAGGCGTCGTTGTCAAACGAACAGAGCAGCTAGCTGATCTTGATGGGATTATTTTACCTGGTGGAGAGAGTACGACAATCGGCAAGTTAATGCGCACCTATGGTTTCATTGATGCGCTTCAGGAATTTTCCGCCGCGGGCAAGCCGATTTTCGGCACCTGCGCGGGGTTGATTGTCATCGCGAAAGAGATCACCGGACAGCCAGAAGCTCACCTTGAGCTGATGGATATCACGGTGGCTCGCAACGCGTTCGGTCGTCAGCGCGAAAGCTTTGAGACGGACTTGCCGATCAAAGGCATCGACGAGAACGTTCGCGCGGTCTTTATACGGGCGCCACTCATCGAGAAGGTGGGACCGGGGGTAGATGTACTGGCTACGTATGACGGCCAGATCGTCGCAGCGCAGCAAGGGCATCTCCTTGCTGCGTCGTTCCACCCAGAGCTGACAGACGACTTCCGTCTGCACAGCTATTTCTTAGACATGGTAAAGCAAAGACAAGCATAATTGATGGTACAAGCACCTTGATATCACCGGATTATAGCCGGTAAAGGTGCTTGCTTCCATATTCTAACCATTTTGCGCTAACGGAGGAATCTCCTTGTTTGATGTAAAGTTACTTCGAAGTGATTTGGCAGCTGTGCAAGCTGCAATGCAAAACCGCGGGAAACAAATTGAAGAGTTGAACGGCTTTACGGAATTAGATTTGAAGCGTAGAGAGCTCTTACAAGAAACCGAGCAGCTCAAAAACCGCCGGAATACGGTATCCCAAGAGGTAGCTGGTCGCAAAAGATCCGGCGAAAATGCGGATGAGCTAATCCAAGAAATGAAAGTCGTCGGTGACCGCATTAAAGAGCTCGATGACGAGATCCGTGTACTGGATGAGTCCTTACAGCAGATCTTGCTCTCCATCCCGAATATGCCCCATCCAAGCGTTCCTGTGGGCCGCACAGAAGAAGAGAATGTGGAACTACGCCGGGTAGGCGAGATTCCACAATTCGATTACGAAGTGAAGCCGCATTGGGAAGTAGCGCAAGAGCTAGGCATTCTGGATTTTGAAGCTGCGGCGAAGGTGACGGGTTCGCGTTTCGTTTTCTACAAAGGGCTTGGCGCAAGGCTGGAGCGTGCATTGATTAACTTCATGATGGACCTGCACAGCGATGAGCATGGTTATGAAGAGATGCTGCCTCCATATATCGTTAACCGTGAGAGTTTGACGGGAACAGGTCAGCTTCCTAAGTTTGAGGAAGATGTGTTTAAACTGGAGAATTCGGATTATTTCCTTATTCCGACAGCTGAAGTACCGGTAACAAATTATCATCGGGAAGATATTCTCACGAACGATCAGCTTCCTGTTAATTTTGTTGCGTTCAGTGCATGTTTCCGTTCAGAGGCTGGATCTGCGGGTAGAGATACACGCGGCTTAATTAGACAGCACCAATTCAACAAAATTGAGCTCGTTAAGCTAGTTAAGCCCGAAGACTCCTATGATGAGCTGGAGAAGCTTACAGGGCATGCTGAGCGCGTTCTACAGCTATTGAAGCTGCCTTACCGAGTGTTGTCACTCTGTACAGGGGATATCGGCTTCACATCGGCTAAGACGTACGATCTGGAAGTATGGCTGCCTAATAGCGGCGCATATCGTGAGATTTCTAGCTGCAGTAACTTCGAAGACTTCCAAGCTCGCAGAGCGAACATTCGCTTCCGCAGAGATGCGAAGGCGAAGCCGGAATTTGTACATACGCTAAATGGATCAGGTCTTGCGCTTGGTCGTACAGTGGCTGCGATTCTCGAAAATTACCAGCAAGCTGACGGTTCGATTCAGGTTCCTGACGTTCTCATTCCTTACATGAACAATGTCAAAGTGATTACAAAAAAATAGCACTTGATTCTCCTATAAGATCTGTGCTACAATGCTTTTTGTCACTGCACAAGGTTGTCTCCCCACCAGGAGACACCTATCGTGGAGAGGTGGTCGAGTGGTTTAAGGCAGCGGTCTTGAAAACCGCCGAGGTGCAAGCCTCCGTGGGTTCGAATCCCACCCTCTCCGTAACCATGGTAATACCCCAACCAAGAAGTCATGCGATTCTTTCACGAATCGTGTGGCTTTTTTTGTTGTTTTTTTACATGGATAAAAGACGGGTAGCCTCCGCATTTTATACATGTGGAGGTGTTACCTATGAGCAAAGCTGATAAGCTATCGATTAATCAAGCTGAATTGGTAAATGAGTGGATGACGGTACTCCCGACAACGCTGCAGCCAACCGATCAGGCGCGTGTATGGGCCGATGAGGCCGATCCTCAGGCACTGAGGGTTCATATAATGGCGGCGGGGCATACGGGCTATACAATCGATTTTAAAGTCACCTACGTGGACGACAGAGAGGTAAAGGTTGAACTGACTGATGTGCAGCAGGGCACTACACACATTGATGAGACCAGCGAAATTGTGCAGACTCTGGTGGATGATTACGTTCGCCATATCCATGAATGCGCACAAGCCTTGCAGAGAGTAACACACGCCTAAAGGGCGAAGGAGGAGTTCACAGTGACAAGACAAAGAGCGGTTGATAAAAATTTACAGAATGTAGCTAAAGATTTTGAAGCTAGCCCTGTTAACAGCCATCAGGCTCAGCAAGTGCAGCAGCAAGTCAATGATAATAGACATCAAGATGCATTAAACCATGACAAGAATAGGGGTAACCACTAAATGGCTAAACAGAAATCTTATTCCGCAGGGGATAGTCTGGTAGAAAACGGTTCGGTAAAGAATAGTGATCGTAATAATAGTCCAAATCCACTATCAGGATCTAAGAAAGTAAAGAATCAGAATCACTCTAGAGGTACTCATGGGGAAGGTCAGGGACACGGGCATTAAATAAACCTTTAGAAAAAAATCTTTACAAAATGTTTAAAAACCGAAGAGCCGGACATACTATATCTTGTCGGTGAGCAGAGAGGTGTGGTTCCGTTGGAGCGTTTAGCGAAAGGGAAACAACCGTTGCATAGAGGACTTTTCTACCTGTTATAATCAGGCTGGAGGGGATGTGCCAAAGACACTTACCGTGTTTTATAAGCAGATTTTCCTAAGGTTTACGTGTAACACGTTTTAAAGAAATCAATCAACACCGACAAAAAAGAACCCTTAGGGGTTCTTTTTTTCGTCGATTTCTAGATAGTGTTGATGCATTGGATTCGATTGGTGCGACCCCGAATGAGTTTGAGCTTCATCAGTAAACGTTGAAAACGTTGAAACGTGTTGTTTACGGTTCATTAACAAACGTATGCCGCCACCGATTAGCAGCAGGGCTACGATGAGGGTTTGGCTGAAATTCGTAATTAAATACATGTAATTTCTTGCGCTAGGTAGAATTTGATACATAAATTGGACAACAACATCTTTTAAGACATAGTAGCTGCCAAGTAAGATCAAAACCATACCAATGGGTCGTTGATAAGCCGTCCAATTCTCGATGATTGGTTTATCAATTAGGGTACCATTCTCGTACTTCGTAATGCTCTGCAAAGCATCAAAAAAGCTAAAAAACCAGAGAATCGGGATCAAAAATAAAAACAGAGACAATCGGAGTACATCCAATATATAAATGGAGAAAAGGAAGATCGCCATTAGCTGGACGCCGCGTTTCGTCATAGAGAGGTACAAGTGAGCTGCACCTGGAAAAATGGCGATAATTGTTGCTAATGTCCGGTTTTTGCGCCCGTAGTCATCCCCAAAGTGGAAGTCTTCGAAAATACTGCGATCTACGAGCTCTAACCCTGCTTGTTTATTCCCCTGTTGTTTCAGTGCATCAAACATCGTGTAAAACCACAGAACTGGCAGGGCCAACAAAAAGGCAACAAAGCCTTCATTATGCGTCATGATGGTGACGAAGAATACTAATATCGCAACCCCAAAGAAGGAGACCATCGCCGTAAGACCTCTATGCATTAACCCAAGCTGATAATGTCCGAGTCCAGGGATGAAGGAGAGCAGCATAATTTTCGTTTTTTCTTGTTGACCAGCCATTCGAGTGGAATAAGGATTCGCGTCCCATGAAGGTTGCTCATGCTGCCCATGCTGCTCTGACCCGTAAGAGCCGGGCAGGCGATAGGGCTGTGAGCGCAGCAGGAAGATAATCATATCCAGCATATTCACAACCCATGTCAAGGCGGCCAGCAAGGCAAGAGGAATCAGGATTTGTTCGGGTGCGCGATAGACGGCGACTCCAACGAAGATTAAGAATAGTGAGCCAAAGAACCCACCACCGTATAGGAGCCCTCGGAATAAGCGGTTCATATATAGATGGCCTACTCCAGGTATGAAGGACAGCAGGAAAGCGACTAGGCTGCTTTTATTAGGCATTAAGGGTGTAACCTCCTTGTTTTTATTTATTTTGTAACGTGTCTAGCCACGTCAGTGTTTTATTTAACAATTGGTCCGATATCGGTTTATCTGTTTGTAGGGAGGAAGATGTATTAATAGAGTTTGTAGGTTTAAATGAACCTACAGAGTCCAATTCCTGCGAAATTCCGTGAAAGAAGCCAGTAGCCACCAGGATAAGTGTAGCCGCTGCCGCAATACCGTAATGCAGCATGGTTGAGTGATACCAAGAGCGCTTAGTTCCTGTCGTACGGGCAATGATGGCATCCACATACCCTTGCGTATCCTTTTCCATGATCGGAAGTACAGTTTCCATTTGTTCCAAACATGTCATATACATCGTCAAGCATTCATCACATTGATACAGATGAAGCTCCATCTCACTTAATTGATCGGGTGACAGACGCTCTTCCACATATTGCTTCCACGCTTGTTCATTATAATGGTTCACAAGAATTCCTCCTCCTTCCAATTGTTACGAAGCCACTGCTTGGCTCTATATAGCTTGGATTCTACCGTTTTGACCGTTACCCCATGAGCATTGGCAATATCTTGATATGACTGATGATGAATATAGTAGGCCGTTAATACTTCATGATAGTTGGCAGGGATTTGATGGAGCTTCTTACGCACGAGCTCAGTCGTCTCATTTAACATCACTTCATGTTCCACACCATGCTCAGAATAAGGATGAGAGCCTGAGGATTGGATGGGTTCCTCCATCTCAGCCGTCATTTCTTCCCTACGCCTGCTGGCCGATCGTTTGAAATCGATAGCCCGGTTCACCGCGATGCGAGTCATCCAGGTTTTCAGACCCTTCATTTGATACTGAGGGAGGGAGAAATATATCCGGGTCCAAACATCCTGTGATAAATCTTCGGCATCCTTAGTGTGGCGTACAATGGCATAGATCGTTTGGAACAAGTAGTGACGATATGTTGTTACAAGCTCACGGAATGCTGCCTCATCGCCATTCAATATGCGCTTTACGAGTGCTTGTTCCTGAATATGCTTCTCCTCCTCTCCGCATGAATAGACGAAGGCGACCACCGGTACCCCTGCACGATTTCTTCAAAAAGAAAAAGAACGAATCTTCAAGATCCGTTCCCCATGTTAAAGTGCTGCAGTAGAACTGCTAGGTTTGGCTTGATGCTTAGAAGAGGCACTTCGTACGAACCAATGAGACAGAAGTGCGCTCAAAACGCCAAGTACACCCAACACAATAAATCCCTGATTTAGAGAGAACCAATCGCCGATTATCCCCATAAGAACGGGTCCAATGAACATGCCCAGTCCATAAATAGCTTGGAAAAAACCCATTGCCGTCGCCCGCTTATCCGCAGGCATATGTTTAATACTCATCCCCATGAGTAAGGTAAAAGAAAGTCCTCGACCAAAGCCGGCAAAAGCCTGTGTAACCATCAGCACCCAAAGATGATGCGTAAATGGAATCGTGAATGTAAATATCCCCATAAGAATAAAGCCCCATACCACCATACGCTTCTCCCCGTACCGGACAGCCCATCGCCGCCCGCCAAATAAGGAAGCTAACGCTACCGGTACGTTGGCAAATAACGCAAGCATCGATAAGGAGAATTTATCAGCTCCAAGCTGGGTTGCATAAACGGGTGTAAATCCGAAAACAGTTGCGAATATGAGGACCTGCGACAAGATAGCGAGTAATGATACGAACAGCAGTGTACGGTCAGTTGCAACGTCACCGATACCGCGCATCGTGATTTTAGGCGCATCGAGCTCGACTTTTTCTACAAGGAAAAGGGATCCAATCATCCCCAGCAAGCCAAGCACAGCTCCCAAAATGAAGACGGCCTCCCAGCCGAAGGAATCTGCCGCCCATCCTGCACCGAGAATACCGAAAACCTGCCCAAGTGAATTGAAGAAGGAGATCGTTCCGATCGCTTTCGTTGAATCTTCATGCTTATAGTAACTCGTAAATAATACGGTAAAATCAACCCAGGTTGCCGCGGCTGCGCCTGCCAGTGCTCGGAGAATAAGGATCCATGTGAAATCATGAGTGATCCATAGTCCTAAGCCTGTTATAGCCGTGAATAGCAGGCCAAAGGTAATAAATAGCTTCCTCTTATGAAACCGGTCTGACATGATACCTACGGGAATTCGCAGCAGCATTTGGGAGATCCCGTACATGCCGACAATCCATCCGGCCAACTGGTGGTTCCCGCCAAGGAATTCCACGTAAGGCGCCATAATGGGAACGCTCGTATACATCGACATCCAGAACAGCAGTGTGACTATACAGAAGAGCGGAATGCGATAGGAGGATGAAGCTTTGATGCTTGTCATCGAAGAGGGAGCTCCTTTCGGATTAAGTTCTTGAATCGAAATGAGGACTAATAAATCTATCGTTTTATTATAGAACATCGATTGCAGCAAGGCTATGACTGGATGTTTGCAAAATAAGACAATGGGCGGAAATCGGCTGGCTATCCCTTTCCATGCCGCATGATTCCTATAACAAAAATGGATGATTGCCGGAAACGGGGGGGCCTTGTAAATTGAAAGCAGTTGTTAGCAGACCGCTAGCACCGTCTAGCATAAATCATCACTATAGAGGAGGGGGCATGGATTCAACATGGAAATCGATTACGAAACCAGTAACTTGAATAAAAAAACAGTGGGCGCGAGTCGATTGAAACAGGTCTGGTCAGGCATCGCTCGGGACAAGTTTTTATACGTTTTAGCACTTCCTGGGCTGCTCTACTTCCTTATTTTTAAATATGTGCCTATGTGGGGAATCATCATTTCATTCCAAAATTATTCACCTTACCAAGGCATGTCGGGAAGCCCGTGGGTGGGGCTGGAGCATTTCCAACGGTTTTTTTCAAATCCTGACTTTTTCATGCTCTTCCGTAATACGCTAGCGATCAACATCTTGTCCTTGGTTCTCTTCTTTCCTCTACCGATTATGTTGTCTTTAATGTTGAACGAAGTACGTAACATGGCTTATAAGAAAATCGTTCAATCGATCGTGTATTTACCTCACTTTTTATCATGGGTTATTATCGTGGGCATTACATTCCTGCTGTTTTCGACGGGGGATGGGGTGATCAACCAAATACTGGTCAGTCTTGGTTTTGAGAAAATCGATTTTTTAACAAATAAAAGCTTTTTTTGGGGTATGCTCACGGCCCAGTCCATTTGGAAGGATGCCGGTTGGGGAACGATCATTTTCCTAGCATCTATGGCGAGTATTGACCCTCAATTATACGAAGCAGCCAAAATGGATGGTGCCGGAAGGTTCCGTCAAATGTGGCACATTACATTGCCAGGCATTCGCTCCGTTATTATTATTTTATTAATTTTACGGATCGGTCATATTATGGACGTTGGCTTCGAACAAGTATTCTTGATGATGAACGGGGCTGTTTCCGAAGTGGCGGACGTTTTCGATACCTATGTGTATCGTTTAGGCGTGAAGCAGGGGCAATTCAGCTACAGTACGGCTGTTGGTTTGTTCAAATCGGTCGTTGGTTTATTGATGGTCATTGGAGCGAACAAGCTCGCCAAGAAATTTGGTGAAGACGGCGTTTATTAAGAGAAGGAAGGAGGAGTCCTCGATGTCTTCAAACATTTCAACCAAAAGTGATCGCGTGTTTAACGCAGTGAACGCCATTCTGCTTGGCATACTGGGTATCGTAACATTCTTTCCGCTTTACTATGTCTTTGTCGTTTCGTTCAGTGATCCGTCCAGCTATTTATCAAGTGAATTGACGCTGTTTCCATCCAAGTGGAGCTTGTCTTCCTACAAATACCTCATGTCTACGGATGCTTTCCTTCATGCGATAGGAAACAGTATATTTCTAGCCGTAGTCGGCACAGCAATTAGTTTATTGGTCACTTCCTGTCTATCCTATGCGATTTCCCGCAAAAGACTGCAGGGCCGCAAGCTAATCATGCTGCTAATCCTGCTTACGACCTTATTTAATCCAGGTATTATTCCTCCGTATTTGTTAGTGAGAGACCTTCACTTGATTAATAGCACGTGGTCGCTTATCTTGCCTGTCCTAACAAGTGGTTGGTATGTTTTGCTGATGAAGGGCTTTTTCGACAGTATTCCAGCCAGCCTGGAGGAGTCAGCTAGAATCGATGGTTGTAATGACATCAGTGTTTGGTATCGTATCATTTTACCGCTGTCGTTGCCTTCGCTTGCTGCATTCGGGTTGTTTTACGCGGTAGCTTACTGGAACACCTTCTTTACAGCACTCTTATACATCAATGATTTTACGAAACAGCCGCTCCAAGTGTTACTACAAAATATGTTGATTGATGCTTCAACGGCAGCAGGAGGCGGGGCCGCGGCTGAGATGATGTCGGAGCAGCGCATTCCGCCGGAAACATTGAAGATGGCTGCGGTGGTCATTGCGACCGTCCCGATTCTGCTGGTGTATCCTTTCCTGCAGAAGCATTTTGCTAAAGGAGCCATGGTTGGCTCTGTTAAAGAATAGTTCAATTGATGATAATTTGGGGAGGATATACAATAATGATTATGAAAAAGAAAACAATAGGCGCCGTCGCTTCTACCCTGCTGGTTTCCTCGATCCTTGCAGCTTGCGGAAGCAACGAGAATGCCCCTGCTAGCAGTACTGGAGCAGCAGCTTCAGCTAAGCCGACCGAGATCAGTATTATGACGATGTATTACACACCAGAACCTCCGGGACCGGACAACGTCATCGTGAAGGAAATCGAGAAGAAAACGAACACAAAGCTGAAAATTACATGGGTATCACCTAACAACTATGCGGATAAAATCAATGTAACATTGGCCTCAGGGGACATTCCTGATTTGATCTTGCTTGATGACCCGTTCAGTGCACAAGTACGCGGTATGGTAGCACAAGGTGCATTCTGGGAATTGACGCCGATGTTGAAGGATTACCCTAACTTGATGCAATATCCGAAAGCATCCTGGGAAAACACTAAACAGGCTGATGGCAAAACCTACGGTATTCCTCGTGCTCGTCCTACAGATGGCGGTGGCTTCCCTTACTTGCGTAAGGACTGGCTAGACACCTTGAAACTAGAAATTCCTAAGACAACGGATGAATTATATACGGTGTTGAAAGCATTCGTTGAGAAAGATCCTGATGGCAACGGGAAAAATGATACGATTGGCTATATAGGATTTGTCGATCAGAATGGTATGTCCTACATGGGCCAGCTTCAGAATAGCTTTACAAAAGTCAATGGCGATTGGAAATTGGTAGACGGCAAGCTGGTCAATGTGAATGTGCTGCCTGAAATAAAGGATGCACTTACATGGATGAACCGTGCCTACCAAGAGAAGTTGATTCCTGAGGATATCGCTGTACTTAAAAATACACAGGCTAAGGACTTACTGAAGGCGAACCGTGGCGGTGGCTTCCAGGATACAGCCGAGGCAGCTTGGGAACCTACAGAAGAATTACGTAAAACGAACCCGAAAGCGGACTTTATACCACTGGTATCGCTGAACGGATACTCGAATAAAGACAGCGGATTCTTCGGAATGTATGCCATACCGAAATCTGTGCCTGAGGCTAAAGTGAAACAACTGATGAAATTTATGGATTACGGTGCTACACAAGAAGGTTATGATTTGGCTAGCTTTGGCTTGAAGGATGTTCACTACACAGAGAAGGATGGTTTCAAGACACCAACCGAGCAAGCTAAGAAAGATATCGTAGCCCAACAGGCTTTGGGTCAGATTTTCTTGAAATACGATCAATATCTGCGTGCTTACCGTACAGGTATGCCGAATGACTACCTTGAGCGTAACAAGAAGATCATTGACGAGAAAGCCAAAATCAGCGTAGGCGATCCTTCTCTGGGTCTAAACTCCGATACGAACCAGAAGGTGGGTACGGAGCTTAGAAAGAAAATTCAAGACATGAAAACCAAGGTTATCATGGGTAAAGAACCGCTGAGCGCATGGGACGCTTATGTAACCAAATTGAAATCAGATCCAGACATGGTGAAGATCACGCAAGAATTGAATGACGCTTACCAGAAACGAAATAGTGCTAAATAAATAAATAAGTACCGTCCCCCCCGACGCCAAATTTTTTTGCGCAGTCGAGGGGGATTTCGGTATTTGATAGAGAGGGATTGGCTATGTGGTTTCGGTGGAGGCAACGTTGGTATTGGTGGATGCAGCGTTCGGGTAGGGGCAATTTTTATCGTAGAAGCTTGATCTTGGTGCTGTGTATTACCAGCTTGCCTACAGCGATCATCGGATACACCTCTTATATTACAGGACGTGCCCATATCGAGAAGGAAATTATGCGAAATCATGATGCCCTTCTAAAGAAAACGATGGACCGCATGAACGATAGTTTGGCCCAGTTAGAACTGGCTGCTACACAGTGGTCGCTGGATAGTAGAATGGATGCACGCCTTGGGAACATGAATTTAATCTATGATTACAACGCGACGCAAAATTTATACCGTTTTCTGGGTTTAATGAAGGGGGCCTACCCGTTAATTGATCAGGCACAGCTCTATTTGGATCGGCAAGAGCCAATTATTATTTCGGATAGCGAGGGTATTGTTCCCATTCAAAATGAGCAGGAGCGGACTACCTTTCACACATTAATGGATCAAAAGAGAGGCGTATTTTGGTGGGATTCACTGCCAAAAGTAAATGCGAAGCCGGATGCTAATTCGGTTGCCTTAATCCAAAAGCTTCCTATTGTCGGAGAGCCTTACGGTGCGCTAATTTTGTATTTAAATAAAGAACAACTGGTTCAGATGGTCGAGGAAATGACCACAGATAACAACGGCGCTTCCTTCCTGATGGCCAAGGATGGACATATTATAGTCTCCCAGAGGACCGTTAATGAGGAACACGCGCAACTAGAAGCAGCGATTCATGAAAGTGTCATGGGCAGGACGGAGGAATCCGGCTCATACATACTGGATCGCAAAGGACAGTCTTACTCTATCGCTTATGGTCAATTTTCCCGTTCAGGTACTCTGTGGAAGTATGTAACAGCGACCTCGTTATCGCAGCTGACGGCGCCTGTGGAGTTTATGTCGAGGAGCATGCTCAGTATTGGAGGACTAGGGCTTCTTATGGCCGTGCTGCTGTCTTGGGTGGCCTCTAAGCGAATTTATCAACCGATTATGCGGCTGGTGAATGTCATCAAAGATTACAAAACAACACAAGAAGGCCAAGAGGATGAACTAGCGTTTATCGAGAGAGAGTGGAAGCATTTAAGTCAAGAGAGCAGGGCGCTGGAATCGAAGCTGGATCAGGCGTACCCTGCGCTTAGAACGGCGTTCCTTTTACAGTTGGTTCAAGGTCACTTCTACTCTTTAAGCGAGTCTGAGTTGAGAGGGCGAATGGAAGGCTTCGGTTGGCAGACGGAATCACAGTGGTTCGCTCTGCTGCTGGTGCAGATTACCGGTTTTGCGAAAGAGGATGGCAGATTTCTAGAGAGTGAGGAGCAGTTAGTCACCTTTGCAGCAGCGAATATTGCTCAAGAGATGGTTCGGACGCGAAATCAATCTGCTGAGATTATCAACTTTCAGGATATGACAGTGGGTATTCTTCTCTCCTATCCCATGGATAGAACGAAACAGCAGGCCAAAGATGAGCTCTATTTGCTGGCCGACGATTTGGGGCATACGATTAGCGCACTGCTTAAGATGCAAACAGCCGTTGGCATGGGGCGATTAACTTCTCAAGTGCATGACCTGCCGCAGCTATTGTCGTTTTTACGGAGTGCTATCCGATATCGCGATCTAAAAGCAGATCATCAAGTGCTTGATTTGGAGGAAATGCTACCAAATCCCAATGAGGATTTGCACTATCCGTTTGCTTTGGAAAAGGAGCTCATGCAGGCGATCCGTATGGGACAAAGCGAGCAGTCGCTAAGTCTGATCGAGAGCTTTGTTCAGGAACTGGTTCGCCAGTCGAACAAGGAAAAGTCGCTGCAGGAGGGTGTGATGCAGGTACTGGGTAGTATGCTGCATACGATGCTCGAAACGGGCTTTAATCCGCATCATTTATTCGAAGGATACAACTTATATGAGCAGTTGACTCAGCTTCGGGAACCGGAACAGATGGTACGTTTCTTCCAACAGAAGGTGATTTCACCTTATATCGACAGGCTTAATGAATATCAAGACATTAATATGAAGCGACTGGTTGAACGCGTAACGGATCGGATACATGAGCGGTTTATGAGCAGCGATATCTCCTTGGAGGAATGTGCGGATGCATTCAATACAACATCCTATGCGCTGAGTAAAGCTTTCAAGCAAATCAATGGCATGAACTTTATCGATTACTTGATTTCGCTGCGCATGGACAAGGCAAAGAAGCTGCTTGTCGGTACGGATTTGAAGGTAAACGAGATTGCAGAGCAAATCGGTTATCAACCTTCGTATTTTATTCGACTGTTCCGAAAGTATGAGGATATGACACCGGGTCAGTATAGAGATAAAGTAAAATAGCATAAAAAAAGAGTCACCTGTTTGAGGTGGCTCTTTTTGGTGTTTCGTATACGCGCCCGAGATGATTCGAACATCCGGCCTACAGTTTAGGAAACTGTTGCTCTATCCTGCTGAGCTACGGGCGCATGGCAAGAATTATGATAGCACGAAGGCTTTCGTGGCGCAACCTTTTGAGTAGGGTGGTTTTTCTTCGGGACAAGGAATGTTCATTTGAAATGAAGAATAGGTTAGGGATTAACCTTAATTTCCTTTAATTTGAATAGAGAGGAAGTGTCATTTTGGAAAAACGACCTGTATTCATAATTTCAAAAACAATAACAGAAAAAATTCTAGATGGAGTATCCATCCTAATCATTTTGTGTACTTTCGCATATTTAGCCTATGTCTGGACCCTGATACCAGAAAGAATACCGATACATTTTAACGGTCAAGGAAAAGAGGACGGTTGGGGAAGCAAATTCAGTCTTTTTCTACTGCCAGTGATAACCTTGATCCTATATATAGGTTTAACTGTCTTAAGCAAATATCCCCATACTTTTAATTATCCTTACAAAATTACGAATGAAAATGCCACCTGGCAATATGGTAATGCACGCTTATTCATGAACTGTTTAAAGATGCTGATCGTTGTGTTGTTTGGGTATGTCGAATGGACTCTTATCCAAATTGCAAGGGGAAATAGTGTTGCTTTAAATATGTGGATATTTAGCATTGTATTGCTTTTAATTCTGGGTACGGTTATTTTCTTTTTCATTCGATCCATCAAACTGAAGTAAATCTAATTCAAAGAATACCTCATAATTTGATCAAAGGAAGAGGATGCTGAAATGAAAGTTTACATTGGTTTTCTGCGTGGTATTAACGTAGGAGGAAAGAACAAAATCAAGATGGAGGATTTGAAAAAGACACTAGAAGCGGCGGGACTTGCTAAGGCGCAAACGTATTTGCAAAGCGGCAATGTCTTGTTCATGTCGGAGGAGGCGGTGGAACCGCTGCGCCAGCGTATCGAGCAGGAGATCAGCAAAGCTGTAGGCGTTTCACCTTCCGTCATTTTGCGTACGATAGAGGAGCTGGCACAGATTCTTGCGACTTGTCCATATGAAGTGGATGCGTTATTAGAAGGCGAAACGATACAAATTTCTGTGCTATCGGAATATCCTCCACAGCAAACCTCTGACGTCTTGTCCAAAGGAATAAGCGATGTGGATGAATTCCAGATCAATGGGCGCGAGATTTATTTCCTTTTTCGTCAAAGCGTTCTGGATTCGAAACTTGCGAGCAATATCCAGAAGCTTGGAGATACGGCGACAACACGCAATTGGAATACGATGAACAAACTGGCTGAGTTGGCAGCGGCGATGCAGAATTAGATGCAGGAACTTCTAAGCTTTACCGCGTAATTTACGGAAAAATTGGGTCAACATCGTCGAACACTCTTCTTGCAAGACGCCGCTAACGACATCGACACGGTGATTGAACCGGTCCTCCTGCAGCAAATTCATGAGCGTTCCGGCACAGCCGGCCTTCGGATCAATGGTGCCGTAGATGACCTGCGGAATCCGTGATTGGACAATCGCGCCCGCACACATCGGGCAAGGCTCTAGGGTGACGTAGAGCTGGCAATCCAAAAGTCGCCAGGCTTGCAGATGCTCGCTCGCTTGTTTGATGGCGATCATTTCGGCATGAGCGAGAGGATCTAGGGTTGTTTCACGCAAATTGTAGCCGCGGCCGATGATTTGACCTTGATGGACAACGACCGCTCCAATCGGTACTTCTCGGATGGATTCGGCTTTGAGAGCCTCTTGAATCGCTTCTTTCATCCAGGGGATATGTTCATCCACAGGGGGACACCTCGCTAATATATTTTTATCCACATGTGCATAACAATCGAACATTCATTCCGTTGTTAACAACCTGTGGATAGGTTTGTGGATAACTTAAAAAGCTGTGGATATTTAATCTTTCTACATTACATACAACAAAATGACCAGCTATGCAAGGAATTTTGTTGATAATAGCAACTGTGCTAGGTATAATGATAGATATTAGTAGGTCTTTTAGACCATATAGAACGTGATAGGTAGAAATAAATAGCAAGGTTCGAAAATGGCAAACTTGTTGAAAAGCAAGGACGCAAAGCTAAGGGTCTACGGTTCCTTTGGAACTATGGCAGCCTGGTTACCGAAAATCGAAGCTTTATTGATTAAGGTAATAGGCTGCTCCTACATAAGGGGCAGTTTATTTTTATATAGGGAATAACTTGGGTAAAGGGAGAGGTGTTAATTATAATGGCCAACGGGTATAACGTCATGAAATATTACGGAAGCAAGGAGGGATATGACGCTGATGTACTAATCGATAGTAAGGCTGTGTTGGGAAAGGACGATTTCGTAGCCACTGGCGTACTAACCTATGCACTCGGAGACATTATTGAGGTGGAATTACCGGAATACGATGTCTTTCAACTTGGTGATAAAGCGAAAATGACGGTTTATACCAAATCCGGCTTGTTTGTGATGAATACAACCGTTGTTGCCAAAGAATTCGGCTCCGTCATTGTCATTAATCCACCTGAAAATCGTAAGAAATTCGCAGAAAAACGGGAATTCCCACGTGTGGATGTGAAACAAACAGGTCTCTTATTCGGACTTCAGGATATGAATAAAAGGAATAAACATCACTTTGAAAACCCACTTGGTATTTCAATCAAAAATATATCCATCAACGGCTTAGGATTTACCATTAATGATAATTCTATGATTGATAAGATCGTTCAAAAGCATTCACAGCTCGAAATTGAGCTGGATTTGGGCTTTACGATGACTTGTTCGATGGAAATTGTAAGAAAAGAAAAGGTTGAAAATGGTTTCTATTATGGGGCTAGTTATATCGACATTCCGCAGGAAAAAACCAATGCGCTAAGGGGTTTTATCCTTACGAATCAGATCGAAACTTACTTCGTACAGAAGCGGGAAGCACAATTTAAAAAAGCAACGGAAAAAAAGTCTGCGGCGAATCAATAGCCTTCAGGCTTTTTTTTGAGTTCCAAGTGCTATATAATAAGAAGGATGATTTTCGAAAATTAAGGAGTTGTAACTACAATGGCTTTGAAAGCAGGTATCGTCGGTCTACCGAACGTAGGAAAATCGACATTGTTTAATGCAATTACACAGGCGGGGGCAGAATCTGCGAATTATCCGTTTTGTACGATCGATCCGAATGTTGGGGTAGTTGAAGTACCAGACGAGAGATTGCAGAAGCTGGTAGAGATCGTTGTGCCTAAGAGCATTGTCCCGACAGCCTTTGAATTCGTTGATATTGCGGGTTTGGTAAAGGGCGCGAGCAAAGGCGAAGGGCTTGGAAATAAATTTTTGGCACACATTCGTGAAGTGGATGCCATTGTGCATGTTGTTCGTTGTTTTGAAGATGATAATATTACTCACGTTTCCGGTAAAGTGGATCCGATCGGCGATATCGAAACGATTAATCTTGAATTAATTTTGGCAGATATAGAGTCGGTAGAGAAGAAGATTGAGCGTTCGCGCAAAAACCTCAAGGGCGGCGACAAAAAAGTTGTTGCTGAAGTGGAGTGTTTAGAGCGTATTAAAGAAGCGCTTTATGCAGATAAACCGGCACGCAGTCTGGATCTCAGCGAAGATGAGAAACTTCTCGTGCGCGACCTTCATTTATTAACCATGAAACCCGTGCTTTATGCGGCAAACGTGAGTGAAGATGAAGTAGCAACAGCAGATGAAAATTCTTTTGTGAAAATTGTGAAAGAATTTGCTGAGAGCGAAAACAACGAAGTGGTGTCGATCAGTGCAAAGGTTGAATCCGAAATCGCCGAGTTGGAAGATGAAGAAAAAGCGATGTTCCTCGAAGAGTTGGGACTTCAAGAGTCCGGCTTGAATAGATTGATTAAAGCAGCTTATAGAAAGCTTGGCTTGTACACGTATTTCACAGCTGGGGTGCAGGAAGTAAGAGCATGGACAATCCGCAAGGGAACGAAAGCTCCTCAAGCGGCTGGTGTTATTCATACCGATTTCGAACGTGGTTTTATTCGTGCTGAAGTCGTCTCTTATAATGATTTGGCAGCTGCAGGGTCGATGAATGGTGCGAAAGAAAAAGGCCAAGTGCGTCTAGAAGGTAAAGAGTATGTGGTGAATGACGGGGACGTCATGCATTTCAGATTTAATGTGTAATTCATAAAAAAAGTAAAGAAAGGAGTGATCCTATATGTTGGATCGACTTCAGTCCATTGTGGACCGCTATGATAAATTAAGCGAACTGTTGTGTGACCCGGATGTAACGAGTGACACGAAGAAGCTTAGAGAATACTCTAAAGAGCAATCTGATCTTCAAGAAGCATATGATGCTTATAACGAATATAAGAGTGTGAGCGAACAGCTGGCCGATGCCAAAGTGATGCAAAACGAAAAGCTGGACGATGAAATGCGTGAAATGGTCAAAATGGAGATCGATGAGCTTAGCGAGCAATCTGCCAAGTTGGAAGAACAACTTAGAATGCTCATGATGCCTAAAGACCCTAATGATGATAAGAACGTAATCGTCGAAATTCGCGGTGCGGCAGGCGGCGACGAAGCTGCTTTGTTCGCGGGCGATTTGTATCGCATGTATACGCGCTATGCGGACGCGCAAGGATGGAGAACGGAGATTCTCGATGCTTCTGTGAACGATTTGGGCGGGTTTAAAGAGATTATTTTCATGATCACCGGTAAAGGCGCTTATAGTAAGTTGAAGTATGAGAGTGGGGCGCACCGTGTACAACGAATTCCTGTAACGGAATCAGGTGGACGTATCCATACCTCAACGTCGACGGTAGTGGTTATGCCGGAAGCGGAAGATGTTGAGATTGTCATCCATGATGCGGATATTCGCGTTGATACATTCTGTTCCAGTGGAGCGGGCGGTCAGTCGGTTAATACGACGAAATCCGCTGTGCGTGTGACGCACGTACCTACGGGAATCGTAGCGACATGTCAGGATGGTAAATCGCAGAACTCGAATAAAGAGTCAGCGCTACGCGTGCTTCGTACACGTATTTCCGATAAGATGCGTGAGGAAGAGGAAGCAAAATACGCGGGCGAGCGTAAAAGCAAAGTTGGTACGGGTGACCGTTCCGAACGTATTCGTACGTATAACTTCCCGCAAAGCCGGATAACCGATCATCGTATTGGTTTGACTTTGCATCGTTTAGAAACTGTGCTTAATGGTGACATGGCAGAGATCGTTTCAGCGCTAACGATTGCAGCGCAGTCCGATGCTTTGGATAACGGGGAGCAGGCAATGTGATGTCGACTACTGCTAAGAGTTTAAGAGAAGCCTTTGTTGAGGCTTCTTCTTTTTTAGGGAAGCTCGGTGTGGCCGAGGCTTCTTCTTGTGTGGAATTGCTGCTGCAGCACTTGCTGGGCTGCAGTCGGACGGAGCTGCTGTTCCGTTTTCCGGAACAGTTTCCTATGGAGCTGGCGGAAACTTGGCGTCAGCTAGTAGAGCGGAAGGCCGCTGGTGAGCCGGTGCAGTATATTATCGGCGAGCAGGATTTCTTCGGCCTTCCTTTTGCGGTTAGCCCGGCCGTGCTGATTCCGCGGCCGGAGACGGAGCTGCTCGTGGAAGCTTTGCTCCACGATGGCTCGCGTCTGTTCCCGCAAGGCGCTCCGCTGCTTGCGGATGTGGGCACCGGTAGCGGAGCGATCCCGGTGACTGTGGCACACGCGCGCCCTGCGTGGCGCGTAGCGGCCAGCGACATCTCCGCGGCAGCGCTGGAGATGGCTCGCGTGAATGCGCAGCGCCACGGCGTGGCTGCGCGGGTGGAGTGGCTCGAGGGTGATCTTCTCGAGCCCTATATTCAGCGCCGGATCGCGCCCGATATACTGGTGTCTAACCCACCGTATATCCCTGATGGCGACTTGGCGGCGCTAATGCCGGAGGTGCGGCTGTTTGAGCCGCACACGGCTTTGTTTGGCGGCGCCCTTGGACTCGACCTGTACCGCCGGATGATCTCGCAGCTGCCGCAGCTGCCGCGAATCCCGACCGTGGTCGGATTCGAGGTGGGCATTCGGCAGGCGGAGGCTGTGGCGGCGATGCTGCGCGCCGCCGCTGACTGGGACGAGATCCGATTCGTACCGGATCTCCAGGGCATTGATCGCCATGTGATCGCGATCCGATCGCGAGATTAGAGGGCGTTCGTAGCGTTGGGAACGAACCCGATATTTTTGGAAGGCACCGAAGGTTGTTTCGGAGGAATTTGGGTCTGCTAAGAGTGTTTTTCATCGCTAAAGCTGCTTATATGAGCATAGGAGTCACTTAGCGATATTTTTCATTCTTACAGCCAAGCTCAATGGTTGTTTCGAGGGTGTTTGGGTCACCAGGCTATTTCCGAGGTAATCGGTTCTAGTAAAGTGTTTTTCACCGCTAAACCCATCCTCTTCAGCCTGAATGCCACCACTTCCGCCACCAACGATCCATCCCACCCAACTCTATCATTTTTCACAAATTTAAATAGATTACTAGGTTTAGCTCCTCCTCTTATTGCCCATACTGGCTAGTAGAAGCGAAGGGAAAGGGGCTTTTCCTCATGGTGAAGAGATCTAATCGTCATTCTTATAAATCTTTATTATTAGTAGCTTTTGCACTTATTGTTATGATAACTTGTTGGGAATCGAATCGTTCAAATGCGGCGGTTATTTCGCCTACGATACCGGAAGAATCTATTCGCTTACGTATTCTAGCAAACTCGGATTCGGCGCAGGACCAAGCGTTGAAACGCGAGATTCGTGATGCTATTATTGCTCGTATGCAGGAATGGGTTGTTGGGCCGCAAACGCTGGAAGATGCTAGAGCCGTGGTAATAGCCCATTTGCCCGAGTTTGATATCCTTGTAGGACAAATGATTGAAGCACGTGGCTATAGCTATTCACATACAGTTGAGCTCGGTAAAGTTCCTTTTCCAACAAAAATGTACGGAAATGAAGTGTACCCAGCGGGAGAATATGAAGCGCTGCGCGTGACGATTGGAACGGGGGAAGGTCAGAACTGGTGGTGTGTGTTGTTTCCGCCATTATGTTTCGTGGATTCTTTGTCCGGTGAAGCAGTAGCATCGGCTGCTGTTGTAGCGAAAACAGAGGGTGATGGTAAGGTGCAATCCTCTCCTTCACCTGGAACGAAAAACAGTAAAGCTGCTCCAACGGTTAAACCCGACAAGTCTAAGCCTGTCGCTAAAGACGTTAAGGATGCACAAGTTGAAGAAAAAACGGAATCCGTTGATGCAAAGCAGCCACAAGTTAAGTTTTTTATCTGGGAAATGGTGAAGAAGATCGTATCGTGGTTCAGCTAAGAAAAGTCACCATTACCATTTAGGATCAGAATTTTATTTTGAAGTTAGGATGATAGATGATCGTGACAAAATACTGGAAAGTGGATCAGGGTAATGGGAACGAGATAGGTGGGTTTTTAGCTGAAGCTGCCCTGCTTCTCCGAAGTGGTGAAACAGTAGCCTTTCCTACAGAGACTGTATATGGTCTAGGGGCAGACGCTACGAATACGGCAGCTGTCGAAAGGATTTTCTCTGCGAAAGGTCGGCCTTCAGATAACCCGCTGATTGTTCACATTGCTGATGTCGAACAGCTCTCAAGTTTAATTCAATCTGATCGTGTAACAGCGGATCATCGCCAGCTTATGGAGGTTTTCTGGCCGGGTCCTCTTACCATTGTGCTGCCTGTGAAAACAGGTGGCATTTCGCCGTTAGTAACCGCTGGTCTTAAGACTGTAGGTGTGCGAATTCCGGATCATCCCGTGGCTTTGCAGCTTCTTCGTGAAGCGGGACTACCCATAGCCGCGCCGAGTGCCAATAGCTCAGGCAGACCTAGTCCAACACTCGCATCTCATGTCAGAGATGATTTAGATGGTCGGATTGGCGGGATTGTGGATGGTGGTGCAACTGGGGTTGGTGTCGAGTCGACTGTGATCGAGCTTGTAGGCGGTGAGCTATACATTTTGCGTCCTGGCGGTGTTACGGCGGAGCAGCTGCAATCGGCACTGCCTGCTATTCGGATTCATGAGCCAGAGCGGGAAGAGGTACAAGATTCCGAAACACCGCGTGCTCCTGGGATGAAGTATACACATTACGCACCAAAAGGATTTATGCATATCGTTCAGGGTGAAGATACAGAATCTGTTGCTGAATGGATCCAAAACGATATTGATGCAGCCAAAGCACGTGGCGAGTCAACGGGTATTCTTACTTTTGAGGAGAGAGCTTCTCGTTACGAAGCTGATGTGGTTATAGCCTGCGGATCATTATCGCAACCGGAAACAATCGCTCAGGATCTTTATGCTGCGTTAAGGCAATTTGATCAAGAAGGCATTCAATATATTGCTGCAGAGGGCTGTCCAGAAAAGGGGATTGGCCTTGCGATTATGAATCGACTTCGTAAGGCAGCCGGTCATCGGCTTGTACGTGTTTAGCTAGCATGATTCCCTGTTTGTCCGCATATCTTGAGAGAGAAACGTGGACAAGGGGGATAGCACTATGCTCGCATCTGGGGTAGAATTTGGGCAGCTGATAACAATTATTATTATGGCGATTGCTTTGGGCCTGGATGCTTTTTCCTTAGGGATTGGCATAGGGATGAAGGGAATTCGTTTAATTGATATTATGAAAATAAGCGTCGTAATTGCTGTTTTCCACGTCCTCATGCCTTTAATGGGTATGTTTATGGGGCAATATGTTTCTTCGCTGCTTGGTAATGTCGCTACAGCCGCTGGGGGATGTTTGCTCATTCTGCTGGGTTCGCATATGGTGTATAGTTCGATTCGTGGAGAAGAAGCGACTTCTTTTGATCATAGGTCAATTTTGGGCCTGACGATCTTCTCACTTAGTGTCAGTATTGATTCATTCTCTGTGGGTGTATCCCTTGGTATGTTCGCTACGGATATATTGTTGACGGTGTTAATATTTGGTCTGTTTGGAGGCTTGCTATCCATCGCCGGTTTATTGGTTGGTAGACAGGTAAGCGGCTGGGTAGGCGAGTACGGCGAGGCGTTTGGGGGGCTTATTTTGCTCACGTTTGGGATCAAGTTTTTACTATGATACAATAGGGGTATAGAAAGTTTTCGTCTTAGCTTAGCTTACGATTAGGAGGGAATCATGTTGCGAATTCTATTTGTCTGTACAGGAAATACGTGCCGCAGTCCATTAGCAGAAGGTTTGCTGCGTATCAGGGTGCACCAAGAAGGGCTTGCGGCGGAGGTTCGTTCAGCAGGGGTATCCGCGGTGACGGGCGGTCCAATTTCCCGAAATAGTGCATCGCTTTTACAGGAAGCGGGGTTCAAGGATTCCATTAGTTCTTTGGCGATCCAAGAGTCTGAAGTGAATTGGGCTGATCTCATTTTGACGATGACGATGGGTCATAAGCGTACGGTCATCCAGCGGTTTCCGGGTGCGATTGAGAAGATTTTTACGCTCAAAGAGTACGTCGAGGATGACGCTCATATTTTACAGGCGATTGAGGAAAGGGAGCAGCTCGTTACGGAGCTTCAGCTCAAACAGGCTCTTTCGCAAGCAGTATCTGTAGAAGAAAGAAGCCGCATTTATAAACTTGAACATGCGATTCCTGACTTTGACATTTCGGACCCGTTCGGAGGCTCCATAGAGATTTACCGACAAACGGCTGAGGAAATCAGCGGGAGTTTAGATAAATTGGTTCAGAAAATACGTACAAGAAACGAAGGCTCCAAATAACTCAGGTTCTAGATATACGAATTACGGATACGTCTTTACACATGGGGTAGAATGCGATAAAATAGATCTATCAATCAAGACTCAATGTAACTGGCGACGAGTGGGAGTAACCACAATGGAGCATTGAGCTATACGGCCGGTCGCCTGGGCAAAAGAGCAACGCGCGTTTTCTAGCGTGTCCGCTCTTTTTTTCGTTTTCTGGTGAGCTTTGGGATATAATAGGATGGTCGAATTCGAACATGCAAAGGAGCGTTCTATTCATGAAAATTGCTTTAGGTGCGGATCATGCAGGCTATCGTTTGAAAGATGTTATCATTCCTTTTATTGAGTCATTAGGTCACCAAGTCGTCGATTACGGCTGCAGCTGTGCAGATTCGGTCGATTATCCCGACTATGCGCTTAAAGTTTGTGAGCAAGTAGTTTCAGGTGAAGCTGACAAAGGTATTCTAATTTGTGGAACGGGTATCGGGATGTCAATTGCCGCGAATAAGGTTCCGGGCATCCGTTGTGCACTCGTGCATGATCTTTTTTCAGCGAAAGCGACGCGTGAGCACAATGATACGAACGTACTTGCCTTAGGGGAACGTGTTATTGGACCGGGTGTAGCTGAGGAAATCGTGAAAATCTGGCTTGAAACCGAGTTTTCCCAAGGTGTTCGTCACCAGAATCGCATTAACAAAGTACAAAGTATCGAAGACCGTTTCACATTGCATCCATAGAATATTTCCTAACGGGAAATTCCAGAAACGAGGGCTCACGATGACAGATTCCATTCTTTCTAATATTTCCGAGGCTTTGGAAACGAATCTTCGGGAATTGGTCAAAGTCGGCAATCTAAGATCAAGTCACATTCTGATTATTGGAACGAGCACAAGTGAAATTCTCGGGCATAGGATCGGTACATCGGGTACGCTGGATGCAGCCAAGCCGATTTTTGAAACGGCGCAGCGCATAAGCCGCGAGTTCGGGCTGCACTTAGCCTTTCAATGCTGCGAGCATTTGAACCGTGCAATCGTTATCGAGGAAGAGCTGTTATCGCATGCGCCTCAGCTTGAGCCTGTCTCTGTCATTCCGGTGCCAAGGGCCGGAGGTTCGATGGCCTCCTATGCGTATCGCCATTTCGCGAAGCCGGTTGTTGTCGAGACGATTCAGGTTCATGCCGGAATCGATATTGGCAGTACGCTCATCGGGATGCATCTGCGCCCAGTTGCTGTGCCAGCAAGGCCGCCAGTGCGTAACATTGGCCATGCCTATGTCACGATGGCTTTTACCCGGCCTAAGCTGATTGGCGGTACAAGAGCTGTATACCTATCTGATGAAGCGGAACAACTCTATCAAACAGCCGCACCCGATGCGGATTGTTAAACTTTTTAACATATCAAATGGAATTAAGACTTAACAGATAAAACTACCCTGTAGGAGGAATTTAATATGACAAACTTTTTGAGCAAACAAGATCCTAAAATTGTAGCAGCCATGAACCTTGAGCTTGCCCGTCAACGTGACAAAATCGAGCTTATTGCATCCGAAAACATCGTTAGCCAAGCTGTTCTTGAAGCTATGGGCACGGTGCTAACGAACAAATATGCAGAAGGCTACCCAGGCAAAAGATACTATGGCGGCTGCGAGCACGTAGACATCGTAGAAGATATCGCTCGCGATCGTGCAAAAGAGCTTTTCGGTGCTGAGCACGCGAACGTTCAACCACATTCCGGCGCACAAGCCAACATGGCTGTTTACCTGGCAGCTCTAAACCCTGGTGATACGGTTCTGGGTATGAACCTGGCACACGGTGGTCACTTAACGCACGGTAGCCCAGTGAATGCATCCGGTATTCTCTACAACTTCGTAGCTTACGGTGTAAGCGAGAAAGATTTCCGCATTGATTACGACGATGTTCGTAAAGCTGCATTCAAACATAAGCCTCGCATGCTCGTAGCTGGCGCAAGTGCTTACCCGCGCACGATTGATTTCGAAGCTTTGGCTTCCATTGCTAATGATGTAGGCGCGTTGTTCTTCGTCGATATGGCTCATATCGCGGGTCTTGTTGCTGCTGGTTTGCACCCGAACCCAGTGCCGCACGCACATTTCGTAACGACAACAACGCACAAAACGCTTCGCGGTCCTCGCGGCGGTATGATTCTTACGCGCAAAGCTTGGGCAGCAGCAATCGATAAAGCCGTTTTCCCTGGTACCCAAGGTGGTCCTTTGATGCACACAATTGCAGCAAAAGCTGTTTCCTTCGGTGAAGCTCTGCAACCAGATTTTAAAACATACGGACAAAACGTGATCAACAATGCACAAGCATTGGCGACTGCTTTAACAGCTGAAGGCATTAATCTTGTTTCCGGCGGTACGGATAACCACTTGATGCTGATCGATTTGCGCAACTTGAACATTTCGGGTAAAGACGCTGAACACGTTCTAGACGAAATTGGTATTACAGCAAACAAAAACGCGATTCCTTTTGACCCAACAAGTCCGTTCATCACTAGCGGTATCCGTCTAGGTACACCGGCTGTAACATCCCGTGGTATGAATGAAGAAGCGATGAAAACAATCGCGAAAGTGATTGGACTTACCCTGAAAAACCCGAAAGACGAAGCTGTTTTGGAGAAAGCACGCGGTTTAGTGAAAGACCTGACAGCACAGTATCCGCTTTACCCAGGTTTAACTTATTAATTCTAGTTTTAAAAAATGTTCAAGCCGGCTCTCTGGAGTCGGCTTTTTTTTATCCATTTATCGGTCCAGGGACTGTTGACGAAAGTAGGGCGCAGACCTATACTTCTTGGTAATTCGTGTAAAAGGAGGTTGCATCCATGCAGCTTGTTTTACAGTACGTGCAGTTGAAAACAACATTAATGCGGGTTCACAATTTTCAACAAACAGATATGGATGTGCCCGTCTCCGTTGAAGAAATAGCCGGTTACCTGTATTGTACGGAACGAAATGTGAAAATATTGATTCGCAAGATGATTGAGATGGCATGGATTTCCTGGACACCTGGTCGCGGGCGCGGCAACCGTTCTATGATCCGGTTTCTGGCTTCCGTCGAAGATCTTTTGTTTACTGAAGCAAAATTGCATGTTGAACAGGGGAATTTGAACAGCGCGATGAGTTTGTTTCAAATAGAAGGATTGGATCCAGGAGTCATGGATCGATTCTTAGCTTGGTTAGGAAGTTACTTTGGGTATAGAGGGACCCTTGAGTCTGGCGATCCTAAAACCCTTCGATTGCCGATGCAGATGAGAGTTTTGACCCTAGACCCTGTGGATGTGCTCTTCTCTGGCGATCTCCATCTCGTGAAGCAGGCTTTCGATACGCTGCTCTATTTTGATCCTGCTTACGGCAGCTTAGAGCCAGGTTTGGCCCATGAGTGGGAATGTAATGAGAATGCAACGATCTGGACGTTTTATTTACGTAAACGGGTGCGATTCCATCATGGTCGTGAGATGACATCGGCAGATGCAGTCTTTTCGCTTAATCGGGTACGTACGCTAGGCACGGAAGATTCTCCAAACCGATGGCTGCTGGAATCCGTTAGAGACATCCGCGCAGTGGATCGGCTGACCGTAAGAGTCGAGTTGAATGCGCCGAATTATATGTTTCCTCACTACGTAAGCTCCTATCAGGCCGCGATCGTACCGGCTGATGTGTACAGCGCTCAGAAAGTGAGTGATCCAGGCATGCTCCCCGTTGGGACGGGGCCGTTCCGAATTACGAGGTATGATGAAGGAGGCGTAACATTCGAAGCATTCGAGGATTATTACCGGGAGTCTGCCCACCTGGATCGGATCGAACTGCTTTGCGTGCCGGAAATGGTAAGTGAGCGCAGGTGGCAGCAGCTGAACTTCCAAATGGGCAAGCTCAGTCATTCTAAACAACCGGCACCGGCGCATTGGTGCAAAAAAGAAATCATGATGCTGGGTTCTAGCATGTTAGTCTTTAATTTACGAAAGGATGGGCCTCAGCAGGATATCCATTTTCGTCAAGCGCTTCAGCTAGTACTTAATCGTAGCGGCATGATTAAGGAACTGGGGCTATATAATGCGATACCTGCCGCGGATTTCTTGCCGACCGATTCGCCAGTCGAACTGCCGGAAGATGACCAGCCTGAACGAGCTAGAGAATTACTAAGTCAATGCGGATATGAAGGCCAGCCGATAACGATGATTTTCACCCCAAAAAACCGTGCCCTAGCTGAATGGGTTCATGCTCGATGCCTCGAAATCGGAATTCAGGTAGCCCTACAGGAATATTCTTTTGAGGAAATGTCCAAGGTGCATAGGATGCAATGTGCAGATATCATTGTCGGCGGGGTTGTCGCAGATGACGATGAGGCCCGTTGTCTGATTGAGATGTATAAGATAGGCAACTTGGCGCTGCGCGTATACGCGACCGATGAGCAGCGCAGAACGTTCGATGAAACAATTGCCTCAATCGAAGCTGAACCTGACAGTCAGGTACGTTTACAACGAATCCGCTCGATGCAAGGATTATTATCGCAAAACCAATCGGTCTTATTTCTTCTTCATACGACCCAACAATTAGTGTATAGCCCGCACCTTCAAGGTATTTCTTTCAATACGCTCGGTTGGTTCGATTTCAAGAGCATCTGGTTCAGCCCCGAAATCATAGATTGAGCTGATCATCTTATACCAAAACCGCTCGGATGAAAAATCCTAGTGGTTTTTTCTTGTAGAAAGGATATTCACGGAAGCTTTGGTTTTACAGAGGATAAGTTGGATAACATATGATATAATGGACGAGGTTTGTCGTACCATGACGATATTTTTTTGTGAAATACATATAAAACGTAGTTTTTTAGGAGGAAATTATGGGGAAGTTATTTATTTGTGATCATCCGTTAATTCAACATAAGCTAACTTATATTCGGGATGAGAATACGAAAACGAAGGATTTTCGAGATCTCGTAGACGAGGTTGCGACTTTAATGGCCTATGAGATTACGAGAGATATTCCGCTTGAGCATGTACAGGTGAAAACGCCTGTGACTACAGCAGATTGCCGTATTATTTCTGGCAGAATGCTGGGACTCATTCCGATCCTGCGTGCAGGTCTGGGTATGGTAGATGGGATACTTAAGCTGATTCCGGCTGCTAAAGTTGGACATGTTGGCTTGTACCGTGATCCTGACACGCTTCAGCCTGTCGAATATTATGTGAAGCTGCCGACAGATGTCCTGGAGCGGGAGTTAATTGTTATTGACCCGATGCTGGCTACAGGCGGATCCGCGAATATGGCGATTGAAGTGCTGAAACGCAGAGGCTGTACGCAAATGAAGCTGATGTGCTTAATTGCAGCACCAGAAGGGATCAAAGCGGTTCAACAAGAGCATCCTGATGTTGATATTTACGTAGCTGCCGTTGACGACTACCTGAACGATCATGGCTATATCGTACCGGGACTCGGTGACGCAGGAGATCGTCTGTTCGGCACTAAATAATTTGCTTACGAAGTCAGCTTTCCTATGGAAAGCTCTAAGGTTAATGCTTACGAAGATAGCTTTGCTACGCAAAGTTCTAAGGGGAGAAGAAACCGATGAAACGTTTAAAAGTCATTACCATCTTCGGAACAAGACCCGAAGCGATTAAGATGGCTCCGCTTATTTTGGAGCTGGAGAAGCATCCTGAACATATTGAGTCCCTTGTTTGTGTGACAGCTCAGCATCGACAAATGCTCGACCAAGTGCTGGATATTTTCAAAATCAAACCTGATTTCGACTTGAACGTCATGAAAGACCGTCAAACGCTGAATGAAATTACGATGCGTGTACTGCAAGGTTTGGAGCCTGTCTTCCAAGAAGCTAAGCCTGACCTGATTCTCGTGCACGGCGATACGTTGACAACATTCCTTGCAAGCTATGCGGCATTCATGCAGCAAATCCAAGTGGGACATGTCGAGGCAGGTCTTCGTACGTGGAACAAAATGTCCCCTTACCCAGAGGAAATGAATCGTCAATTAACAGGTGTGCTAGCGGATCTACACTTTGCTCCAACGCAGCAATCGGCTGACAATCTGCGGAAAGAAAATAAATCTGAATCCCAGATTTATGTGACGGGGAATACGGTTACGGATGTGTTTAAATATACGGTACAAGAGAAATTTGAACACCCTGTATTGGAATGGGCAGCGGGCCGTAAGCTGATCTTGATGACGGCGCATCGCCGTGAAGCTCAAGGGGAACCTCACCGTCAAATTTTCCGTGCTGTGAAACGTATTGCTGATGAGTTCGAAGATATTGCGATCGTTTATCCCGTGCATCCAAGTCCTGCAGTCAAGGAACCTGCACATGAGATCCTGGGCAATCATCCACGCATCAAGCTGGTAGACCCATTTGACGTATTCGAGTTCCACAACTTCTATCCGCACGCCCATATGATCCTGACAGACTCTGGTGGTCTTCAAGAGGAAGCGCCGTCTTTTGGTGTGCCAGTTCTAGTTCTGCGCGATACGACAGAACGTCCGGAGGGTATTCAGGCAGGTACGCTTGAACTCGTTGGAACGGATGAGGAAGTGGTCTATGAGCGTGCTCGCGCGCTTCTAACGGATGCAGATTTATACAACAAAATGAGTCAAGCCGCTAACCCTTATGGGGATGGAAAATCGTCTGAACGCATCGTGCAAGCGATACTTTATCACTTCGGCAAGACCTCTGAGCGTCCGGAAGCATTCTAACCGTGACAAAATCATGACAAACGATACAGCGTACAGTTGCACTGTTCGGTTTGGAAACTCGCAAACCTTAGAGCCGCAAGGCTCTGAGGAGTTTTGCGCGAAGGGGCATGTGTTGTTCAGTCAATTGACAAACCTTGCATGGCTTCGATACAATGAATGAGGATTCGTAGCACTATGCTACGAGACGGGTTTTCCCATGTGGAAAACTCTCAGGAGGATGCGATGAAACGGCCAAATCCCAATGATAATCCGTGGCGGGCAGTAGCGCTAACTAGTGCAATTGGTATTGACCTCGTAATTTGTTTAGGAGCCGGTTATTTCTTCGGCGACTGGTTGAGTCACACACTAGGAGGACAATTCTGGTTGTTAGGTGGGTTCTTGCTTGGGCTTGTAACCGGAATCATTAGCATTTACTTCATGATAAAGCAGTACGGAGGGCTCTGATGGATGACTTTTCAGCCACTCTGAAAACGGTTCAAAATGTGTTTCTTTTTTTCTTATCCTTTTGTTTGGCTGCATGGGCGCTTCTTGTCGATTACCGAGTTTACATTGCCGGGATCATGCTTGGTTCTTTAGCGAGTATGGTGAACGCAAGGTTTCTAGCTTGGAAGATTAACAAGTTGGCAGCAGCTGCGATAGAGCAGAAGGGCCGCAAAGTGACCCTTGGTTTTCTGACAAGAGCAGCAATTGCTGGTTTCGCAGGATTGGTTGCCGTCCGGTATCCAGAACACATCGCGCTACCCACGACGATTGTTGGATACTTTTTTGCTCAATTGGCAACACTCGTACTGGGTATTCTTTCTATTAGGAAGTCTAAGAAGTAATTCCATTCGATGAAAGGGGTGAAAATGGAAAATATGGAACATAAGGTACCAGAGTTTGAGTGGTTGGGTATTCATTTCGATGCATCAGCACTTATGATGATTGGAATTACAACCATTATCGTGCTTATCCTCGCACTTGCAGGGGCTCGTAAAGCATCGGTAACGAATCCATCGAAATTGCAAAATTTCATGGAATGGACCATTGAATTTGTTGAAGGTATTATCGGAAGCACAATTGGGTCTAAGCATGGCAAAGGATTCATTGCGCTTGGTCTCACGCTCATTATGTACATCTTTATCGGTAATATGCTCGGCCTTCCTTTCTCGATTGTAACGGAAGATCATGTCTCTTGGTGGAAATCGCCAACTGCTGATATTGCTGTTACAGGGGCGCTTACGGTTATCGTAATCGTGCTTAGTCACTATCTAGGGATTACTCGTAACACGAAGCACTACTTCGCGCATTACTTTGAGTTCAAGGGGGCAATGTTGATCCTTCATTTGATTGAAGTCGTATCAAAGCCGCTTACGCTCGCTTTCCGTCTTTACGGTAACATTTATGCAGGTGAAATTATGATATCTGTCATTGTAGGAGCTGGTTGGTTTGGAATTGCGCCTCTCTTCGTCTGGCAGGGCTTCAGTGTGTTCGTAGGTGCAATTCAAGCCTTCGTATTCACAATGTTAACAATGGTTTACATCTCGCAAACGTTGATTCACGAAGAAAAGCATTAAGAGCAAGACTTACCTCGGGAAGTCTCGAGTCACTTATACAAAACAAACTTATGATTTAAGGGAGGATTTTATCAATGGGAGCAATAGCATTAGTAGCAGCAGGTATCGTATTCGGTTTAGGAGCACTAGGAGCAGGTATTGGTAACGGTTTGATCGTAGGTCGTGCTTTGGAAGGTATTTCCCGTCAACCAGAACTTCGTGGTACGCTTCAAACAACAATGTTTATCGGGGTAGGTCTAGTTGAGGCAATGCCGGTCGTTGCATTGGTTCTTGCGTTCATCTTTATGGGAAAAGCTTAAGAAACCGTTTGGCGTTGATGGCCTTAGTCGCCACCACGCCTTCGTTTTGCCCACGTTATCAGAAGGGAGTGACGTTTCTTGCATATTGAATGGTCCACATTTTTTATACAACTTATCGCGTTTTTGATTCTATATGTGTTGCTTTCCAAATTTGCGTTCGGTCCTCTGTTTGGCATGATGGAAAAACGCAGACAATTGGTTAAAGATCAAATACAAACAGCTGAAACAAGCCGCAAGCAGGCTGAACAACTGTTAGAGGAACAAAAGCAAGAACTGCAAAAAACACGTAAGGAAGCTTACGAAATCATTGAGCAAGCGAAGCAAACAGGTTCCAAGCAAGCGGATGAAATTATTCGTGCTGCTGGGGCAGAGTCTGCTCGTCTGAAAGACGAAGCACTCAAAGATATCGAAAATGAGAAGAACAAAGCGGTTGCCGCTCTTCGCAGCCAAGTTGGCGCGATGTCTGTTCTGATCGCATCCAAAATTATTGAAAAACAAATTGACGAAAAGTCACAAGAACAACTTGTTGAGCATTACCTCAAAGAGGTAGGAGGCAACGTATGAGTGACATCGTCGTAGCGAAGCGTTATGCCAAAGCTCTGTTCGAAGTAGCGAAGGATAAAGGTATCATTTCCCAAGTTGAAGAAGAGTTGAAATCTGTAGCTAGTGCGATTAGGGACAATGCAGACTTGCAGAAGTTCCTGAACCATCCGAACATCGGGACTACCGCTAAAACGGACCTGCTGAAGCAGATTTTCGAAGGCAAAGTTTCCGAGCCGGTGTGGAACACGCTGCTGGTCTTGATTGATAAAGGAAGACAATCGATTCTTGCAGCCTTGGTAAGCGATTATGTCAAGGTTGCTAATGAAGCTCTTGGACAGGCGAGTGCGATCGTTTACTCCGCATTCGAGCTAACAGATGCTCAACAATCAGAGATTGCTTCAAATTTCAGCAAAATAACAGGTAAAACGATTTGTGTTTCGAATGTAATTGAGCCGAAATTGCTCGGTGGCGTTCAAGTACGTATCGGTGATCGTTTATATGATGGAAGCTTGGCAGGCAAGTTAGATCGTTTGGCCAAAGCGTTAGTTTAACACAAGCACTGTAAGAATAGGGGTGAAGTTCGTTGAGTATCAAACCTGAAGAAATCAGCTCATTGATTAAACAACAGATCGAAAACTATAATTCCGATATCCAAGTGGTTGATGTAGGTACAGTCATTCAAGTTGGTGATGGTATCGCTCGTGCTCACGGCTTGGAAAGCGTAATGGCAGGCGAGCTGCTTGAGTTTCCAAGTGGCGTTCTGGGCTACGCGTTTAACCTGGAAGAAAGCAACGTAGGTATCGTTATTCTCGGACCTTACAAAGATATTCGTGAAGGCGACCAAGTTAAACGTACTGGTCGTATCATGGAAATCCCTGTAGGTGATGCACTACTAGGCCGTGTTGTTAACCCATTGGGTCAACCAGTCGATGGTAGAGGTCCTATCGAAACAACTGGATTCCGTCCAATCGAATCCCCAGCTCCAGGCGTTATGGCCCGTAAATCGGTACATGAGCCAATGCAAACAGGGATCAAAGCGATTGACGCGATGGTACCAGTTGGCCGTGGACAACGTGAGTTGATCATCGGTGACCGTCAAACAGGTAAAACAGCGATTGCAATCGATGCGATCATCAACCAAAAAGGCAACGGCGTTAAATGTATCTACGTTGCTATTGGTCAAAAACAATCCACAGTTGTAGGCGTTGTTGAAACACTTCGTCACGCTGGCGCTTTGGATTACACAATCGTAGTAACAGCTTCTGCTTCTGAGCCTTCACCAATGCTTTGGTTGGCTCCGTACGCAGGTTGCGCAATGGGTGAGTACTTCATGTACAAAGGCGAGCACGTGTTGATCGTCTATGATGACTTGTCCAAACAAGCAGCTGCTTACCGTGAGTTGTCACTCTTGCTTCGTCGTCCACCGGGTCGTGAAGCTTATCCAGGGGATGTTTTCTACTTGCACTCCCGTCTTCTAGAGCGTGCTGCGAAACTGAATGATGAACTAGGTGGCGGTTCCATGACGGCACTTCCTTTCATTGAGACACAAGCAGGCGATATCTCGGCCTACATTCCTACGAACGTAATTTCGATTACGGACGGACAAATCTTCTTAGAATCCGACTTGTTCTACTCAGGTCAGCGTCCAGCGGTTAACGTTGGTAACTCTGTATCCCGTGTAGGGGGCTCTGCACAAACGAAAGCGATGAAAAAAGTTGCCGGTACACTTCGTGTTGACTTGGCACAATATCGTGAGCTTGCAGCGTTCGCAGCATTCGGTTCTGATCTAGACAAAGCTACTCAATCGCGTTTGGACCGTGGTGTTCGTACGCTTGAAATTTTGAAACAAGGTGTTCACCAACCGATGTCTTTGGAAAAGCAAGTTGCTTCCCTTTACACGGTTGTTAAAGGGCATGTGGATGATCTTCCTGTTCAAGACGTAACGCGTTTTGAAGGTCAATTCTTGGCTTACTTGGAATCGAACCGTCCAGAAATTCTACAAAGCATTCGTGACACGAAGGACATCACTCCGGATAACGATAAAGCGCTAGTAGAAGCAATTGTTCAATTCAAAAAGAGCTTCGCAGCTTCTGTATAAATCATGATGGCAGAGCTTCATGTTGAAGTGAAGCTCTGCCTACCGTGTTAATCCTGGGCAGGCTGATCGCCTGAATTCAGGTCTTCGAATGAAGGCTTTTCTAAGCCTCAAAAGAGAGGTGAGCAGGTATGGCAAAAGGAATGCGCGAGATTAAGCGCCAAATCAAGTCCACACAAAACACGAAACAAATTACGAGAGCGATGGAAATGGTCTCTGCAGCGAATTTGAGACGAGCACAACGTTCTGCAGAAGCAGCGCGTCCTTACTCAGACAAGTTGAAAGAAGTCGTTCAAAGCATTGCAGCTGGAAGCAAAGGGATCAAACACCCGATGTTACAGACACGCGAAGTGAAGAAGACAGGCTATTTAGTAATCACCTCGGATCGTGGATTGGCTGGAGGCTACAACGCTAACGTGTTGCGGAAGGTCATGACCGAGATTCGTGAAAACCATAAATCAACAGCTGAATATTCGATTTTCGTAATCGGACGTAAAGGTAGTAATTTCTTCCGCAAACGCAACATGCCAGTTGTGGAAGAAGTGACAGGGGTTCCGGATTCACCGAAATTCGCGGATATTAAACCTGTAGCTACTGCAGCAGTGAAGAACTTCGAGAACGGTACGTATGACCAGTTGTTCTTGGTATACAACCAATTCAAAAATGCGATTACCCAAATTCCAACCATGATTCGCCTGCTTCCTATGGAAGAAGTCACTGGCGTGGCTGCTGCTAGCTATGAGTATGAGCCATCACCAGAAGGAGTACTGGAAGTATTGTTGCCTAAATATGCTGAAACGCTTATTTACAGCGCTGTATTGGAAGGTAAAGCAAGTGAGTTTGGTGCTAGAATGACAGCGATGAACTCCGCAACGAAGAATGCAACGAAAATGATCAGCGGCTACACATTAGCCTATAACCGTGCGCGTCAAGCCTCGATTACCCAGGAAATATCGGAAATCGTTGCCGGAGCGAACGCGAACGCTTAATAATAAAGCCTCTACGGAGGCACAGCTTTTTTTAGGAGGGAAACCATGAGCAAAGGGCGCGTTGTAACAATTACAGGGCCTGTCGTCGACATTGAGTTCGAACGCGGACAACTCCCTGAAATTTTGAATGCAATCAAGATCGAAAGAAATGATAACGGCGTAGTATCCACTATGACAGTTGAAGCAGCTGTTCACCTTGGTGACAACCTGGTTCGTTGTATCGCAATGTCCTCCACAGACGGACTTGTACGTGGAGCATCAGCTGAAGATACAGGAGCTTCCATTACTGTACCGGTTGGAGCAGCAACACTGGGTCGCGTGTTTAACGTATTGGGAGAGCCAATCGATGGTATCGAGACGGTTGACCGTACGTTTACTAGCGGCATTCACAAAGAAGCTCCAGCTTTCGACAACTTGTCGACAAAAGCAGAGATTCTTGAAACAGGAATTAAAGTTATTGACCTTATGGCTCCTTATGTTAAGGGTGGTAAAATCGGTCTCTTCGGCGGCGCGGGTGTAGGTAAAACCGTAACGATGCAAGAGTTGATCCACAACATTGCACAAGAGCATGGCGGTATCTCCGTTTTCGCAGGCGTTGGTGAGCGTACTCGTGAAGGTAATGACCTTTACCACGAGATGAAAGACTCCGGCGTTATCGCAAAAACAGCGATGGTATTCGGTCAAATGAACGAGCCTCCAGGCGCGCGTCTTCGCGTAGCTTTGTCCGGTTTGACAATGGCTGAGTATTTCCGTGATGAAGAAGGTAAAGACGTTCTTCTTTTCATCGATAACATCTTCCGCTTTACACAAGCAGGTTCTGAGGTTTCTGCATTGCTGGGTCGTATGCCATCAGCAGTAGGTTACCAACCGACTCTGGCAACAGAGATGGGTCAACTGCAAGAGCGTATTACGTCCACGAAAAAAGGTTCCGTTACTTCCATTCAAGCGATTTACGTTCCTGCCGATGACTATACGGATCCGGCTCCAGCAACGGCTTTCGCTCACTTGGACGCAACAACGAACTTGGAGCGTAGTATCGCTGCAGCAGGTATTTTCCCTGCGGTAGATCCACTTGCTTCATCTTCCCGTATCTTGACGCCAGAAACACTTGGCGAAGATCACTATAGAACAGCACAAGGCGTTAAACAAATTCTTCAACGTTACAAAGAGCTTCTGGATATTATCGCGATCTTGGGTATGGATGAGTTGTCCGATGAGGACAAATTGACTGTACACCGTGCGCGTCGTCTCCGCTTGTTCTTGTCTCAGCCGCTTCACGTAGCTGAGCCGTTCAACGGTTTCCCAGGTCTTTATGTACCATTGAAAGAAACTGTGCGTAGCTTCAAAGAAATCCTTGAAGGTAAGCACGACAACCTTCCTGAAGTAGCTTTCCACAACGTGGGAACGATCGAGGACGCTATCGAGAAAGCAAAAACACTGTAAGCTTGGCATCGCCAACGACAGTTTTTGCTAAACTCTAAGGAAGGAGAATCCAAGTGAGTACATTCCTACTGGAAATTGTTACACCGGAGCGCAAAGTGTACGCTGAACAAGTGAACATGGTTAGCGTGAAGGGTTCTGAAGGGGAGCTTGGAATTCTGCCGAATCACATTCCATTGGTCACTCCATTGCGAATTGCACCGATTACTGTGAAGAAAACGGGCTCCAAAGACGAAGTCATCGCAGTGAACGGCGGTTTCATGGAAGTGCGCAAGGATAAGGTGGTTATTTTGGCGGAAAGCGCCGAGCTACCAGAACATATTGATATCGATCGTGCGAAAGCAGCGAAAGAACGTGCGGAGAAACGTCTTGCTGAAACGAAGCAAGATAACGTTGACTTCAAACGTGCGGAAGCCGCTCTTCAAAGAGCATTAAATCGTATCAGTGTGTCCGGGAAATAATAGATGTTTGATGAAAAGCGGGGGAACTTTGGTTCCTCCGTTTTTTTTTCGAATAGGGAGATTAATAAAAGATAATTATGGAAAATCTACTCACTAGGAATAAAAAGTGTGGTTTGGAATTAGTCATCGACGCCCAAAAGGCTTTTTGTTATAATATTGTAGGTGAATATTACCAAAACTAGTAGCACGCATAAGAAAAGCAAATACGAATGGAGGCGGTTACATTCACATGATGTATACAAATAACTATGTAATCGTAGCGATCTTTCTAGGGTTAGGTATTCTTCTCCCCATGGTAGCGCTAACGGTAGGCAAATGGTTAAGACCGAGTAAACCCGTCGATGAGAAGTATACGACGTATGAGAGTGGTAATGAGCCTGTAGGTGAGGGACAAATCCGGTTTAACATTCGTTATTATTTATTTGCTTTGATGTTTGTCATCTTTGATGTGGAAACCGTGTTCCTGTATCCGTGGGCTGTTGCTTTTAATCAGCTCGGACTTTTTGCCTTAGTGGAAATGTGTATTTTTGTAGCCTTGCTTGCCATTGGATTAATATACGCTTGGAAGAAGAAGGTGCTGCAATGGACTTCAGTCTAGAGTCAATATCTCCCGAAGAACGGGAAGAATTAAACCGTAATGTCTTTATGACGACACTGGAGCAAGTGAAAGCTTGGGCTCGCAGTAATTCACTTTGGCCATTAACTTTTGGTCTGGCCTGTTGTGCCATCGAAATGATGGGTACCGGCGGATCTCACTATGATTTAGACCGTTTCGGAGTCATCTTCCGTACGTCTCCTAGACAATCTGATGTCATGATTGTGGCGGGGACTGTAACGAAGAAAATGGCTCCTTTGCTGCGCCGTCTTTACGAACAAATGCCGGAACCGAAGTGGGTCATTGCGATGGGGTCCTGCGCTACGGCAGGTGGACCTTATGTGAAGTCGTACTCCGTTGTTAAGGGAGTTGACCAAATTGTCCCGGTTGATGTTTATATTCCGGGTTGTCCACCGAATCCGGCCGCACTCATTTATGGGATAAACAAGCTTCAGGAGAAGATTCGCTATGAAGCGAAGACTGGGAAGCAGGTGACCAATCGATGAGTGATGAGAAGAAGCCGGAGGAGAAGGTAGTCCCGTCTCCAACTGCTGATGGTAAGAAAGTGAATGAATCGCCGTTGGAGGAAGCCATCGCTGAAGTGGGTGATCTTACGGCAGAGGCGCGCGCTAGTAAGACACCGCTTAGTGCGGACGTGCAAGCTGCGGTTGATCGCGCTGCGGAGATACAGGCGGCTGACCCGGCTGTGCAGACGACGAGCGAGCCGAGCGACGCGCCTGCGGCTGAGCTTGCGGAGCGAGCTGCTGGCAGCGGCGACGCGGGCGCAGCGAAGGGCAGTGACGCAGCCGTGGGCGGCAACGCGCCAGCAGCAAGTGACGCGGCAGCGGAGCGCGCCGCGGCGAGAGCCGCCCGCCAAGCTGCGCGGGCGGCCGCTGAGCCGACGGGCGAGCCCGCGTCGGCAGCAGCCCCAGCCCCAGTGTCTGCGGACGCTGGGGACGATGAGAAGGCGGCCAAAGCCCAGGCCGCCGCAGAAGCACGTGCCGCGCGAGCAAGCGCGCGCGCGGCGAAGACCGAGTCGGCGGAGCCTGAAGCGCCGAAGGAGCCTTCACCGAACCAGCCGCTGCTTGATCGGCTGGTTGCGATCTTGAAAGCCGACGTAGGCGAAGACGCCGTCGTCGACGCATTCATCAACGAAAGGGACGCGCATCGTCCTTACGTGGTCATTCACAGCTCACGCTGGCTGCAGGCCGCGCTGACGCTCAGGGATCATGAAGAGCTGCGTTGCAATTACTTGCGCAATCTCTCGGGCGTGGACCAAGAGACGCACCTAGAGGTGGCGTATCATTTGCTATCCCTCACACACAAGCATGAGTATTGTGTGAAAGTGAAAACAGATCGAGAGCAGCCAAGCATTCCTTCTGTGGCTCCAGTGTGGGCTACCGCGGATTGGAATGAGCGAGAAGTTTATGATCTATTGGGTATCGATTTCCCAGGTCACCCTAACTTAGTAAGAATCATGATGCCTGACGATTGGGTCGGCCATCCACTGCGCAAAGATTACGAACCGCTTGACCCGGAGGTGTAGCTCGTGTTACGGACAGAAGAACTCCTGTTAAACGTTGGTCCTCAGCATCCTAGTACGCACGGGGTTTTCCGCGTGATCGTGAAGCTGGATGGAGAAGTTATTAAAGAAGCAATACCCGTGATGGGCTATCTACATAGAGGAACAGAGAAATTAGCTGAGAACCTTAGCTATACACAAATTATTCCTTACACAGACCGTATGGATTACGTATCGGCGATGACAACCAACTACGTACTTGTGAATGCCGTAGAGAAAATGATGCAGCTCGAAGTGCCAGAACGAGCGGAGTTCCTTCGCTTAATCGTGATGGAGCTTCAACGTATCGCCTCTCACATGGTGTGGTGGGGAACCTATCTGCTGGACATTGGTGCCATGAGCCCGTTCTTATATGCGTTCCGTGACCGAGAAATTATCATTGATCTGTTCAATGAATTATGCGGCGCTCGCCTAACTTACAACTACATGCGTGTAGGCGGGGTGAAGTGGGATGCTCCGGAAGGCTGGATCGATAAGGTTAAGAAATTTATTCCTTATATGTACGGTAAATTGGAAGAGTATCACACATTAGTAACGGGGAATGAAATCTTTCTATCCCGTATCAAGGGTGTAGGCAAGTATGATGCAGAGACAGCCATTGCGTATGGCCTTAGCGGCGCTAACTTAAGATGTACGGGTGTAGACTGGGATATCCGCAAAACGCAGCCATACAGCCTGTACAGCCGCTTTCAGTTCGACGTACCTGTTCGCAGCGGCGGTGACTGCTATGATCGTTACTTGCTTCGTATGGAGGAAGTTAAACAGTCGCTTCGTATCCTAGAGCAAGCCGTGGAACAGTTTCCTGAGCAAGGCGAAACGATGGGCAAGGTGCCTAGAGTCATTCGTCCTCCAGAAGGGGAAGTGTATTCGGCTATTGAGTCTCCGCGCGGGGAAATTGGCTGCTATATTATATCGAGGGGCAAAGCAGAGCCTTTCCGTCTGAAATTCCGCAGACCATCCTTCGTGAATCTGCAAATTTTGCCCAAGCTGCTGGTCGGTGAGTCGATGACCAACTTGATTACGATTCTAGGCGGCATCGATATTGTCGTTGGGGAGGTGGATGCCTAATGGTGAATTTACTGGAGGAGAGTCTAACTTGGACGAACTTCTTCGTTTTCTTTTTCTGGGGTGTCGTCATGCTGATGCTCGTTCTGGGCTTCGTAACCTATGCGATCTACTTCGAGCGTAAGGTTATCGGCTGGATGCAGATGCGGATCGGACCGAACCGAACGGGGCCTTTTGGACTTCTGCAAAGTGTTGCGGACGTCTTCAAGCTTCTAATCAAAGAGGATACGATTCCTAAAAAAGCAGAGCGCGAGCTTTTCATTCTGGCGCCTATCATTACGTTTATCCCTTCGTTCACGATTATTGCAACGATTCCATTTTCGGATCGAATGTTTAATGCGAATTTGAATGTCGGTCTGCTCTTTTATGTAGCCCTAACGGGGATTTCTACAATTGGTATCATCCTCGGCGGTTGGGCATCGAATAACAAATATGCGCTGCTAGGCGGTATGCGTTCCGCGGCTCAAATGATTAGTTATGAGGTACCGCTCGTCATCTCCGTTATCGGTGTCATCATGATGACAGGTAGTTTAAATCTACATACGATCGTTGATCATCAAACAGGCGGTTTCTGGCATTGGAATTTCATTCCCCAGATTCTAGGCTTTATCATTTTCGTTATAGCCGGGGTCTCGGAGCTCAATCGAACACCGTTTGACTTGCCGGAAGCGGAGTCTGAGCTAGTTGCTGGTTATCATGTAGAATACAGTGGTTTCCGCTTCGCTTTCTTCATGTTATCGGAGTATGTTTACGTGTTCGTCATTGCTTCCCTTACGAGCTTGATTTTCCTGGGTGGATGGCATTCGCCGTTCCCATTCCTTGATTTCATTCCGGGTGTTATCTGGTTCCTTCTGAAATTCTCTTCTGTTGTGTTCTTCCTATTCTGGCTGCGCGCGACGCTGCCTCGTGTACGGGTAGACCAACTCATGGGATTCGGCTGGAAAGTGCTGCTTCCACTGGCACTGGCTAATATGCTGATTACGGCGATCATAATGACCATCACATAGCTTACGAATTCAGTTTTGCTAAAGCAAAACTCTAAGATCACGCTTACGATGCAAGTTTCCTACGGAAACTCTAAGGAGGGAAACGAATGAAGGGCATAATGAAAGGTTTAGGCGTAACGTTTAAAAGTATGACACAGAAAAAAATAACGTACGCATACCCTGACGTCCCGATTAAAATGCCGGACCGCTTCCGCGGTATTCAATATTTTGATCCAGAGAAATGCATTGTGTGTAATCAATGTGCACGCGTTTGTCCGACGGAGTGTATCACGCTAACAGGTAAAGCGAATCCCGACCCCGAGAAGAAGGGAAAGGTTATCGATACGTACGATATTAACTTCGAGATTTGTATTCTGTGCGATCTCTGCACCGAGGTTTGTCCGACAGAAGCAATCGTCATGACGAACAATTTTGAGCTCAGTACCTATAGTCGTGATGATCTGTTCAAAAATATGCAATGGTTAAGCGAGAACACGCAAAATATCCGTCAAGAGAACAACTCAGCCTTGCCAAAAGGGGGGGCCAAGAAAGATGTTTAGCGGAATTGGTGATTTCCTATCCAACGGTTCAAGCTGGGCTTTCTTCGTTTTCGCTCTACTTGCAATTGGCGGAGCCATCTTCATGATTTCATTTACTAAAGTCGTTCACATGGTCATTGCCGTTGCCCTTACGTTTATAAGTTTGGCAGGGCTATATGTCATTTTGGAGGCTGAGTTTGTAGCTTTCGTGCAGGTCTTGATCTACGCAGGTGCAATCTCGATTCTGATGATTTTCGGCATTATGATGACGAGGCACAGACAAGAGGAAGAAGAGGAGCCTAAGCGTCCTTGGCATGAAGGCCTAGCGATTATTGGTGCTTTGGGATTGTTCGGGGTATTATTTTATGCCATTCAAAAAACGACCTTCGTCGCTTCGGGTACCCTGGATGCTGGCAAGGATAACACACTAGAAATCGGAAAACTGCTCTATAACGAGCACGTTATTCCTTTCGAAATCATGTCGGTGCTGCTGACGGTAGCCTTTATCGGTGCTATCGTGGTCGCGAAGAGAGAGGAGGATTAGCTGTGGGCAATATTATTACTCCCTATCTCACGCTGGCGGCAATCCTGTTCTGCATCGGCTTATACGGTGCGTTAACGAAGAAGAACGGGGTTATCGTCCTGCTTTCAATTGAGCTTATGCTGAATGCGGTGAACTTGAATTTGATTGCCTTTTCAAAGCTTGGTGACCATCCGGCTCTTACCGGACAGATTTTCTCGCTTTTCAACATCACCATAGCAGCTGCTGAGGCGGCTGTCGGGATCGCGATTCTAATTACCATTTACAGAAATAAAGGGACAGTAGAAGTTACGGATTTGGATTCTATGAAGCGCTAGGAGGCTAACAAGGATATGGTATCGGACTATTCACAGTACGCCTGGCTCATTCCGTTGTTTCCGCTGCTTGCTTTTCTAGCGCTTACGGCTATGGGACGTCAATTAAAAGATCTAGGTATTTACATCAGTATTTTCGCGATGCTGGCATCATTTATCGTGGCTTTGCTGATTTTCGTTGAACGAATTGGCGGTAAAGTGGAAGATTATACGTGGAATAAGTTGCATTGGCTGCAAGTTGGCGATTTCACGCTGAATATGGGCTTTGAGGTTAACAATCTGAACGCCTTGATGCTCGTGATTGTAACACTAGTGTCTTTGCTGGTGAACATTTATTCCAAAGGTTATATGAAAGGTGACGAGCGAATTCATGTATTTTTTGGCTATATCGCTTTGTTCTCCTTCTCCATGCTTGGCCTTGTTATCTCAGAAAATATGCTGGAGCTGTACATCTTCTGGGAGCTAGTAGGGGTATGTTCCTTCCTGCTCGTCGGATTCTGGTACTTCAAGCCAGAGGCCAAGGCTGCTGCAAAAAAGGCATTCATCGTTACCCGCATAGGGGACGTGGGCCTGTTTATTGCCATTCTGCTGCTGTTCTGGTATATGCCAGGGCATGCACTTGATTTCACATCTATTCATAATGCTTTTACTACGGGCAAAATCGACCCAACGATCATCACATGGATTGCTATTCTGATATTCATCGGGGCGATGGGTAAGTCTGGTCAATTTCCGCTGCATACGTGGCTGCCAGATGCCATGGAAGGTCCAACGCCGATCAGTGCGCTAATCCACGCTGCAACGATGGTTGCTGCTGGGGTGTATCTCGTTGCGCGAACCTTTGATATTTTCCACGCATCACCGGATGCTTTGCTTGTTGTAGCTTATGTGGGTGGTTTCACAGCGATCTTTGCGGCCACAATTGGTATTGCTCAGAACGATATCAAACGCATTCTCGCCTACTCGACCGTGAGCCAACTCGGTTATATGATGATGGCGCTCGGGATTGGTGTTTCCTATACGTCTGGTATGTTTCATTTGTTCACGCACGCCTTCTTCAAAGCGCTGCTCTTCTTGGGCGCAGGCAGTGTGATTCACGCCGTTCATACGCAAGACATTAACGAAATGGGCGGTTTATCCCGCAAAATGAAAATCACGACCTGGACATTCGCGATAGGCACGCTGGCACTTTCAGGTATTTTCCCTTTCGCAGGGTTCTGGTCGAAGGATATGATCTTGACGGAAGCATACGAGCATAACCAGCTCTTGTTCTGGGTCGGTGTCATTGCTGCCTTCTTCACAGCGTTCTATATGTCTCGTTTGTTCTTCCTCGTGTTTATGGGATCGCCTAGAGGTAAAGCAAAAACTGCAGATGATCACGATGATCATGGTCATGCTGCACATACCGCTCATGAACCCCATGAGTCTCCGGCAACAATGACCACACCATTGATTATTCTTGCTGTGCTTGCGGTTGTTGCGGGCTTTGTGAATACGCCGTTTAACGAATGGCTCAGTCAATGGTTGACAGGACATGATCATGATGAGAAAGCCAATTGGACCGTCATTATTTTGTCCACACTGGCTGGTGTGCTTGGAATTGGGCTCGGTTACTTGATCTACCTCAAACGTACGATTCCGCGCGATGTGGTTTCCAGTAAAATGCCGTGGCTGTATACGCTGCTGAATCGTAAATATTTCATTGATGAAATTTATGATGGTGTCATTGTAAAACCGCTTCGCGGTTTAGGCTGGATACTCGAACTGTTTGATGTGTATATCGTTGACGGTATTGTGCGTTTGGTCGCCTTTACAGTGGTTGGATTAGGGCGTCTAGGCTCGCGTCTCCAAAATGGTCAACTACAAACCTATGGTGTCATCATGATTTTGGGGATGCTGATTCTGGTACTCGCCATCGCAGGAAGGAGGTTCATCCATGCTGGCTAGTATACCCATCCTAAGTATGATTGCCTTCTCGCCGCTGCTTGGCGTTCTGGTCTTGCTCTTCATCCGTGGTGATCAAGGCCGTTTGATTAAAACAATTGGTATTGTCACGACACTGATCCCGCTTATTTTGGCGGCGTGGTTGTATAGTGATTACAATTATCAGGGTGATCCGATTCAGTATAAAGAACAGCTGGACTGGATCAAAGTTCCGCTTAACCATGAGGGAATTCAGCAAATCACTTCGTATTTCTTCGAGTTTAAGTATTCATTGGCGGTTGACGGCATTTCCTTGCCGCTCGTGTTTCTAACTGCACTTGTATCATCAATGGCTGCTTTAGCTTCGGTGTATATTAAGAAACGCTGGAAAACGTACTTCATTCTGTTTTTGCTGCTAGAAACCGGTATGTTCGGAGTTTTCTTATCACAGGATCTATTCTTGTTCTTCTTGTTCTTTGAAATTACGCTCGTCCCGATGTTCTTCTTGATCGGAATTTGGGGGTATATGAATCGGGAGCAAGCTGCCAATCGCTTCCTGCTTTACAATGGACTTGGATCTGCGATCATGTTGATCGCGTTCTTAATTCTCGTCAGCACGGCTGGATTCAACCAGGTTCCTTCGCAGACAGAAGCTGTCATTTACTACAGCGGTGACATTCATACGATTGCACATAATTTGCTGCAAGATCCCGCCGCTTATGTAAATCAAGAAGGATCGCCGTTCTTTCTTAGTCCGACCATGAAGTGGACCGTATTCATTATGCTGCTGGTCGCCTTCGGTATTAAGCTGCCGATCTTCCCGTTCCATACATGGATGCTCAAAGTACATACAGAGGCTCCGCCTGCCGTTGTTATGATTCACTCCGGGATTTTGCTGAAAATGGGGGCCTACGGCCTCATCCGGTTCGGCATCCTGTTCTTCCCGGGGGAAGCCAAGCAGTGGGCCTGGATGCTGGCGCTCCTCGGCGTCATCAACATCGTGTACGGCGCGATTCTCGCGATGGTACAAAAGGACTTCAAGCTCGTGCTGGCCTACTCGAGTATTAGCCACATGGGCATCGTCCTGCTCGGTCTCGCCGCGTTCAACGTGTCGGGCCTGCAGGGCGCCGTGTTCCAACTGATCTCACACGGCCTCATCTCGGCCCTGATGTTCTTGCTCGTAGGCAGCATCTACGAGAGGACCCAAACGACGCAGCTCGACCAATTAGGCGGTCTCGCGTCGTCCATACCTTTCATCAGCGGCATTCTGCTGGTCGCTGGTATGGCATCGCTCGGATTGCCGGGGTTATCCGGCTTCATAAGTGAGTTCCTCGCGTTTCTCGGACTCTTCGAAACGCACCGAGTGTACGCGATAGTCGGTACACTTGGGATCATTTTTACCGCGGTTTACGTGCTGCGCGGGGTTCTGAACATCACGTTCGGCCCTAAACAGCCGAACCTACAGCTGCAAGGCATGCGCGACGCCAGATTAATCGAGGCGGTGCCGATGATTACATTGGTGGCGTTCATTCTCTTGCTCGGTGTATACCCAAGCGTGCTGAGTCAGCCGCTACAGCAAACGATAGGCAGCTTGGATCAATTGATCCACAGCGTAGCCGGGAAGATAGGAGGTTAGACCGGTGGAACAGATAAGACTCCATGTCGCTGATTTAGTGCATCTGCTCCCTGAGCTTTCGCTGGTTGCCACCGCGATCATCCTATCTCTCTTGGATTTGGTCCTCCCGGGCAGGCTTAGTCGCTCGATAATTGGATGGCTGACGTTGGTTGGCATTGCTATTTCTGCGATATTCGTTGTTCTGCAGTTGAATCCAGAAGAGGCTATTGGGCTGCTCAATAATAGCTACAGAGTGGATGATTTCTCGAATCTACTCAAATTGTTCACATTACTAGGTACGGGCTTCATTGTCTTGATGAGCTTAGGCTTCATCAAAGAAGATGCCATTCCACACGTCGGAGAATATTACTACTTCTATCTGCCCGCCGCGCTCGGTGCCATGATTATGTCATCCTCGGGTGACCTTATCACGCTGTACGTTGGGTTGGAGCTGTTGAGTATTACTTCGTACTTGCTCGTAGCTATGAAGAAAAAAGATAGCAAATCTAACGAGGGTGCCTTCAAGTATTTGGTCATGGGCGGTATTTCATCTGCGATCATCTTGTATGGCATGTCATTCCTATACGGGATGGTCGGGTCCAGCAATTTGTCGCAAATTGGTGCTGCTCTTCCATCACTCGTAACTGCTTACGAGCCGCTGCTTTATGTAGCATTCTTCATGCTGTTAGCTGGCTTCGGCTTCAAAATCGCCGCTGCTCCTTTCCACAGCTGGGCACCGGATGTGTACCAAGGCGCACCGACGCCTGTGACGGCATTTTTGGCTGTCGTGTCCAAGGGCGCTGGCTTCGCCATCCTATTCCGCGTATTCTACGTGCTGTTTGGATTTAGCAGCTTTGAAGACAGCAGTTTTCAATCGGACGTGTTCCTGGCCATATCGGTGATGGCTGCCATCGCGATGGTAACCGGTAATTTCATTGCGCTGAAGCAAACGAATATGAAAAGGCTTTTGGCCTACTCAGGAATTGCCAATGCAGGTTACTTACTCGTTCCGATCGGAACTTACTTTTCCGGTACCCACTACGCGAACTTCTCTGAATTTATTTTCTATCTGATCGCGTACTTGTTTATGAATATCGGAGCTTTCGCAGTGCTGATGATTATTGAGCAGGCAGAAGGCCATACCGAGGCGAAAGGTTTCGCTGGTCTCTATTACAGGGCCCCAATAACAGCCGTAGCCATGGTACTCATCGTGCTTTCATTGGCCGGTATTCCTTTATCTGGCGGGTTTTTCGGGAAGCTCTACATCATCCTAGGAACGATGCAGACTCAGCACTATTGGCTAGGGTCACTGATGATCGCTACTAGCGTCGTATCCTTCTACTACTATTTCGGCATCGTACGTCAAATGTTTATGCGCAGCGATTACGAGCCTGCCGAGATTAAGGTGTCGATTCCGTTAGGGATAACGGTTTGGTCATGTGCCCTCATAAGCGTGGCGTTGGGCGTTGTTCCACACCTTGTGCTGAAAGGCATCGAAGCCATATTCACCTTGACGAAGGATTTTCTAATTATGTAAATTTATGAATAAGCCTTTCCCTACTTAAAGAAGTGGGGGAAGGCTTTTTTGTGTTGGTTTACGCGTTCGGCCGATTCCAGAAGAATGAGTCATTTATCGCTTTTGCAGCAAATTATTCCAAGGGCTTCACGACCTGTCATTTCGATGTACAATATACAGGAGAATGATTGACTGCCATCCCGTACATACATGCAAAAATATTTGCTCAAGTTCTGAACTTTTTGCGACGAAAAACCGTTATATATATCGAGAAGTCGGGTAATGTGGTATAGATAGAGAAGGAAAAAAGATCATACAACAAAAAGGACTTGTGATTTCATGAAATGTACTCGACACCTTTGGCTCATTGTATTAATGATGCTTGTTGTGGGACTTACAGGGATGATGACGAAAGTAGAAGCAGCCTACCCGGTGTCAACGGATCCTATGAGGGTGAAACAAACCTATTTGGACATGATCCACATCGATCAAGCTTGGGCTGCGGCAGGAGATTCCCGGACACCCATTGTCGTAGCGGTCGTCGATACGGGCGTTGATCTTGTACATCCTGATTTAGTAGGTAATTTAGTAGATGGTGTGAATCTGCTTCAGCCTTCGAAAAAGCCTCAAGATGATAATGGACATGGAACGAACGTAGCAGGTATCATTGCGGCCACGTTCAATAACGATAAAGGGATTGCAGGCATAGCTCCTAATGCCAAAATTATGCCAATCAAAGCATTGGAGGCCGACGGTACAGGCGGCGAAGCAAAGCTTGGCGAAGGCATTAAGTACGCAGTGGATCACGGCGCGAAAATCGTAGTGCTTTCCCTAGGGCTGAACAAATATTCCGATTATATGGAAGGCATTGTGCAGTATGCAGAGGAGCGTAATGTACTGCTCGTTGCCGCTGTTGGTAATGAAAGTACAAGTGTGAAATACCCTGCGGCATATCCAACTGTTCTAGCTGTAGGGGGCGTTAACTCGGAAAGGCTTGCTGACCCTCGTTCGAACTTTGGGCCGGAGTTGGATCTTGTGGCGCCCTGGGATGTATATACAACAGCACTGGGTGGCGGCTATCAGTATCAAGATGGAAGCTCCATGTCTGCACCCCAGGTTGCTGCAGCTGCAGCTTTGGTATGGGGCAAATACCCGAGTTTGAACGTGTATCAAGTTCGTGCACAGCTCGAGCAGACGGCAGAAGACTTGGCGTCAGCGGGATGGGATTCCAGAACGGGCAATGGGTTGTTAAGAGTGGATTTGGCACTGACGAAGCCGTACAGTGAGGATTACTTTGAGCCTAACGAAAATATGAATCAGGCTGCTATATTGCCGGTTCATACGGCTGTTAAAGCTGTACTTAGCTCAGCGCAAGACCAAGATTGGTACGCCATTGATGCGGCCTATGATGGGTTTATTAAATTATGGCTGAATAGCGCAGAAAGCTCGGGTATCCGAGTACGTTTCGACTCTGGAGAAACGTTTATCGCGAATAGTACATCGGACGGAAGTCAGCCTTTCACGGTTTCTGTGACCAAAGGGCGCACGTATGTACAGCTGCAGACGGTTGATCGTTCCCGCAAGACGGCGTTAAATTACTCGATGCGGACGGATTTTGTTATTTATAAGGATCCATTTGAGGATAATGATAAGCAGTATAAAGCATTCGTTTTACCTGATCGGAGTCAAACTATCCGAGGTACTTTTCATCAAAAAGGAGATCTGGATTGGTTTGCAATATCCCTAAAAGACTCAGGTACAATGCGAATCAGGGTATCCGTAGACACAGGGCGCATAGATCCGATGATCCTTTTTCAGAAGGAAGGGGAGAAGTCGATTACGATCGACCAAGCCGGAGATGGAGGCATTGAGGTCAGCTCCCAAATGGATCTGCTCCCAGGTCAGTATTATATTCGTGTCAGTAATATGAAGGATTACTCAGAACCGATTACGGGTGAGTATACGCTAGAAGTAGAATACACGCCGAAGCTGATCGATCCGAATGAGCCGAATGATAAATCGTACCAAGCTACTTTTGCTGCGATGAATTCCGTGTATGAGGGTGTATTTAACAAAAGTGATGACGTTGATTGGTTCGAATTCCGCATGAGCAAGGACGGTCTCGCCCAAGTGCGTTTAACGAACATACCGACTTCACGCATTTTATATGCAACGCTATATGATAGTTCTTTGAAGGAACAAGGCATATATCGGAATGATTATGGTACGGATCAATTCTTTATCGAGAAAACCCTACCTGCAGGCACCTATTATATCAAGCTTCAAGCCAACCAATGGTTTATGAGCCAAATGTATCGGTTAAAAGTTGGCAGCTACGCGCTGGTGAGCGGATTTGCTGATATTGATGGACACTGGGCAAAGGATGCCATTAGCCAACTTACGGAGCAAGGTGTGATTAGTGGTTACGGAAACTACCGTTTTGCTCCAAATCAGCCCATTACGCGTGCGGAGGCAGCAACGGTATTGACGCGAGCTTTGAAGCTGTCTAAACGTCAGGGGCTGCGTTTTAGCGATATGGATGCTTCGCATTGGGCTTACGAATACGTAGCTAAAGCGGTTCAAGCAAATATTGTGGATGGTTACCCGGATGGAACATTCGGGCCGGATCGTACGCTTACACGTATGGAGATGACACAGATGCTTGCCCGCAGCATGAATATGACAGGGAAAAAACGGGGTAACTCACCTTTTAGCGATGTGAATGATACATATTGGGGTGTGGGGATTCTGAAACAAATGTCGGCGGATGGTTGGATAAGCGGCTATTCGGACGGTACCTTCCGGCCTGATGAGCAAGCAACACGAGCTGAATTCGTAACACTGCTCGCTAAAGTAATGAATCGGTAAAACCGAAGAGGAGTGACTTATGGCAGATACAGACAAATGGAATGAAGCGGCGAAATATGCTTCGATGATGAATATGGTGGATATTGCTGTCTACATCATGTGTATTGGCCTATCGTGGTGGGCGCTGCAAGCGTTCCGCTTCGATGTCCTGCTCAAACGGCCTAAAGCTGCTCAAGCGATTATGCTGCAAATTTTGCTTTCTATTGCCCTCGGACACTTGGTCGCAAGTTTTTTCATCCAGTATTTAGGCCTGTCCATGGGCTTTGGTAAGATGTTTTAATCATATTTTTCGAATAATGCGCAAGTTTGTTGTCAACAATGGATAATAGAACGGAATGAAAAACGAAACCTTATCCGAACTCTATGTAGGGTTGTTGGAATGCCAAAAGAACACAGTTGTAACTGTATGGGTTGAAATGATAAACTTAGGAAATGTGCAAAACCTTGTAATTTAAAATAAGTGCGCGGAGGGACCATGATGAGCAAAATTATCGTCCGCGGTGGCCGAAAGTTAGCTGGCAATGTGAAAATCAACGGAGCAAAGAATGCGGTTCTACCGATTATTGCAGCTTCCATTCTGGGTTCGGAAGGTGAAAGCGTCATCCATGATGCGCCTCCCCTTGACGATGTACTAGTCATTAATAAAGTATTGCAAAGCTTAGGTATTGAAGTGGAATATAACCGTCAGGTTATTCGAGTTCGTGCTCACAACATTAACACATGTGAAGCATCTTATGATCTAGTCCGTAAAATGAGAGCCTCTTTCCTCGTGATGGGTCCTTTGTTAGCAAGGCTTGGTCAAGCGAGAATTTCGCTCCCAGGCGGCTGTGCGATTGGCACAAGGCCAATTGATCAGCATCTCAAAGGCTTCGAAGCGATGGGTGCCGATATTGAACTGGGTCAAGGGTATATCGAAGCTAAAGTGAAAGGGCGCCTGAAGGGTGCCAAAATTTATCTCGATGTAGCCAGTGTAGGCGCAACCGAGAACATCATGATGGCAGCTACGCTCGCTGAGGGCACAACCATCATTGAGAATGCTGCTAAAGAGCCGGAAATTGTCGATTTGGCGAATTACTTGAATGCCATGGGCGCGACGATTCGCGGGGCAGGAACAGGTGTTATTCGCATAGAAGGCGTAGAGAAACTTCGTGGAGTTGTACATACGGTTATTCCGGATCGCGTTGAAGCGGGTACATATATGATTGCCGCAGCTATTACTGGTAGTGAACTGTATATGGAGGGCGCTATTGGCGACCATCTCCGACCTGTTATTTCTAAAATGCAAGAAATGGGCGTTATCATCGAAGAAGATGAGAACGGTATTCGTGTCAGCGCTTCGGGGCCGCTTCGCGCGGTTGATGTGAAGACGCTGCCGTATCCGGGCTTCCCAACCGATATGCAGTCGCAAATGATGGCGCTGCTGATGGTGGCGGACGGCACGAGCCTCGTGACCGAGACCGTGTTCGAGAATCGGTTCATGCATGTCGAGGAGTTCTCGAACATGAACGCTCATATCAAAGTCGATGGCCGTACAGCTATCGTGAGCGGTAATGCCAAGCTGCAGGGTGCGAAAGTATGCGCAACAGACCTGCGTGCAGGTGCGGCGCTTATTCTAGCGGCTCTAGCTGCAGAAGGTGAAACCGAGATTACAGGCGTTCACCATATTGATCGCGGTTATGTCGATATTACTGACGTACTGCGTGAGTTAGGTGCCGATATTTATAGATCGGTGCCGCAAGAAGTGGAGCAGGAAGCTGCGGAGTTGGGTTTTTTCAACATCCAGCCGACGCTTGCTTAGGATTGTGTTTGATGAACCATCGGGGGTTACTCCGATGGTTCTTTTTTGTTGTCCGTCCTTATGCCCCCTCGTTTTGCGAGAGTAAGTGCGAAACAAAGATGCATTTAGTGCATCGAAATTATGCTTTGTATGCCATTTGGAGGTAATTACCTGCAAAATGTGCAGCAAATATTTTTATTCTTGCTAGTGGCGGTTTGATCTGTCATGGGAGCTTGTGCATTAATGTGGCGAAGTACAACGACGCTGTTTACCAGCATTCCGTAAGAAAGTAAAACAGGGGCAGCACAGTTACAAGTAACAGTCGAGGTTCCCCGGATGCTCTAGCATACACAATCTCACGCATTTTACCTGATAGTCCATTGTTCTATTCTAGCAATCCCTCTCATAAGCTAAGTCATATCAACTACCTACTAGTAAACGCGCTTATGGAGGCTGCTTAGATGATGTTGAAGAAGAAACGCGTGATTAACCACAGGGTCATCCTTTGGATGGCTGTTTGCTTATCTTCCATGCTATGTGTGACTATTATCGTTCCAGGTTTGCTAGTTAAGAAGATTCCGGATGGCGGCGCCCCACCTCCCATCCAAATTGCAAAAAACGGATTGACCGAGGAAACAATCACCGATCAAGGCCTAATGATTCCCGTGTATCTGACCAAAAAAGCGACGATTGAGACGGTACCGCTGGAACAGTATGTGAAAGGTGTGCTTGCCGCCGAAATGCCGGTCGAATTCGAGCTGGAGGCGCTCAAAGCGCAGGCTATGGCGGCTAGGACTTATGTCGTGCGTAGAGTGCTAGAGAAGGATTACAGCAATATGCCGGTTAGCGATGCACTTGTGACAGACACTACTGCGCATCAAGCCTATCTTACGGAACAAGAGCTAAGAGACAGATGGGACAAGCGTTATGAGACGAATATGGCCAAAATCGATAGAGCCGTGAATGAAACCAAAGATCTAATCCTCACTTATGAGCATAAACCTATCAACGCCACCTTTTTCTCGACAAGTAATGGATACACCGAAAACTCGGAAGATTACTGGCCGTTCAAGAGTCCCTACCTGCGCAGTGTGCCAAGCCCCTGGGATGTAAAGCTATCTTCTCGCTATCAAGAAACCGTTGATTTTAGTTACAAGAGTATGCTTCAGAAGCTAGGCGTTACGAGTATAGCAACAACAGGTACAAGCACCAAAAATATGAAAGTGCTAGCGTGGTCAGCCGGCCACCGGATTAAAACCATAACTATTGGCGGTAAAATATTTTCAGGTCGTGAAGTACGAGAGAAGCTAGGACTAGCATCCTCTCAATTTACGTGGGAATGGTCAGGCTCCAAAATCACGATTAGCACCTACGGATATGGCCACGGTGTTGGCTTAAGTCAATGGGGCGCCAATGGTATGGCGAAGGAAGGAAAAACAGCGGAGCAAATCGTAACCTACTATTACACTGGCATCTCTATCGAAAAAGCGACACCTTTTATCCGAAAATCGTAATCCTTTAACGTTTCTATAAAAATATCTTTCTTCAAGTATAAAACCTTTAAATGTGTCAAGAATGGTTGATGAGGTGATAACCATGAATGATCAAAACAAAGGTTTTCAAAAAGAAGAAGCTCCTAAAACTGCACAAGGAGCGCAAAGTACGACATCCACATGGAAGAGGTTGCTTGCTAAGAAGTGGGTATTCCCAGCAACGTATATGGCAGCAGCAGCAATTATCTTAACCTTAATGTGGGTGTACCAGGACGCCGGGACGAAGACAGTCAGCCAAGAAGATCTGGGCATTAAGGTTAGCAGCGACAAAGCGACAGACACTACCAAAGCACCGGACGGGGCGGTCGCGGTCAACGCACAAACCGAAACGATTCAGTGGCCTGTTAAAGACAGAACACTGGTCGATGTCTCCATCCCCTTCTATGACACAAATGCAACGAATGAAGTGAAGCAGACGGCAATGATCCAATATAACGATCAATTGACGCCGCATACTGCTATTGACTTGAAAGCCAAAGATGGCGCAGCCTTCGAAGTATTAGCTGCTCTGAGTGGCAAGGTGACTGCGGTTGAACAGAATCCGGTTGTGGGCAGTCTCGTTGAAATTACGCACAGCAATGGTTTGATCAGTGTTTACCAAAGCTTGTCCGAGGTGAAAGTAACCAAAGGCACTGAAGTGAAAAAAGGCGACATCATCGCGAAAGCAGGACGCAACGAGTTCGAGAAAGAGGACGGCGTGCATCTGCACTTTGAAGTCCGCCAAGTTAGCGACAATGCAGCGATTAATCCAGAAACACTTTTAAACGCTAAGCAGTAATCAGTTTCGACGCATAGGCGAACGCCTACATAAAATAAGGGCAGCGGGTACATCCTGCTGCTTTTTTGCATGGATACAAGGAGTAGTTTTTACTTTGCTTCGCTTCACTTTTACCAAAAATGCTTGTCCGAAGGACGCCAGAATCGATTATTCTTGATTATTTTGAAAATAAATATGGGAAATGGGCTTGTCAGGCTTGGCTACGTAGAATATCTAGTCATGCCCCTCATATACTTTACCAAACTATCTCGAGTAGGGAGGCGAGGGGAGTGCACGATTACATCAAAGAGCGAACCATTAAGATTGGTACCTGTATCGTCGAGACCAAGAATACGGTTCGCACCATTGCTAAGGAATTCGGCGTTTCCAAAAGCACGGTGCACAAGGATTTGACGGAAAGACTACCGGAAATCAACCCGGACCTGGCCAATCAGGTGAAGCACATTCTGGAGTATCACAAGTCAATCAGGCACCTAAGAGGAGGAGAAGCGACGAAAATTAAGTACCGAAAAACTCGAAATCCGAAGCTTTCCGAAAACCTGGTCACGGTCAAGTCCTAAAAGTATCCTTCATCCCGAAAGGTTTCCTTCATACTTCCCGTGTCGAAATTTCACGCAAAAAGAGGAATTAATGCATTTATAGCGAATTTAGCTTATAATTAGAACTATATATAAGAGCGCCGATTCTTCACGGGATGGACGGTAGGTTTAGGGAGGATTAACTAGAAATGTTAAGCAAGGATATTGGAATAGATCTCGGCACGGCGAATGTGCTTATTCATGTAAAAGGACGCGGTGTTGTGCTCGATGAGCCTTCCGTAGTAGCGATTGAAAGCGATACGAAACGCGTGCTGGCTGTAGGAGAAGAAGCTTTCCGCATGGTGGGCAGAACTCCAGGCAACATTATCGCGATTCGTCCATTGAAAGATGGCGTTATTGCGGACTTTGATATTACGGAAATGATGTTGAAGCATTTTATCGCAAAAGTAGGGGGCAAGAATTGGTATTCTCATCCGAGAATACTGATCTGCGCCCCTACCAACATCACCTCGGTTGAGCAGAAGGCGATCCGCGAAGCAGCTGAGCGCAGCGGTGCCCGAGAGGTATTCATGGAAGAAGAACCGAAGGCAGCAGCAATTGGTGCCGGTATGGACATCTTCCAGCCTAGCGGCAATATGGTTGTAGATATCGGCGGAGGGACGACGGATGTGGCCGTGTTATCCATGGGTGACATCGTCACCTCCTCCTCCATTAAGATTGCAGGCGACAAATTCGATATTGCGATTACGAAATATATCAAAAATAAGTACAAGCTGCTGATTGGTGAACGGACGAGCGAAGATATTAAGCTGAAAATCGGAACGGTATATCCACACGGTAGAGATCAAGAGATGGATATTCGCGGTAGAGATATGGTATCCGGTTTACCACTTACGATCACGATTCACTCCAGTGAAGTTCAGGAAGCGCTGTGGGATCCAGTTTCCTCCATCGTGACTGCGGCGAAGAGTGTATTGGAGCGAACACCTCCAGAGCTATCGGCAGACATTATTGACCGCGGTGTTATTTTGACAGGCGGCGGAGCTTTGCTGCATGGGCTCGATCAACTGCTGGCGGACGAACTGAAAGTACCTGTATTAATTGCGGAAGATCCAATGTCCTGTGTCGTTAAAGGAACAGGCATTATGCTCGATAACTTAGATAAGGTTACCAAACGTAAATTTTAATTAGACATACTACCCAAGAGGTGAAGAGATGTTAAGAGGACTGTATACCGCGGCGGCAGGCATGATCTCCGAACAGCGCAGACACGATACCATTACGAATAATATTGCCAACATTAATTCCCCAGGATTTAAACAAGGCAATGCTTTGTCTCGATCGTTCCCGGAGATGCTTATATCGACGATTCGCGGTGGACAAGGTGCCTCGACAGCTCCCCTTGGGAAGTTGAGTTTAGGTGTATTCTCCGAAGAGAATATCTCCATTCATGCACAGGGTGATTTGCAGGAAACGCAAAACCCCTTCGATTTTGCTCTTGTTTCGAAAATACAAGTGCCTGGTATGAACTTTGATGCTTCAGGTAAGTTCGTAAATGCGGATGGAGAACGCACGTTTCAGCCGCAGGCACTGTTTACGGTGTTGAACGCTGAAGGTGAGCAGCGGTATTCCTTGAACGGGAAGTTCACCGTTGATACTGCCGGCCAGCTAGTTAATGCCAACGGTAACCTTGTGCTAGGCCGAGATGGACAACCCCTGTTGTTGATTGATGGAGCGGGTCAGCCGATTCATTCCTTCAAGGTGACAGACAAGGGTGAGTTCCTTGATGGGAATGGTCTTCCCCTTCTGGGGCCGACTGGCCAACCCGTAGGATTGATGCTCTCACGTGCAGAGAATCCGAATCTATTACTGCGTGAAGGTAACGGGCTGCTGCGCATTAATCCAGGCGATGAAGCAACTGTAACGCAGGTTGCTGTAGGTGACCAAGTAGAGGTTCGTCAAGGCTTCATAGAACGCTCTAATGTGGATTCCGCACAATCGATGGTCGATATGATGTCAGCGCTTCGCGCTTATGAAGCAAACCAAAAAGTCATCCAATCATATGATAAAAGTATGGAAAAAGCCGCGAATGAAGTTGGGCGCGTCTAATCTAGCTTGCGAAGGGGCAGGACCATGAACAATTCCATGATTAACTCATCGGTATCCATGCATAGCTTACAGCAAAAGCTGGATATTCTCTCCAATAATATCGCGAATGTGAATACGAACGGTTTTAAGAAGAAGGAAGCCTCCTTCGAGGACGTTCTGACTAACGTTAAATCGCAGCCAGAAGGATTCCGTCAGCAAGGCCGGTTTTCACCACTTGGTTTTAACCAAGGGTGGGGCTCAAAGCTGGTGCAAATCCAGACGAATTTGACCCAAGGGCCGATTCAGTCCACGGGGAATGTGACGGACTTTGCGATTCAGGGAGACGGGCTATTTGAAGTACAAACAGGTGAGCTGGATGCTAATGGTCAAAGGCAAACGGCTTGGACTCGTAACGGGGCATTCAGCTTAAGCCCTGATGCCAACGGCGGAAGCGTGCTGACAACGAAAGAAGGTCACTTTGTCACGGGCGTGGATGGCACAGGTGCTAACGTTAGCCCGATACTCATACCCGCGGGCATTCGACCAGTCGTTGAACAAAATGGGACGATTAATGGCTACAGCGAACAGGATCCTAGTGCTGCGCCAATTAATTTGGGCAGGATCAAGCTCGTTCGTGTTGTACGTCCGCAGCTTCTCCAAGATGTTGGAAATAACCTTTACGCGCTACCAAACGGGTTAAATGACGCGGAGAAGGCCAACATCTTAAAGAATGTGAACCCTTTAGTGGATAATCCGACTAACCGCGTTAGTCTCATGCAGGGATTTCTCGAGCAATCCAACGTTACGCTTTCGGATGAAATGACAGATCTGGTTATCGTGCAAAGAGCGCTTCAACTCAATTCCCGAGCTATTACATCTTCGGATCAGATGATGAATATCGCTAATAATTTGCGCGCCTGATCTTAGAAAGGGAGGGATAGGGCTCGATGTCAGACAAGCCTGCTCCACCAAAGAAGAAAACAAGGCCGAAATGGCTGAATATTATATGGCTTATTTTCAAAATCATTCGTATTCCTGTGCTGTGCGTGCTGGCTGTTTTTATCGGCCTATGGGTAGGTTACACCAAGCTTGGTCATCAGCCTGCGGGGGAAATCTTTCATATGAGCACTTGGCGGCATTTATACGATCTGGTATTTGCGAATTAACTCTAACTCCCGCATGGGAGTTTTATTTTTGTCCAAGCAGCGGTATAATGAATGAAGGCTAAATGTACCAGATATCGGATACTAACGCGCAGGAGGGGTACTTTGAATATACCGAACATGCTCACCATCAGCAGGTTTGTTCTAATCCCTGTGTACCTCGCGATTTTTTTTAATGGCCATATCCAAGTTGCCTTTTTTATTTTACTGGCAGCCGGACTTACGGATATCCTAGATGGCTATATAGCAAGAACTCGCGGGCTTATCACACCCGTTGGTGTCATGCTGGACCCACTCGCTGATAAGAGTATGATGATTGCGGTGATCCTATCCCTGCTCATCTCGGGATTGATTCCTTGGCAGGCAGCTGCGGCGATGTTCGTTCGTGATTTAGGTATGATTATGGGCTCTGCTTTCTTTCACTTCAGGGGCAAGTTAACGGTTCCCGCCAATGTGATGGGAAAGTTAACGACGGTTCTGTACTATTTTGCTATCCTTTTCATCGTTTTTCATTTAAACTTTGCCATTACCTATTTATGGTTTGTAATTGGGGTCTCATTCTTAACTTCCTTCATTTATATTATTCAGTTCCTTGTATTAAATCGAGGAGCCAAATTGAAATAATGTATACTACGAAAAAAGAGCCTATGTATAAGACTGTAACACAGTCCTGTACATAAGCTCCCCTATATGAACCTTCATTTCTGCAGTTAATGAAGGGACATCCCTATTGTAAGTGATTACCTTGTATTTTATACAAGCATTTTGAAAGGAGTTTTTAAACCGTTATGCTAGATATTAACCAGATTCAAGAGATCATTCCTCATCGCCCTCCCTTCTTGCTTGTTGACCGTATTTTGGAGGTCGAAGAAGGTGTTAGAGCTGTAGGTATAAAGAATGTTACGATCAATGAGCCGTTCTTCGCAGGACACTTTCCTGGCTATCCGGTTATGCCCGGTGTGCTGATTGTTGAAGCTTTGGCACAAGTAGGTGCTGTGGCTGTTCTGTCGATGCCTGAATACAAAGGTAAAATTGGTTTATTTGCTGGCGCTGATGGCATTCGTTGGCGTAGGCAGGTCGTACCTGGCGATACACTAACTTTAGAAATGACGATAACACGTGTAAAAGGAACCATTGTCAAAGGCCAAGCTGTGGCTAAGGTAGGCGACAAAGTGGTAGTCGAAGGCGAGCTTATGTTCGCCCTTGCTAATAAATAACCCATAGATAAAAAGGAGATGAACCTGACTACTATGACGCGTGTACAAACAGAGTATCAATTATGGTTAGAGGATCCAGCAGTGGATGCCGAAACGAAGAAAGAACTGCGTGCTATTCGGGAAGATGAAAGAGAAATTGAGGATCGCTTTTATAAAGATCTTGAATTTGGCACAGGAGGACTTCGCGGCGTGATTGGCGCTGGAACGAATCGAATCAACGTGTATACCGTTGGACGCGCAAGCCAAGGCTTGGCACAATATGTGAATGGGACAGGCGCTACAAGTCCTTCTATTGTTCTAGCCTATGATTCACGTCATATGTCGCCCGAGTTCGCTTTAGAATCTGCTCTCGTGTTCGCAGGGAATGGAATTAAGGCTTATCTCTTTAAAACACTGCATGCGACACCACAGTTATCTTTTGCTGTGAGATACTTAGGTGCGTCCGCAGGGGTTGTCGTTACAGCTAGTCACAACCCACCTGAATATAATGGATATAAAGTATATGGAGCAGACGGGGGACAGCTTGTTCCTGAGTTTGCGGAGCAAGTCATTGCGCAAGTACAGAGCATCGATTCCTTCAACAAGGTCAAGAAAATAACCCAGCAAGAAGCGGAAGCGCAAGGGCTGCTTTCTTGGTTAGGTGAAGAGGTCGATCAAGCGTACATCGAGGCAGTAACTGCGATTAGCCAGAATCCAGATGTGATCAAGCAGATCGAAGGCGATTTCCGCATCATCTTCACTCCTTTGCATGGAGCGGGCAATGTGCCGGTACGCGAAGTGCTGAAAGCAGTTGGCTTCGGACAAGTACGTGTTGTAGCCGAGCAAGAGCTGCCGGATGCACAGTTCTCGACGGTTAAGTCTCCGAATCCGGAGGAGCGGGAAGCATTTACACTCGCCATTGCACAAGCGAAAGATTGGGATGCCGATATCATCATCGGAACCGACCCTGATGCTGATCGCATGGGTGCAGTTGTGAAGGATCCGAACGGCGAGTATGTCGTTTTATCAGGTAATCAGTCTGGTGCCATCATTGTAAATTATTTATTATCAAGCTTGAAAGAGCGTGGAACACTGCCTGCGAACGGCGTTGTCGTCAAAACGATCGTTACAAGTGAAATGGGCGCAGTTATCGCCAATCATTATGGTATTCCTACATTAAATACATTAACCGGCTTTAAATATATCGGGGAGAAAATGTCCCAGTTCGAACAAAGTGGTGAGTATAAGTTCTTATTTGGATACGAAGAAAGCTATGGCTACTTGGCCGGTGACTATGCCCGAGATAAGGATGCAGTTATTGCAGCGATGCTGATCGCTGAAGCGGCAGCCTATTATAAGAAGCAAGGTAAGACTCTATATGAAGTCCTTCAGGAACTATACGAATCCTTTGGCTACTTTTTGGAAAAGCTTGAATCAAGGACGCTGAAAGGGAAAGACGGCGTAGAACAAATTGGCCGCATCATGGAAGCTTGGAGAACGAATCCGCCAACAGAGATCAGTGGCACTCGAGTAAGCCAAGTGGAAGATTACGCAGAGGGCATAAATGGCCTTCCTCGTGAAAATGTGCTGAAATTTAAGCTAGAGGATGGTTCATGGTTCTGCTTGCGTCCTTCTGGAACGGAACCGAAAATTAAGTTTTATTTTGCGGTACAAGGATCTACAGGTCCAGCAGCCGCACAGCAATTGGATGGCATCATTCAATATGTGCTTAACCGTGTAGACGGATAATGAAATAGGAAAACTGAACCTCTTCAGAACCTAAGTCAGGGATAGGTCGTCTAATGAATAGATGGAAATTAAATCCGCATTCATTTGGCCTATTACCCGTGGTAGGACCTGAAGGGGTTTTCCAATGTAAGTACATGCTTTACGAAGAAAGCTTTCTACCGGAAAGCTCTAAGGAGTGGACAACTTGGCACAATGGTATCAAACATGGAATAAACCTCTCAAAAATATCCTATGGTGGCTCGTCATTATTGGAATGGTAGTCTCCCTGCCGCTTGCCTACACGCGTCACCAAACGGAAACTTCGGCCAATCAAGTCGAGTTTGTTTTCGATTATCGTGATTTGTTGGATATTGCGGATATTCAGACGAATCCGCAGACTTTTGTCGCTGAGCAGCTGAAGAATATGAAAGCAGCGGGCATCAGCTCAATGGCCGTGTATGAGAGTACACTAGCGGAGCTTAAAGAGAGCCGTCGCATCGAGGTATATAACTCTCGAGACGCTGCCGCACTTACCCAGACCTTGGGTGATCCTAATGAGAATTTTACCTACGTGCTGTTCGCAGATAGTACCACACAGCAGAAGCTGGAGCCTTTAATTCAGAAAACGTTCGCGGATCTGAAGGTTGGCACGAAGCCGTGGAGTTTCAAAAATAGAAACGGACTCATCATCCAAATGAGCATGGACGATGCATCGATCAAGGGTATGGACCCAGACCCGATGACATTACAAATGCTGAAAGATCAAGGGTTCCAAATCGTGGTTCGTCTATCGAATCGTAGACCCTTTGTAACCAATGAAATGGATCGCTTGCTGAAACAGCTCCATGATATCGGTGTGAAGCGCATCATTGTCGATGGCAATGAAGTTCCGGGTTACACAGAAGAAAATACAGAAATTAACCTGAATAAAATGGCAGATCTTCTTAATAAAAACGGCATTGGCCTGGCTGCTATTGAATTATTAAAAGAGCCGCAAAAAGGGTTTAGTACATTATCGAAGCAAACGAATTATAACGTCGTTCGATTGCATTCGTTTACAGAGAAAGACGGAGAAAAGTTAACAGAGCCGCTCAAAAAATCGGAACTGCAGGATCGTATTCAAGGCGTTGCGGATCGTTTAGTCCTTGCAGTGAAAGACCGCAATATCCGCATGGTTTTCTTGAATGCAAGGCCAGTGAAAAGCTTGGATAAGGGAAAACTAGTCGATCCGTTAGCTGCTTACTATGAAAGTTTGCAAGGAAAAGATGGCGCTATTCCACGCATCCAAGAAGTCGGGTTTACGCTTGGACCAGCAGAGCCATTTGATGTAAAAACGACAGGATGGCAGAAAATCGCCCGCATCTTCATGCTGCTTGGCGGTGTTAGTTTAATCGTGCTGATGGTGTCCTTCTTCGTACCGGAAGCCACGCTGCTCCTCTTCGTCTTAGGTATACTTGGACTTGCTGCTTTGCATACACTTTCGGCTAATCTATACGCGCAAGGTCTTGCCTTAAGTGCAGCCATTAGTGCACCGAGCATAGCAATCATGCTGGCCATTCGTTCCGTTCGTTCAGGAGCCGCTGAGAAATGGAAGTCAGGTCTTGTTTACGCCTTATGGACACTAATCAAAACATCTGCAATTTCGCTGATTGGTGTCGTTTACGAAGTGGCACTTCTCAATCACGTTACGTATTTACTCGTGCTGCAGCAGTTCCGCGGCGTTGGCGTGCTGCATTTGCTTCCTATTATGATCGCAGGTGTGTATTTACTATTCTTTAGCGAAAATAACACGTACAGAGATAAGATTGCGAACATTCGCCGTATTCTCTCTTCCTTTATTAGCGTGCTATGGATTGTAATTGCGGGGGTAGCTTTAGCCGCTGTGTTCTACTACTTATCACGTACTGGAAATGAAGGACAAGCTTCTACCGTGGAGAAATTATTCCGTTCCTTCTTGGAAAATACACTGGGCGTACGTCCGCGAACCAAAGAATTTTTGGTCGCACATCCTTTATTCCTGCTAGGCGCCTATTTGTCAGTTCGATATAGACATGCCGTTTATTTGATATTCATCGGAGTAATTGGGCAGCTTTCTATTGTAGATACATTCGCTCACTTGCATACGCCGCTTCATATATCTCTGATCCGTATAAGCTACGGCCTTGTGTTTGGCGCTTTGATTGGCCTCGTTCTGATTGCAGCTTGGGAAATAATCATTAGGAGTTGGAAACGATGGGTGCCACAGTTGTCAAAATAGCGCTATCCGGCTACTATGGCTTCGATAATAGCGGCGATGAAGCTGTGCTGCAGTCGATTTTGTTTGCTTTGCAGGAGCAAGGTCGAGAGCAAGGATTACAAATCGAGCCAATTGTTCTTTCTGCTAATCCAGAGAAAACGTCAGCAATGTACGGTGTGAAGGCCTATCATCGAATGAAGCCTGGTTCGCTGTTTCGAGCATTGCGTGAAGCCGATGGTTTGATTAGCGGCGGCGGCAGTTTATTGCAGGATGCTACAAGCTCGAAGACGATCCCGTATTACTTGGCAGTCTTGAAAATAGCGCAGTGGCTGGGCAAACCTACGTTTATTTACTCGCAAGGCATTGGGCCGGTTAGCCGCCCTATGTTTTATGGCTGGATCCGCAGCGTGTTCCAGCGCTGCGCGTATGTATCGGTTCGCGATACGGAGTCCGCGGAGCTGTTAGGGAAGATGCGGCTCCCGCGGGAGCGCATCACGGTAGTGCCTGACCCGGTCATGGGATTGCCACTGCGCGGGACCGGTTCTGGTGGCGGCGCGCCGGACATCGCGCCGGATGGTTTAGTGCGGACGATCGGTGTGTCCGTCCGCTTCTGGAATGAGGACCGTTCGGAGCTGGAAGCTCTCTCGCGGTCCCTGCAAGTCCTTCTCGCAGCCGATGCGAACGTGCGGCTGCGGTTCTTGCCCTTCCACCTCCCCTCGGACGAGGTGGCGTCGCAGTTCGTTATCGATCGACTAGGCGATCACGGGTCCCGGGTGGAGATGGTGCGAGGCATCACCCATCCACAGGATATGCTTGCGCAGGTCGCGGAATGCGACCTGCTGATCGGGATGAGGCTGCATTCTTTGATTTATGCAGCCTCGCAGTTCGTGCCTATGGTAGGCATCTCGTACGATCCGAAGATCGACCAGTTCCTCCATAGGCTTGGCATGAAAGCTGCCGCATCGACAGCTCGCTTCGATGCGGATGCCTTTGCGGCCGAGGCGCAGCGCCTGCTGGCCGGCCGAGAGGCTTGGGCGGCGTCCAGCCGCGCCGCCATCGAAGAGCTCAAAGCGCAGGCTCAGCTTCCTGCGCAGCGCATCATTTCATTTTATAAACAAAGAACTAACAAATAGGAAATAATAAAAAGCAACCAAAATCCGATTTCCAACGTCAATTAAAGGAAGAGATATCTATGAGTTCAACATCAACAACGATACAGTCTAAGGTCGTATCTGCGAATGCAATACCCAAAGTTCGCATCTACGGAGTGCCCATCTCCAAAATGAGTATGGACCAAACCGTAGCTTACCTTACGAACGTTATTGAACAAAGACAACCCCATCAAGTCATTACCGCCAATCCCATTATGGTCATGGCCGCACAAGATGATCCTGCTTATCTGAGCATGATGCAGCGTGCTGAACTTATCGTTCCTGATGGAACGGGTGTCGTCTGGGCAGCTAAATATGTAGGTGAGCCTGTTGTAGAACGGGTTCCCGGCTATGATTTGATCCATGAGCTGATGAAAGTCGGAGAGTTGAAAAGATGGAAAGTATACTTACTTGGAGCTTCCAATGAGGTTATCCAAGCTGCAGCTGAGAAGCTTCGCACCGCCTATCCGAGTATAAAGCTTGTAGGCGTACGTGATGGATATTTTAAAGACGAGCAGGATGCTGAAGTGATTCAAGATATCGTGGATGCAGCTCCGGATATTCTTCTCGTAGGAAGATCTGCTGCGAATCAAGAGCCGTGGATTGGGAAATACAAACAACAAATTGGTGTCCCTGTCATGATGGGTGTTGGGGGAAGTTTTGATGTTCTTTCGGGCAAGCTAAAAAGAGCACCCGTTTTATTTCAAAAACTACGTCTTGAGTGGTTTTACCGCCTTATGCAGGAGCCTTGGCGTTATAAACGAATGCTTCTACTCCCACAATTTGCATTGAAAGTGATGCGTGACAAAGAGAAAGTCACCAAACCATGAGAATATTTATGAAAATTGGCTGAAAACGGTCATTTCAGATGAATTTAGCAGTGGTATTTGTGAGCAAATGGGAGTATAATTCATTTCGGCGGATTATCTGCCACCCAAGACAAGAGGAGCTGTGAAGAAGACATGTATGGATTATATGCGATTGGGTTTATCGCTGCTTGCTTAATGGCGCTGCTGCTGACACCCCTAGTCAAAAAATTTGCCTTCTGGGTTGGAGCCGTTGATGCCCCTAACCATCGTAAGGTACATACCCGAATAATGCCGCGTCTCGGAGGATTAGCGATATTCCTTGCATTCGTCGGAGCTTATTTCGTCGTCTCTCCAGCACTTGATGCCGTTAACTCCAATGCCGCATTTGGGTTGCTAATCGGAGGCTTCGTGATTGTCGTCACGGGTGCCTTGGATGATCGTTTTCAACTATCTCCCAAATGGAAGCTGCTCGGGCAACTGATTGCCGCTTGCATCGTTGTCTCCTTTGGACTTAAGATCGAACTCGTTAACATTCCTTTCGGAACGACCAACCTGCCGATTGGCTGGTTAAGTATTCCAATTACGATATTGTGGATTGTCGGCGTATCCAATGCGATTAACTTGATTGACGGTCTAGATGGCTTGTCTGCTGGCGTATCGGGTATTGCTACTACTACTATTCTAATTCTTGCCCTCATGATGGGTAATGTTACTGTTATTCTGCTTTGCGTCATTTTACTAGGTAGTATCATAGGCTTTATGTTCTATAACTTCCATCCGGCCAAAATCTTCATGGGCGACTCCGGCGCCTTGTTCCTAGGCTTTGCCTTAGCAACACTATCGATTCTCGGCTTTAAGCAAGCAGCCGTTGTTTCACTTTTAATTCCTATTATGATTCTAGGTGTGCCCTTATCCGATACATTCTTTGCGATCATGCGTCGCTACGTTAATAAATTACCGATCTCTGCACCGGACAAAAGCCATCTGCATCACTGTTTGCTGCAGCTCGGATTCAGTCATCGTACAAGCGTACTGATCATCTACGGAATTGCCTCCATCTTTGGCGGCAGCGCGGTCATTTGCTCAGTCTTTATCTCCCAAGATTCCACTTGGGGACTTATCATGATCATCGTAGCTCTCTTCCTAGTTATGTTAGTTGGAGCAGAAGCTATTGGTATCATCAGTAAGAGCCGTAAACCGGTGCTGAACTTCCTTCAAAGGCTTGTAGGCAAGCAAGTTCAGAGCGATCGAATGGGCAAATAAGCTATAAAATCGGAATCCAACCTTCGGGTTGGATTTTTTTTGCATTTTATGATTTTTTTTCTTTCTCTAAACATTTCCTTTGTTTCGACCGATAAGTAGAGTACAAGAACTTTTGGCTATTTGCCGCGTCTAACCATGTGGAATGATAGAAGAATATGGGAGGGATTGTCGAAATCTAGCAAGTAAGATAAAGAAATATGAAGAATTACCATGGCGAAACTAACATTTATATTACATAAGGAGGAACAAGTTTTGAATACCAGGAAAATGAGAACAAAGTGGGTAAGCATAAGCCTCATGATTGTAATGTTGCTCGCTTTATTGCCGCCAATGACTGCTTCAGCAGCACCTGTTATTAACATTACCAACTATTATGTTCATACGGATCCGAATGATACAACAGTGGTCCAAGATCCTATTGCATTTTCAGATGCTTCTGTTCCAAGAATAACGTCTAATCCGATTACACTTAGTGCTGATATTGGTGGTATCTCAGACGATCAAATCACGAATATATTTTACGAAATTAAAAATCTCAATACAGGTGTAACTTCACCGAACAAAACTAATCGAGCTATTAAAAATCCGAACAACAGCAACCAAATAACGTTCGAGAATATTCAATTAACCGAAGGTTTAAATAAAATTGTAATTAAGTATGGAAGTACTTCGACGGTTGATTCCAAGCCGGCATGGGTATATTTCACCCCGGTCTCCAATATTACAAATTTAAAAATAAATGATGTCGATTTTACTGACGGTGGTATGTATCCTGCTAATGGACCATATACGAATTTGACCATTACAGGGAACTCCAATAATGCTTATCAGGTTGATGCGACCGTTTCTGGAACAACCTATGAAGCAACGAATTTCTCTAGCGGTATTTTTACATTTCTAATGAATACGGGAAGAGCTTCTGATTTAACCCTAATACCCGGTGACAATCAAGTTACCTTTGTAGCAAAAAACCCAACCAATTACTACACAACGACAAGAAACTTTATCTATAACAATGGTTTGGGATTTGCTTATAACGGTAAGGTACGCTTCAAGCAATCCGCTAGTACTACAGATAAAGCACTAGTAACAGTTCCTAGTATCTCAAGCAATACGGATAACAACATTACTTTTACGGCCGATCTTAAAAACAGCAAAGGAAACATAACTTCCGGAAGTCCTGATTATGTGTATGCAGACATTAGTGTGGCAGGAAGTGGAACTGTTGCACGCTATACATTTGCATCAGGTGCTTTAACCACTCCAAACGGAGGGTTCTTGAATGTGAATGGATCTGTTCCCGCAGGAACTGCTCCTAGCTTGGTAGGCACTTCTGTTGTTACGGGGGGTACAGCGTATGATATTCATAATATTTCGGTGAATTTGCCACTGAGTGGGACGGCGACTTCCCAACAAATTGATATAAAATTTGTATCTAGCTTAGGCGGAGAGTACACTACGAAGTATTTGTTCAATTATACAAACCCTGATTTACCGTATATTGACTATACAGCCCAATTCTTTCAACCAGCTGTGGGACTCGGATATGAGGTTAAGCTGACTGAGCAAGGAATGAATCAAATCAATGAATTCCCAGCCACGCTGAGATTTCATGTTAACGGAAATGCAAATAAGGTGAAAGTTGAAATTCCCGGATTTGCTGGTAACGGCGATGTTAATGTGATCTCTGGAGTTGCCGAAATAGTTCTTAGCAATATCCCGGACGGCGCAACAAAGATGAAATTGACACCTTATAATAATACTACCTTATACAATTCTGCAGGATCTAAGGTTTATCAAGTGAATATATCAAGCGCCCCGTACGTTATTGTTAATAGTCTTTATAATGGTAAAGTGGTTAGCAATGCAACTCAGTTGACTTGTGCAAGTGGTCAAGCTCCTTGTTTAACTGGTAAAATTGTTAATCTTCCTGCTAGCGGTTATGCAGATGTAGAAATGTCTGTCAATGACACGAATGTTGCAATTGCTTCTTATATTGCTTCAGATGGAACTTTTAATATTCCATCAACAGCGTTTGGCACACTGCTGGATGCAGATGGAAAGAAATCCATCAAATTCTCACTTTACTTAAGACCGAGTACATCGCCAACTAAAGTACTTGTAACACAAACAAACTATGATGTTTTTGTTCTTAGTGATTTTGCACCATTAGTTGAAAATCTCTCTTTAGATCCTGCTGTAACACCTTTTACAGAGAGTAGCTTGCCTGGCACTTATCTAACATCATCTAATAGGCTTCAATTAACCGGTACGGTTCTGAATGCTAAGTTAAATTCTTCGGACCCGTTATCAACTGCTGTTCTATATGTTAGAAGCGTTCCGAATGGTTCAACAATTACTGTGGGAACCACACCTCAACTGAATCAAATTTCGCAAGTCATTAATGCTCTCGATGCGAATCAAATGACTACGAAATTTAATTTAACTGCACCAGTTACGTTAGATGCATACGGCGATTATGTTCTAGAACTAGTTGCTAAGAATAAAACAGGACGCACAACAAGTAAAATGATTACTGTTACAAAGCAACCCGTTGATTACTTACTGTTACAACCTACTAATTTTGTGAAAAACGCAGATAAAGTTGATCAAGCATACGTAAATACAAATTTCCAAACTGTTGTGATTCAAGCAGACGGTGCAGATTCGGTCGTTTATAACAAAGTAGAAGCAAAGCTTACTGCTCCTGGTGTTTTCCGATTAGATGTACCTAATCTAAAAGCAGGAAAAAATACAGTAAGTTTTGAAATTAAGCGTGGAGCTGCCAAATCAAAAGGTACATTTATTCTTAATAATTTAAATACGCCGATTGAAGGTGCCCAGTACCGTACTACTCTTTCATCCAAAATGAATTTATTTGACGGCGATCTCTCGTTAACTTTCCCGAAAGATACAAAATTAATGAGAAATGATCGTACGCAAACTGAACAATTCATTACATCGGATAGGAAGCTTGTATTCGGTATTGCAAACCAAGATGACGGGCGTGTTGATAAAGCATCAGAGACTCAAGCAGGATCTCGTTTCCTCCAAGAGCCTACAGGTAGATTTAGACCAGCTAGTAAGTTGTTCTGGATTGATGGTGGAGCTATCGATATAAGTGCTGCTAGTACAAATGCGACATTGAAAGATGCGCTTCAGGGTAGTGGCAATCTTCCGTCACCTACTTTACCAGGACCGGGTGAAACTGCTTTTTACTCAAGATATATTAAAAACTTAGTTATCCCTACAGAGCGTGGAACCTTAACACTGAAATATGATAACGAAATTCGAAATGACTCTTGGAAGTATCTTTCGGTTTATCAGTTTGGTACGTTCCTAGATCCAAGTGGTACAGGAAACCAATATGTTGGTTGGAAAAACATTGGTGGTGTTGTAGATCCTAAATCACACACAATTAAAGTTCCCGTTGATAATTTTGGTTACTTCCAAGTTATGTACATGGATAATAGCTTTAATGACGTGACGAATCATGATTGGGCTAGAGATTACTTGGATATTCTTTATTCCAAAGGAATCATGAATAATAAAACACCCGGACAATTTTTACCAAATGATGCTATTACTCGCGGTGAATTTGTAACAATGTTAGTCAACATCTTTGATATTCCACTGATTAATGAAGATACAACGTATCACACAAATGATCCAACGAATCCTAATTTCCAAGGGACATTCGCAGATGTACGTAGAGGTCTTGGTTTACCTAATAGCAGCAGCTTATACGACTTTATGCACATTGAAGCAGGGGCTCGCGCTGGAATCGTCAGAGGAAACTCGAATGGGTTATTCCTTCCGACAAATTCTATTAGCCGTGCAGATGCCGCAGTCATGATTGAAAGAGCTGCTAACATGAAAGTAAGTAGCGACACCAATAAATCTTCTGCAAACTTGAAAAAGCAGTTTACAGATGCTGATCAAATTGATACTTATGCAATTGCATCGGTTGAGGCTGTGATTAAAGCTGGGTTAATGGATGGCATTGAAAACGCGCCTGTACAAGGACAGAAGAAGCCTACCTATAGTTATGATCCAAAAGGAAATATGACCAGAGCTCAGGCTGCTGCCATTGCAAATCGAGTATTAAAACAACAAAAAAAGATACCTTAAACTTAAGAATTAAATAAAGACTGTGTCCGATTTTTCGGATGCAGTCTTTTATTTTTATTATGGAAATGAGAATTAGAAAAAACTATTCAGGTATATTTAAGCTAATTTTTAGCTAGTGTTCAGCTTCTCTACTTATTTACTTCACAATTAAAATGTAAGTTTATCAAGTAGGCAAAATGTGTGCAAGAGGTGATAGGTTCTTTACTAGTAGATCGATTTAATTGGAAAATACTTATCAATGAAATTATGCATACAGTCACGTATACTAACTAATGTAGCCAAGGTGATAGACGCGAAGCTACATAGAGTCATGTCATGATTCATTAGTCGCCCCGTTGGTTATAAGTTTTTATAACAAAAAAACTTTCATAATATTAGGAGGAAACAAACCTTTATGAAGAAAACACTATCCGTAGTTCTTACATCCGCTATGGCTCTTTCCATGTTCTCATCCGTCGCATTTGGTAAAACATCTGCAGACTTCACAGACTTGAAAGACCTGGATGCAGCAACAAAAGTGAAATTCGATGCGATGATCACTGCTGGTATTTTTGACGGCGTGACAGAAACAACTTTCGGTCTGAAAGAAGAAATGAACCGTGCACAATTCGCGAAAGTAGCAGCATTGATCATGGGCCTTGAAGTAAACAAAGACTTGAAAACATCGACATTCACTGACGTTAGTGTAACCGATGCAGCAAATGGTTATGCACTTCCTTACATCGAAGCTTTGAAAACAGCTGGCGTTACTGATGGCTATGCTGAAGGTCAATACAACCCGGCTGGTAAAGTAACAAAAGAACAACTCGCTACATTCTTGGTTCGTGTTCTTGGTCAAGACGAAGCAGCTAAAGGCAAAACAGGTACGGATACAACAGTATCCGGTTGGGCACAAGGTTATGTAGCTTTAGCACTTGAATTGAAACTTCTTTCCAATGGCACTGACGATAAATTTGGTGGCCAAGCTAACGCAACTCGCGATTTGCTTTTGACTGGTGCATACGAAGCGAAACAACAATACGTACCAGCTGGTAAAGTATCGGTAACTGGCGCGAAAGCAACAGGCGTACAACAAGTAACTGTAAGCTTCAATAAACCTGTTGACACAGATAAAGTAAAATTAGCTATGAAAAAAGGTTCCATTGATGTAGCAACAACAGTTAAATTTGCTGATGACAAGAAATCTGCTGTTCTAACATTGACAGATGTTAAAGTTGGAGAAGGAGATTATATGGTAACTCTTTCCGGTCTTGATGCAGCAGCTGTTGACAAAACAACAGCTACATTTAAAGGCGAGAATGAGAAAGTGACTAAACTTGAGTTCGCAAACGCTGGCGATACAGTTGCAAAAGCATCGGATGTTCGTCTTAAA
>NZ_JCAUAW010000029.1:0-77547 GCF_059692155.1 Paenibacillus sp. JT22N1
GCATCGTCGCCTTGGTAGGCCGTTACCCTACCAACTAGCTAATGCGCCGCAGGCCCATCTATAAGCCACAGATTGCTCCGTGTTTCATAATTCTCTCATGCGAGAAAATCAATTATCCGGTCTTAGCTATCGTTTCCGATAGTTATCCCAGTCTTATAGGCAGGTTACCTACGTGTTACTCACCCGTCCGCCGCTAACTTATCCCGAAGGATAAATCCGCTCGACTTGCATGTATTAGGCACGCCGCCAGCGTTCGTCCTGAGCCAGGATCAAACTCTCCATAATAGTGGACGATTGCTCATCCGTATATCTGAAAGCTGAAATGCTCATTGACTTGCTAGCGAGATTTTGCAATCTCTTTTTGAACGATTTCTCGTTCGTACTTACTCACTCGTTGTTCAGTTTTCAAAGATCAATTGTACTGTTCGTCCTACTCTCTCTCGAAAGCCGGAAGATCAATATAACACACTAACAATTCTTTTGCAACTTGTTTTTTCCAAGTTACTTCTTTATCCCCGCATGTCTCAGCGGCAACTTTTATAAGATACCACAGATGCTGCAGCCGAGTCAATACATGATTTACTTGAATGTTCTTCCATCTAGAGCAAAGTCAGTTTTAAACCTACAAGAAGTAGGATCCCAGGAATCCCTAGAACAGTAACCGTCCCTAGAGTGGCTGTATTTATAGGGAGTTCAAATTGTGTATAAGTACTCAATAAGTTCAATGTATATAAGAGAAATGCTGCAACAACAACATTCAACCCCAGTGCTGATAACACCCTCCCTCCGCCGCGACTACGAAATATCAGGAACACTAGCATGAGAGATGAGAGTATGAGTACCCCCCATATGACATATTTAAGATACACTTACTTCACCTCCATTAACCGATCACTGTCAATTAAACTTACACCTAACCTTTTGGCTTGTTTGATGAGCATTTCAAATCTTTTTTCTGCAGCTTCCATCGCATAGATGGCATAATCAATCTGATCCTTGTCCAAAGCAAACTCAAAGTGCGCTTGAGCCGCCACCCAAGTCGCATGAGCTGTACGAATCTCTTGGATCAGCATCTGCTTGTCCTTTTTCAGTTCTTCTTGCACGCTTTTCGTCTTTGGGTTCTTCATCCCGTACTTTCCTAATAAAGCTGGTCGCACAAGCAAACCTCCATTCCTCATATAACCGGATTGATTTATCCATATGGGAGAAACGGAGATTTTAGAACTTTAAGATACTTTTTGGGCAGTAAAAAAGAGAGCTTTGCAGCTCCCTGATTATTATGCAGTATTTATAATTCCCTGCGCCCTTCCATGGCTTTGGTCAGAGTCACTTCGTCCGCATATTCCAAATCTCCGCCTACTGGCAGCCCATGTGCGATACGCGTAACTCGGAGACCGAAAGGTTTAATTAACCTGGACAAGTACATGGCAGTAGCTTCTCCCTCGATATTCGGATTGGTAGCCAGAATCAATTCCTGCACTGTTTCATCACCCAAACGTTTGAGTAGTTCAGCGATATGAATTTGATCCGGTCCAATCCCCTCCATCGGGGAAATCGCACCATGCAGCACGTGATAATACCCTTCGAATTCTTTGGTACGTTCCAAAGCGACCAAATCCTTAGGTTCTTGTACGACACAAATGATGGAACCGTCCCTGCTCTTATCTTGACAGATGCGGCAGGGATCAACGTCCGTAATGTTACAACAGACGGAGCAGTAGTGAAGGTTCCGTTTCACATTGACAAGCGCCTTCGCGAAGTCAATCACTTCTTCTTCTTTCATGCGAAGAACGTGAAAAGCTAGGCGGCCTGCCGTTTTGGGACCTACCCCCGGCAGACGGGAGAAAGCATCGATTAACTTGGCGATCGGTTCGGGGTAATACAAAGGAAGACTCCTTCATCATTCAGAATCGTTATAATTGGTTGCCTTAGAACAATCCAGGGATATTCATACCGCCTGTGAATTTGCCCATATCTTTGTTTGCAATTTCTTCTGCTTTGGACATTGCATCATTTACTGCCGTAAGTACGAGATCTTGCAGCATTTCAACATCATCCGGATCAACAGCTTCAGGCTTAATTGTAATGCTTTGCACTTTTTTGTGTCCGTTAATAATAACAGTAACGACACCGCCGCCTGCTGTACCTTCGATCATTTTCGTACCTAGTTCTTCTTGGGCTTTCATCATTTGCTCTTGCATTTTCTTCACTTGTTTCATCATTTGGTTCATGTTATTCATGGTAGGTAGCTCCTTCATATTTAGTCTTCTTTAATTGTCACTAGCTCTTCGCCAAACAATTGGATCGCTTCAGAAATCCATTCTTCTTTGGCAGCTGTTCCGTTATCTTCGCCATCAGCGACTAGCTCCATCACTTCTGGAGCGCTACTAGCCGCATCATTCTTAGCGTCGTCCCATTCTTTACGCATAATCGTAAGTAAACGCATAGGCTTGCCAAGCACCGAAGTAAGCACTTGCTCGATTATGACCTTGTTTTCTGGCTTTTCAGTTGTATTGCGATGCATCTCATTCTTGAAAGCCACGAGTACGACATCATCAAGCATAGACACCAGATCACCATTAACGAACCAAGCATGTACGGTAATCTTCTTTTCTTTGACCTCGCCTAACACTTGACTCCACTTCATGAGAGCAGCTTTGGTTTCTGAACCCTCTGCGGCTTTCAAGTAACCATCCAGCTTGATGCCCGATTTCTTCGAAGGGGCTGAGGCCACCGGCACTTTGGCAGAAGCTGCTTGCCTAGCATTGGAATCGGCCGCTGCACCCGTTACTCCCGATTTTACCAGTGAAGCTATCTGTTCTTCAAGTTGTTGAAGTTTCTGGGTCATTTGGGCAAAAAGATCACCTTGAGGCAAACGCCCTCCAACTTCCGCCGGGATACTGACACTCGAACTGCTCTCTGCTCCTCTGTGACCACCGCTAATTTTCATAATCGATATTTCTAGCAGGGTCTGAGGCTGTACAGAGTATTTCATTTCGCTTTGGTAATGATTCAACGTCTCAATCATAGCCATCATTTCACTCGGTGAGAAGTGATTCGCTACTTCCCTAAGGTCACCCATATCAAAAACACGTTCTGTAATTACAGGTGAATTCGGCACCATGCGAACCATGAGCAAATCACGGAAGTAATTGATCAAATTTTCAATACATTTGTCAGCGCTCTTGCCTTCCTGCATAAAAGTATCGATGAGCTCAAGCGCAGCTCCAAGATTCTTCTCTTTGATGTAAAGAACGAGCTTCTTGAATTGATCGGAAGCTACACCACCGGTGATAGACAAAATGTCTGAGAGCTGAACTTCACCTGTCGCAAAGGACGCGGCCTGATCCAGCAGACTGAGCGCATCCCGCATCCCACCATCCGATAGTCTCGCTATATAATGGAGCGCTTCCTCGCTAACCGAGATCTGCTCTTGATCACAAATATATTGCAGCCGCAGAACCTGATCTTCCATCGAAACTCTCCGAAAGTCAAAGCGTTGACAGCGGGAAATAATTGTAGCCGGTATCTTATGCGGTTCCGTTGTTGCCAAAATAAACATGACATGCGCCGGAGGCTCCTCAAGCGTCTTCAAAAGGGCATTAAAAGCTTCGGTCGTGAGCATGTGCACTTCATCGATGATGTACACCTTCTGCCTTACTTCTGTAGGGGCATACTTTACTTTATCACGAATATCCCGAATTTCTTCTACACCGCGATTGGAGGCAGCATCGATTTCGACAACGTCCATGACAGCACCTTCGGTGATTCGTTCACATGCTGAACAAGCGTTGCACGGCTCTTCCGCAGGACCGTTTAAGCAATTGATTGCCTTGGCTAATATTTTGGCCGTACTGGTCTTACCTGTTCCTCGAGGTCCGTTGAACAAATAAGCATGTGTAAGTCGATTTTCTCGCAAAGAATTCTGCAGCGTCTGCGTGATATGTTTCTGACCGACAACTTCACGAAACGTCTGAGACCTCCACGTTCGGTACAGAGCGATATGTGCCATAGTGTTCCTCTCCAATAATCCCTGCATGGAATGACTGAATCCATTATACTATAACGCACCTATGGATGAAATAGACGATCAAGTATAAGGAATCGATATCGTAAACGTCGTTCCAAAGCCCTTGGAAGAAACACGTATCGTCCCACCCATATCATGAATGATTCGTTGGCACACCGACAGGCCTAATCCGGTACCTGTATCCTTGGTTGTGAAGAAAGGATCAAAAATTTTGTCAATCACGAACATCGGTATGCCAGAACCTGTGTCATGAATGTCAATGCAGACATTTCGTTCCACCGTGTCCACTTTCTCTGAAATCGTTAAAACCCCTCCATCCGACATAGCCTCGATGCCATTTTTACAAACATTTAAGAATACCTGCTTGAGCAGCTCTTTATCAGCAATCACTTCCGGCAAATGGTACGAGGCCTCATATTGAAGATTCACATCGTACAAGATAGCTTCATTATTGATAATAGGCAATATCCCTCGCAGCACTTCAGTCACATCAATCCTCTCATAAGAAACATGCTTCGGCTTACTCAGCAGTAGAAATTCGTTCACTAACTCGTTGATCCGATTGATTTCCTCCAGCATGACTACCGTGAAACTCTGCTCTCTCTCCATCCCTTTCACTTCAAAAGTGCGCCGAAGCACCTGAAGAAATCCTTTGATTGAAGTTAGCGGATTCCGAATTTCATGAGCAGTGCCAGCTGCAATTTGTCCAATCATAGCAAGTCTGTCACTTCTTTGAACCATTTCTTCCAGCGAGCGCATATTCGTGACATCCTTGAAGATGACATAAGCCCCTACAATGTTACCTTGATTATCTTTGAGGACATTTGAATCCAGCAGTAACTCAAACCGCTCTTGATTATTCGTCCATGAAACCGCATGATTGCGGACTATAGCACCATTCAAAATCGTTCGTTGGACAAGCTTATGCTGACTCGGGATCGCAGCAAAGATCTCATCTAAAGACTTATTAAGAATATGCTCCCTATCCATTCCTAGAATCTGGCAAGCCCGATCACTGACGTCAACAAGCGTAAAATTCACACTTATCAACAAAACACCTAAATTAATATCTTTCAAAAAAGCGTCCGAGAACCGCTGCAGCAAGCTTAATTGCGAGCTATCCTGATGCTTCATGGTCAAGAGATACATAAACTTATCACCGCGCATAAGCTTCAACATCGAGAATTGATAAAACATCGTTTCACCATTCTTGCCTACTAGGAATCCATGGGGCCATTCCCCTGGACTGGAATCGTTCTTAAAGTAAAATTCGTACAGCTCACGCAAAGATGCCCTCACTTTAAAAAGTTGAGGGAATGAGATATGCGTAATTTCCTCGGCTGAATAGCCCGAGTATTTCAAAACTTGATCTGTTGCTAAAATGATCTTGCCATCCTCATCCACAACGAGCATACCCGTTTGTATGCTATGGTTGAATAGCTTCCGCATTTCATCGATGGATACCATGTAATCTTGAGGGTCATGAATGGACATTTCAGCAACACCTTCACTTTCTCTCTATTCAATCGCAAAATGCGCAAACGTTACGTTACATGAATCTACATGTTATAACCATTCTCTTTAGAGCAAGAATTTTCCTTCCCTTGAAAAAAAGAAAAAACGCCCAAGATACTGGCGTTTTGTTAGGTGTCATTATGAAAGTTCACATATAATCATTAAAACCGTGCACCTGTTATTGATAAAGTGATACAAGCGAACTCTTACCGTTGGCTCAAATCAGGCAACCCCTCGGCACATGAAACATCTCACTTACGGCTGCTTCCTTCCAGACCTGACCGGGTTCATGAGCATTCATTGCGAAGGACCCGACTCTCAACACCACGTGTAAAAGCCAGACCTCACATCACAGTACCGCTAACAGGAATTCAACCTCGCTACAGCGGATTGCGAGTTACAGGGCACCGCTACCTCCCCATCTAGCACGGTAAAAATAGTATAGCTGATTCAATTATAAATAGCAACCGAGGGGAAAATCTACCTATTTAGGGAACCATTTTTACGATCACTTTGTAGCGCGGCATGTTGGTGTTCAGCGCCATTTGAGCTTGGGAACGAAGCTCCTCCACTTGCGCAGCCGTCAAAGATGGCCTTGGTTTTATTTTCACCTTAGCGGTCGGTCCGTTAATAGAGATATTGGTTTTCTCAATACCTTGCAGCTGTGAGAGCACGGCCTTCATTAAGTTCGAATCATCCTCGTAGTGATGATAAGTAGGGTTAAGCGGGTCGTTCGGATTCACACTCGTAATTCCCAAGTAACCGTCTTGCTTGTAATGCTGGGCTTTATAATTTGCATCATTGGTCTGAGGCGGGTTCTTGTTACCTGAATTAATTCCACAGCCAACTAAGCTTGTAATGAGCAGGCTGGCAACCGTAAACCTAAGCAGACCCCTAAACATAAAAACACCTCCCATTGGACTCTAAGCCTAAGCTTAGGATGACCAAGGGAGGTTGTCTTATGCTGATTGGCAGCAAAGTAATTGATGCCAATTAGATTCCGTATTTCTTTTTGAACTTGTCGACACGGCCGCCTACATCGATAAACTTCTGTTTACCTGTGTAGAAAGGATGGCAATTAGAGCAAATCTCAACGCGAAGATTTTGCTTAATAGAACCCGTTTCGAACACGTTACCACAAGCGCAAGTCACTGTGGTTGCATGATAAGTAGGATGAATACCTGCTTTCATGATGGTTCACCTCTTTCCGCCCTGAATCATTTGCTGAAACAGAGTTAATGGACGTACTTATGCATTGTATCATATTCGGAAGTCTTGATGCAATGGAAAAAAGACCATGGATGGCTTCCTTTAGAGCACCGTAGTGACCGTTCGGTCACTCGTGTAGAACTTCGGAGTATGCGAGTAGGAACCCAACACAACATCAGGAAGTTCTTGCTCGAAAATCTCAATCATTTGCTTCATCCCAAGCAGTTCACCTCTTGCTTTGGGGATAATGCCAAGGTAACTCTCGGGATCAATATTCAGGTTGCGCAATTGAATCAATTTTAGTCCCGTTCTTCGTACGAATTCGATCATCGCTTCGATCTCTTCTTCTCGATCGGTTACACCAGGGAATACAAGATAGTTGATCGAAGTTATAACTCCTTTATCCGTGGCGTAGCGGAGAGACTTCTCAACATTTTTGAGCGTATAAGCTCTTGGCTTATAGTAGGCGTTATAGTGATCATCCAGCGCGCTAATCGTACTAACCCGCATGAGATCAAGCCCGGCATCAACAATGCCGCGGATATGATCCGTGAGACCTGCATTGGTGTTGATGTTAATGAAGCCCATCTTCGTTTGCTCACGCACTTGCTTGATGGCATCGATAATAATCACAGCCTGCGTGCTAGGTTCCCCTTCACAGCCCTGTCCAAAGGAGATAATACTCTCAGGCGTCCGCAGATGCTCGAGCATGATCTGAGTGATCTCTTCGACCTTTGGCTTGAAGTTCATACGAGTCTGAGGCGCTACGAAGCCACTCTCATCCGGTTGTTCCGAAATACAGCCGAAGCATCCTGCGTTACAGGAATAGGATACCGGAACGGCCCCCTCCCAGCGCTGAAGGAACGTATTCGAAGCTGTCAGACATTCATATCCTAGTGCACAGTTGGACAAGTGCGCATATAATCGATTATCCGGATACTTAGCAACCAATCGTTTGACCTCTACCTCAAGCTCAGTAGGGTCACAATGAACGGGATTCCAGTAATAAGGATTATCTGTCAATCGAGCGGCTACATAGAAACCGTCATTTTTCCATACGACAGCCGTGTATCCAAACAGGGGCAGCGCTTTAGACTTGTCTGATTTCACATAGCCAGGGAGCAGAAGCCTAGTGAAGCCTTGCGGGAGCAAGGCCCCAACGGCGTGATAATCTCCCTCAACCAGCTTCATATCACCTGTTGCGGCGTCAATGCCTACCGGACGAGTAAACGGAAGACTGACTAATGTTGATCCCTCAGGCAGAGGAATTAACTCATCTTCTAAAATTTCTGTTATCATTTCAGCGTTTCGACCAAGTGCCAAGAAATCAGGATGGTCAAAAACGTTTCCTTGTAAGTCTGAATAAACCAAGTTCATAACGGTACTCCTCTTTGTGCGTCACGGATAAACGACATAAGTCGCCCTTAAGGACGACTGTGTTTGTCATGATTGATGCGAAGCATTTTATTATTGGAAGCTTATGAAGCTGAATTTTTGACTTTACCTTTGTTAACCCCTGTAGATCCTGCTGAAGGGGAAGCCAGAGAGTCCAAAAACTCTTGATTGGTCTTCGTATCGGCAAGCTTCTTAATGAAAGATTCTGTATATTCATGCGAATCATTCATCCCTCTGCGAAGCGCCCATACCTTCTCGAGCTCGTCTTTACCTAGGAGTGCTTCTTCGCGGCGCGTGCCGGATCTACGAATATCAATCGCAGGGAAAATACGGCGTTCAGCCATTTTACGATCCAGATGAAGCTCTAAATTACCTGTACCTTTAAATTCTTCATAAATGACGTCATCCATACGTGAGCCTGTTTCTACGAGTGCAGTAGCAAGAATCGTTAAGCTGCCGCCTTCTTCAATATTACGAGCGGCCCCGAAGAAACGTTTAGGCCGATGAAAGGCTGCAGGGTCTATACCACCCGTTAACGTCCGGCCTGAAGCAGGAACCACAAGGTTATAGGCTCTAGCCAACCTGGTAATACTGTCCATGAGAATGACAACATCTTTCTTATGTTCAACTAGACGCATCGCACGCTCTAGAACTAACTCAGCGACTTTAATATGATTTTCTGGGAGCTCATCGAAGGTAGAAGCAACTACTTCGCCTTTAACGGAACGCTGCATATCGGTAACTTCCTCCGGACGCTCATCGATAAGCAGAACGAAGAGTTCAATTTCTGGATAATTCGTGGAAATGCTGTTCGCTATTTCTTTCAGCAGCAATGTTTTCCCAGCTTTTGGAGGCGCTACAATCAGACCGCGTTGGCCTAATCCAACAGGGGCAAGCAAATCCATAATACGCATGGAAATTTTGTTAGGCTCAGTTTCGAGTGTAATCCGAGTGTCTGGATAAAGAGGTGTCAATGCTGGGAAATGAAGTCGTTCCGCTGCTGTTTCCGGCTTCTCACCATTCACCGCTTCAACTTGAAGAAGCCCGAAATAGCGCTCATTCTCTTTGGGCGGACGACATTTGCCCGATACAATGTCCCCGGACCGCAAATCAAATTTGCGAATCTGGGAAGCGGAAATATAAATGTCCTCTGAGCTTGGAAGGTAATTAATTGGACGCAAGAATCCAAAGCCTTCCTGAAGGATCTCAAGAACACCTTGCATGAACATTAGACCACTCTCAGCAGCTTGTGCACGTAAAATTGCAAAGATGAGTTCTTTTTTCTTCAGCGTACCGTAGTATTGGATCTGATGTTTCTTAGCTAGTTTATATAATTCAGTAAGCTTGAGTACTTCAAGCTCAGCAAGCTGCATGCTCATGTTTCAACCACCAAACTATTAAATTTTCAATTGGATTCTAGCATTGCCTGTTACTTGGTACTTTATTCCTCGCTCTCGCGCCAAACCTCAGCACCCAGTGAAGATAAGTTGAATACCAAGTTTTCATAACCACGATCAATAAACTCAACCCCGGATACTTCTGTGATGCCACCTGTTCTTACACTAAGGCCCGCAAGTACAAGAGAAGCTCCTGCTCTCAAATCCGTTGCTCTCACTTTGGCAGAACTGAGCTGTGAACCCTCAATAATGGCTGAGCGTCCTTCGACTTTCATCTTTGCTCCCATACGCACAAGCTCTGGAATATGCTTGAAACGATTGCTATAAACGTGGTCCGTTAATATACTAACTCCTTTAGCTTGGCAAAGTAAGCTCGCCATTGGAGATTGTAGATCCGTTGCAAACCCTGGGTAAATTAATGCTTTCACGTCGACACTTTCGTATTCAGGCTGACCCACAACACGAATCGACTCATCCATCTCATAGATATGAACGCCCATTTCCTGAAGCTTTGCAGTCAGAGCCTCCATATGTTTAGGAATGACATTGTCGACGGTCACATCGCCGCGTGTAGCCGCTGCAGCAATCATGTACGTACCTGCTTGAATACGGTCAGGAATAATGGAATGGCGGCAACCATGCATCTCAGTTACGCCTTCGATACGAATGGTCTCTGTTCCAGCGCCCTTAATTTTGGCACCCATCGAGTTTAAAAGCGTTGCCACATCTATGATTTCAGGCTCTTTGGCCGCATTTTCGATAATCGTAATGCCCTTAGCGCGTGAGGCCGCCAACATGATGTTAATCGTTGCTCCAACACTCGCCATATCTAAGTATATTTTAGCACCGCGAAGTTCTTTGGCGCGTATCTTTAATGCGCCATTCTCATTGCTAACCTCGGCACCCAAAGCTTCAAAACCTTTAATATGCAAATCAATCGGACGCGGTTCAAAGTTGCAACCACCCGGCAAACCAATCGTCGCTTCTCCAAATCTTCCGAGCAGCGCTCCCATTAAATAGTAGGATGCTCTAAGCTTCTTTACTTTGCCATTCGGCATAGGAAGTGATTTCATTCGACTTGGATCGATCGTCATCCGATCCTCGTTCCAGTCTATGGTAGCCCCTAAATCCGTCAAAATTTCTGTATATATAGCCACATCGCTCAGATGAGGCAGATTATCCAAAGTAACCGATGTTTCAGCAAGAATGGCGGCTGGAATGAGTGCAACTGCACTATTCTTAGCCCCGCTAATTTGAACTGTTCCCCGTAGTGGACGTCCCCCGACCACCATTAATTTTTCCAACATGATTCTCCCCCTAAACCAGGTGCCTACTTACTAGGTAGTAAATCAAAGCAACCAAATACAACCTAACCCCACACAAACTACTACCAAAGATATTCGACTCCACCGCGTCCTTTAAGACTAGCGACCGTCAAAAATCAAGCGAACGAGCGTATAAAATTAATAATTTCTTATAAATCCATATAAAAAAAGCGACCATTTACAAAATAAAACAGCTACGGTTCTCTCGGAGAACATAGCGCAAAAAAATAGAAGAAGGAAACGCTCGTAACGACACAGACGGACGACATTCTTTCGTCTATCCTCCGTCTGTGCCTTACTGCATTTCCTACCCTGTCTATACAATTGGAATTAAGCTTGGTTGCTGCTTCCGAACAATTGAATTTTGGATTTTACTACTTCGATCATAGCGTTACGTGCTGGGGTGAGATATTTACGAGGATCATAAATTTTAGCATCTTTAGCCAGAGCTGCGCGGATATTTTCTGTACAAGCCACTTGGTTCTCTGTGTTAACGTTGATTTTGCCAACGCCTGCCGCGATAGATTTACGAATCATTTCGTCAGGAACGCCGGATCCACCGTGAAGAACAACAGGAACTGGAATCGCTTTGGAAACCGCTTCGATAATATCAAAGTGAATGTTAGGCTCGCCTGCGTACATACCATGTGCAGTACCTACAGCGATAGCCAGACAGTCAACACCTGTTTCTTCATAGAAACGGATAGCTTCTTCTGGTTTTGCAAGGTTAGCGTGCTCTTCATCAACAGAGATGTCGTCCTCAACGCCGCCAATTGTTCCGAGCTCACCCTCAACGGATACGCCCATTGCACGAGCTGCTTTTACGACTTCTTTCGTCAAACGAATGTTTTCTTCGAAAGAATAGTGGGAACCATCGAACATCACGGAGCTGAATCCTGCACGGATACATTTCATTGCTACTTCAAAGGAACTGCCATGATCTAAGTGTAAAGCGATCGGCAGACCGGATTTTTTAGCTGCAGCTTCAGCAATTGCTACTGTAAACTCGATGCCCATATATTTCAGTGCGCCTTCGCTAACACCATAAATGAACGGGGATTTTAATTCGATTGCAGCTTCCACAATCGCTTGAGCGAATTCAAGGTTGTTCATATTAAATTGACCCACCGCGAATTTGTTCGCTTTTGCTTTAGGTAAAAATTCATTCATTGAAACCAATGCCATGTTTCTCTTCCTCCTAGAACCTATAGTATTTGCGCATACCGCTCTTTGTCATACCTGAGTTATTATAGCACATAAATTTTCAAATGATAACCAAGCCCTCGTTTTTTGGCAACAAAAAAGACCCTATGACTAGGATCCCACTGCAAAACCGCTGCTTGATTCATTATTAAGCTGCATATTAACCGCCATACGCAATTCATCAATATCAAAAGGCTTCGTAAAGTGCATAATCGCACCCAAATCTGTTGCTTCTTTAATCATATCGAGCTCACCATAAGCTGTCATCATAATTACTTTGATCGATGCATCAATGGCTTTAACATGTTTCAAAATATCCAGACCGTCCATACCAGGAATTTTCATATCCAGTAGTATAAGATCAGGCGAAGAATTTTTCACGATTTCCAAGGCCAACTTGCCATTCGAAGCCTGATAGGTATCGTACCCTTCGTTACTGAATACCTCCATGAGTAGTACGCGAATTCCATTTTGATCGTCGACAATCAATACCTTTTTCTTCATCAGCCTATTTCCCTCCCGAAAACGAATAACAAACTCCCATGTATATGTTTCTAAAGTTATTCGCTATTCATTTTCGATTTCCTTCTGAGGGACAAAACTAATTGAAAAGTTTTACAAATAAGTTGGTTATCTGGAGCGACAACCGTTATAGCAGGATTTAACGAGTGATCAACTGAGCGGCTTTCACGAATTCACGGAAAAGCGGCTGCGGACGATTCGGACGCGATGTAAATTCCGGATGGAATTGAACAGCAAGGAACCAAGGGTGACCTGGAAGCTCGACCATCTCAACCAATCGACCGTCCGGTGACGTACCGGAAATGCGCAAACCAGCAGATTCAATCAATTCGCGGTATTCATTGTTAAACTCATACCGGTGACGATGTCTCTCATAGATAAGCTCATCATTGTAACACTGTTCAGCAAGAGAGCCCGGAACAACCTTACACGGATATAAACCAAGACGCATTGTACCGCCTAAATTCTCGATATCCTTCTGCTCTGGCAGTAGATCGATGACCGGATAAGCCGTTGTAGGATTAATCTCGGAGCTGTTCGCACCATCCAAGCCTGTAACGGAACGCGCATATTCAATGACAGCAACCTGCATACCTAAGCAAATCCCAAAGAACGGAATTTCCTTTTCACGGGCATAGCGGATCGCTTCCACTTTACCTTCAATACCGCGATCACCGAATCCACCAGGTACAAGAATACCTTGAACACCTGAAAGAAGCTGATGGACATTATGCTCAAAAATCTCTTCTGCATTCACCCAACGGATATTAATTTCGGAGTCATTATCGATGCCGGCATGACCTAGTGCTTCAACAATACTTAGGTAAGCGTCATGCAGCGCAACGTATTTCCCCACGATCGCAATCTCTGTCTTCTTCGTCAATGATTTAACTTTACGAACAAGGCTTTCCCATTCCTTCATGTCCGGCTCGTTCGTCCGTAGTTTCAGGTGATTAACGACATAATCGTCAAGCCCTTGCTCGCGAAGCATCATCGGAACTTCGTATAAAGTTTCTGCATCCTTACACTCAATAACAGCAGCAGGATCGATATCACAGAATAAAGCTAACTTACGTTTCATATCTTCCGTTAGGGAATGCTCCGTACGGCAAACGATAACATGAGGCTGAATCCCTAGACCGCGTAGTTCTTTTACACTATGCTGTGTAGGTTTCGTTTTCACTTCACCAGCTGCTTTAATATAAGGAATCAGCGTAACATGAATGTACATAACATTCTCGCGGCCGATATCATTTTTCATTTGACGTATGGCTTCTAAGAAAGGCAAGCTCTCGATATCGCCCACGGTTCCGCCAATTTCTGTAATAACGACGTCAGATTGAGCTTCACGGCCTGCACGAAGGACGCGATCCTTAATTTCATTCGTAATGTGCGGGATAACTTGTACTGTACCACCCAGATATTCGCCTCTACGCTCTTTGGTAATGACGGAGGAGTATACTTTACCTGAGGTTACGTTGGAACTTTTGGAAAGGTTAATATCAATAAAACGCTCATAATGACCTAAGTCCAAATCCGTTTCTGCCCCATCGTCGGTTACGAACACTTCACCGTGCTGATAAGGACTCATAGTTCCCGGATCCACGTTAATGTACGGGTCAAACTTTTGAATGGTAACTTTTAAACCTCTGTTTTTGAGCAATCTCCCTAAGGACGCTGCTGTAATTCCTTTGCCAAGGGATGAAACTACGCCTCCCGTAACGAAAATGTATTTTGTCACTATGTACGCCTCCTAGAGTTTTAGTATGGTTTTGTAATATAAGAAACTTACGTTGTAAGGCATAAGCTTATCTTTTGCCAGAAGAATGACTTTGTAAGCATTAGCTTCTGCTAAATAAGGCTTTTCATGAAAATAAAGTGAAAAAACACTAAAAAAACAAAAAAAGTGACACCCGTAGTGACGGGGCACTTTTTGAACGCTTGAGCGAAATGTTAAGATTCTTTTAAAGCCCATGCAATAGTTTACTCTGAACAGATAGGGGCTGTCAAGACAAGTTATTTGCCGTCTTCAGCCTCTTCATCCAAATCGTCTTCCTCGTCTTCCTCATCGGAATCCCCATCTAAATCGTCTTCACTATCTTCGTCTGTTTCTTCAATACCCGCTTCACCAAGATCCTCTTCGATCTCTTCATCTTCGAAGAATTCAGTATCCTCTTCCGCCTCTTCCTCTTCGGTTTCGGTACCAAATGTATCGTACTCATCTTCTTCTGCGTATGTATCTTCTTCCTCAGCGTAGATGTCTTCATCCAGATCGTCATCTTCGTCGTTAATGATTCTCGGACGCTTCGCGTTACCAACCGCATCGTCTGATTTCTCGACAGGATACCAGCGTTTCAACCCCCATAGGTTCGTACCCACGCAAGCAAAACGTCCATCGATGTTGATTTCCGTATATAGTTGGGCAATCACTTGCATAACATGCTGCTCGGACAGCCCTTTTATTTTAGCAATTTCAGCCATCAGGTCACGATAGTAAAACGGCGTATTCGCCGACTTCAGTAATTCAAACGCCAAATCCACCATGGGCATTTCGCGCGCTTGCTCTGTGGTGATTTTGAGTGTGTATTCGCTACTCATCTAAGGCACATCCTTTTCGATCGTGATCGTCTTCTTCAGTTCTTCTATCTACCTTATCCAATATCTTCATTAAGTAAAACCTATTTTTTCTAAAAATGCAACTACCCCTAAAATAAACGGCTACGCCGTCCTCTTAGGACGAGTGCGTTTATCAAAAATATAGCCGACTTATTGTGTGAAACATATAAATTCTTATATTTCAAGGATAAACTATTTCCGTCGTCCTGACGACGAGCGAGTTTGTCAAGTTTGATGCGGAACAAGAGTATAGAATTCATACTTTCGTTTCAACTTAGAAACCTTTCGAGCAGTTGCCTTATACACCCCTTCGCAGAGAAGAAAGCGTTCCCCCTAAAATGAATACAAGCGAAGGTCCCCCTCCGCTTGCGACTGTATCCTAAGGAAGCGGCGTGAATGAATCACAGCCGTTTCCACTACCTGAGAAAGAGACACTCCTGCCCGCGCCTCTCTATTTATCCTATGTAAAACCTACGCATCTGACACGGCTTCGCACCCATTTATTTCTGTAGAGACAATGACACGGTCATTCGGGGTGACCTGTACATATGATAGGGGAGATTCGATTCTAAGCTGTCATGGGGGGGATGGCACGATGGATATAGCCACCTTTCTTCATTTGCTTCATGAGGAAATCGGTCTCACCAAGCATTCTGGCAAGAAGCATCTCATCCATTTCTCATCGGCTAAGGACTACTATGCATGCAAATCTGCGCTGAAACGAATGAAGTCTCAGTTCACAAATCTTTCCAAGGTCCGCGATCTAAGAATCATTCACGCCTTCTCCTGCACGCTTCGTCCCGATACCAAGCTCAGAGGTATCTCCGGTATGCCGAACATCGAGGAAGATACCAAAATAACCGTTCACCAAGCGATGGGTAACAAAATTACCTCCAGAAGATCAAGCAATTTATCAGGCTCTCACACGATACCTTGGGGCATCGATCAAGTAGGCGCGCCTGAAGTCTGGAACAAATCGGTAGGTCAGAATATTCGGATCGGAGTCATCGATACCGGAATTGATTACAATCATCCTGACTTACGCAATTCGATATCACGGGGCATCAATTTATTAAACCGCAGCATGCTGCCCTATGATGACAATGGACATGGCACGCATATCGCTGGAACCATCGCGGCGGCTGGCCTCCATTCAGGGATTATCGGCGTAGCCCCTAGAGCCATCGTTCATCCGGTAAAAGCATTTGACCACGCTGGAAGCGCTTATGTCTCGGACATTATTGCCGGTATCGATTGGTGTGTTCATAACGACCTCGATATTATCAATATGAGCTTCGGTATGAAGTCCTACAATCGTTCTCTCGAGCAAGCTGTCATGAACGCGTTTTACAGAGGTAAAGTCATCGTGGCTTCGTCCGGCAATGACGGCAAAAAGAAATCAGTCGATTACCCTGCCCGCTTCCCCCAGGTCGTCTCCGTTGGAGCCACAACTCGGTTAGGCAAAATTGCTCCCTTTAGCAATCGCGGGAAGCAAATTGATATTTACGCACCAGGCGAGCGGGTCTACTCGTCCTGGCTTAACGGCAAATACAACGAGCTAAGTGGCACTTCGATGGCCACTGCCCATGTCAGCGGCGTCATCGCTTTGATGTTATCGATCAAGCCGATGTCGCCGCCGCAGATTAAAAGTGCGCTGCGGCGCTGCTCGATTGGTCTTAACAAGCGAGAGAGCACGCGCTGGAAGCCCGGGCATTTGAACGCTCGGCGAGCGATCCGGGCGGCGCGGCAGGGCTGAGGCGGGTTGGAGCTTGTGCTGTGGTCCTACGAATATTGCACAAAATACAACATTATCACTCAAAAATGGCCAATTTGGATGAAATACTGCTATTTTGTTGCACGGAATACAACAATTCTCTGCTTGGAGCGAAAAAAACGGGGAAATTGTTGTACGTTTTACAACAATTCCACTCGCATGCCAGGAATAAAAGGGCCTGCGTTTGCGAAGAGATACTCCACAAGTTAAGTCCACCATACTTCTGGTATTAACAAAAAAAGGGACGATCACTCATGTCTGCGTAGACATGGGGATCGTCCCTTCGGTTTTGCGGAGCAGATGCTACATCCGCTCTGGGGCGGATACGCCAACCACGCGAAGCGTGTTGGCTAAGGTAATGCGAAGCGCGCCAAGCAAAGCGAGGCGTGCCTGGGTCAAAGCCGCGTCATCCGTGATGACATAGTGGCCTCTGTAATAGCTATGGAACTGACTTGCCAGTTCATAGACATAGCGGATGAGCCTATGCGGCGCATATTGATCGGCCGCATAGGCGATTTCCTCAGGAAGCTCGCCCATCTTGCGCAGCAAGTCGAACTCAGCTTCCGACGTAAGCTGGGTAAGGTCTACCTGCTCCAGCGGCAGCACCTGGATGTTCTGCTCTTCCGCCTGACGGAAGATGCTGCAAATCCGTGCATGTGCGTACTGCACATAGAACACAGGGTTCTCATTTGACTGAGAAACCGCCAAGTCCATGTCAAAGTCCAAATGCGAGTCCATGCTGCGCATCGCGAAGAAATAACGAATCGGGTCTACGCCGACTTCGTCCATGAGATCCTCCATCGTGACTGCTTTGCCAGTCCGTTTGGACATTTTCACCTTTTCCCCATTTTGGAAAAGGCTCACCATTTGGGCAATTAACACAACGAGTCGATCAGACTCAAAACCAAGCGCCGTCATAGCCGCTTTCATCCGTGGAATGTAGCCATGATGATCCGCGCCCCAAATATTAATCAAACGCTCAAAGCCGCGCCCAAATTTATTGCGATGGTAGGCAATATCGGGAGTAAGGTAAGTAAAGGACCCGTCATTCTTAATCAGAACGCGATTCTTGTCGTCACCCAACGGTGTTGTATTTAACCAAGTTGCGCCTTCTTCTTCATATATGTGTCCATTATCCCGCAGCTCTTGTAGAACGGGTGGAATGAGGTTATCTTCATAAATCGACGTTTCGGAGAACCAGTTGTCGAAATGAACACCAAAGCGACCCAAATCGCGTTTGATTTTGTCGAGTTCTTTTTTCAACCCATAGGTACGGAAATAGGCACGACGCTCATCTTCTGGCAAGCTAAGAAGACGATCTCCCTCTTCCGCAGCAAGATCCGCGGCAAAGCCTTTGATATCTTCACCGAAGTACCCGTCTTCCGGCATCTCCGCTTCTTGTCCGAGCGCCTGCAAATAGCGGGCTTCGATTGATTTGGCCAAATTGACCACTTGGTTGCCGGCATCATTGATGTAGTACTCTCGGGATACGTCGTATCCAGCGAGATCGAGCACGTTGCACAGCACGTCCCCCACTGCCGCTCCACGAGCATGTCCCAAATGCAAAGAACCCGTTGGATTCGCGCTTACGAATTCCACTTGCACTTTAAGCCCTTGACCGACGTTCGTCGCACCGTACCGATCACCTAGTTTTTGAACATTTTCAATAACCGGGTATAGGTACACTTTGTTCATTTTAAAATTAATAAAACCAGGACCCGCAATTTCCGCTTCTGCGATATTGGCTTTATCCTTTTGCAGGTTAGCGATAATTTGCTCGGCAATTTGTCTTGGGTTCTGCTTAGCAATTCGGGTTAGCTGCATCGCGACATTCGTTGCGAAATCCCCGTGTGTCTTCTCTTTCGGGACCTCAAGAATAATCTCCGGTATTTGCGCCACGTCTACGATGCCTGCAGCTGTAACAGCTTCTATAATGGCTTGTTTAACTATGGCTTTAACTTCGTTTAGTACATCCATTCGTCTTACTCCTCCTGAATTAACAACTTGATCCTGTATGTTCCCGCATGAGTGCCTGATGCATATAAATCATAGCTCCACCTTGTTATACCGATGCCATGTACGGCTTCCGAGGTTAGCTCATGTGTCTCGATTTCGAGTTCCAATCTACCTTGGGGTGTTTGATAAAAGCCAATCCTCTTCTCGCCGGGTAGAAATGTTTGCTCTGCTTGCACGTCTCCTTGGCGGACGATTCGTATCTGATTATCTTCCAGCTTAATGAGCGTCACTGTTCGTCCAAGTTCGTTCGGCTCTTCTTCATAGCGGATGTACGTGTGATTGCCTTTACGATAAAGATCCCCTCGTGCTTTCTGCACGGTTGTCTCGCTCCCGCTTCGACTTTCAATTCGGATCCGCACGCGTTGCTTAGCCGTCATGGTCCGTCATTCTCCTATTCTGCTGGTCCTGTGTGCACCTTATGTCAAGATAAGGCATGTTAGGTAATAGTTTATATGAAAGGTTCGCCGAATTCAATGTACGGAAGAGATTAGTTCGTTGTCATCGTTAACGAAAAGAAGCCCCCTATCCACTGTAATGCGGATTTAAAGGCTTCCCATCTCTACCTATTCAATTTTATCTGCACTTTTAAAAAGCAGGAATCGGCATTCCTACGTTTGCCCATTGCTCCTTCGCTGGACCATATGCTCCAATGACAGGCACACCCGCTTGGCGCATAAGTATCGTCAGCTGGCCGCGGTGGTGAATCTCATGCTTAACGTAGTTGTACAACGTCTCGCTGATCGTCCACTGCATACCGAACATATGAACAACTTCTTGCAGCTTTGCGTCAGTAAGTTGTGTGCGAACTGCTTCGATAATCCCCTGTGAAGTAGCTCGGTAGGCGTCCGCAATCGCAGCGGCATGTGATGGTGGTTCGCTGGACGCAGATGGCGCTTCAAACTTCCAACCAGCCATATGCAGCATACCCTTATCATTGTGAACCAAGTGCCACGCTATAAACCCAAGCGTTCTATAGCCTTCGGCTTGAGGCTGCTGCAGAGATTCATCCGTTAAGGCATCAAGCAGTTGTTGCGTCGTAGCGGATTCTTGCTGATATTCTTTAATAAAACTTTCTACCGTAGCAAACATCACTATTACCTCCATGGGTGGTACAGGATTGGCTGGATTCCCATTAGGTGATTCTTCATCCTGTCCTACTGTTATTTATTTCTAGTATATCTTGGATTGACTGACAACGGTATGACAGTATTCTAAAGTTATTATGAAGTTTATTCATTCCAAAAAAAGCCGTCAGCTCCTCTAAATATCAAGATTAGCTGACGACTTTACTATGTTGATGTTAATGGAGTCTTATTTAATCAAATCTTCAACAAATTTAGGCAATACAAATGCCGCTCTATGTAGGCGCGGTGTGTAGTACTTCGTTGGGAATTCTGGGATTGCTGCTTCCTCAACTTGCAGTGGATCGTGCTTTTTGCTGCCCATTGTGAAGGTCCAGAGACCGCTTGGGTACGTAGGAATGTTCGCGCTGTACACACGTACGATTGGGAAGATTTCTTTGACATCCCGGTTAACCGTTTGGATCAGGTCTGCTTTGAACCAAGGGTTATCCGTTTGTGCAACGAAGATCCCGTCTTCTTTTAACGCATCAAAGATACCTTGGTAGAAGCCTTTGGAGAACAGCTCAACAGCTGGACCAACAGGTTCAGTGGAATCGACCATGATAACGTCGTAGGTGTTTTTGTGATCGTGAATGTGCATGTAGCCATCGTTAACAATGACTTCTACACGTGGGTTGTCCAGTTCGCCGGCAATGGTTGGCAGGTACTTTTTGGAGTACTCGATAACTTTACCGTCGATATCAACAAGAACAGCTTTTTTCACTTTCGGGTGTTTCATGATTTCACGAATTACTCCGCCGTCGCCGCCGCCTACTACAAGCACGTACTCTGGGTTCGGGTGGGTAACAAGCGCCGGGTGCGCAACCATTTCATGATAGACGAATTCGTCTCTGACCGTTGTCATAACCATACCGTCCAGGGTAAGCATTGTTCCCCATTCTTCGGTTTCGATCATCGAAAGGTCTTGGAAGTCCGTTTGTTCTCTAACGTATGTCTCTTTTACTTTTGCTGTAATGCCGAAGCTATCGGTTTGTTTCTCTGTGTACCACAGTTCCATGTTTATTCCTTCTTTCGCTGCTATATTTGGATGAATAAATCCTGACATTCGTTGTCTCTAACAGTGTTCCACCAGTTGGAAAAGTCATGCGAAGCGGCGCTGTTATTTCCAGTCCCTTCATACGCACAAATTGTATTATAGTTCATTACCCCCAAAATGCAATATTTTCCTAGGTTTTTTAAACATTTAATAAAAAATATTTACAATTCGTTGAATACGGACTGCCATGCTTTTCCATACTGGATAGTAATGCCTTAGAGCATGGAGAAAGGAGGTAAGAAGAGATGTCCGAGAACGAGAACCATCGTCAGCCATCCACTGGCACACCACAAGCACCTAGGGAGAAAGAGGTACCTGCGTCTATGCGCTGGATGCGTCGTATCAAGAAAATGTTCTCATTCCTATTCACTTCCTGCGTTCTGCTCCTCATCGTGGCCGCTGGCTTTCTCGTCTATTTACGTACTCAAACACTGCCCGTCACCAAAATGCTGCAAACCTCCCAAATGTACGATACACATGGCGAACTGATCGACACCTTCTATTCGGGTCAAAATCGACAGGTCGTCTCGCTGAGCGAAATATCGCCTTATCTCATTAAAGCAACGCTCGCTGTGGAGGATCAGCATTTCTATGATCATTTCGGCGTAGATGTGAAGGCAGTAGCAAGGGCAGCTGTTGTCAATGTACAAGCCATGGCAAAGGTGCAAGGTGCAGGAACGATAACTCAGCAATTAGCTAGAAATTTATATTTAAATCATGATCGTACTTGGTCGCGTAAAATCAAGGAAACCGTGTTCGCTGTGCAAATGGAAATGCAGCTGACGAAGGATGAAATTCTGACGAATTATTTGAATCAGATCTACTACGGTCATTCGACGTATGGGATTGAAACGGCTTCCGAGCTTTTCTTCGGCAAGCATGCCAGTGAATTAACGCTGGCGGAAAGCGCGATGATCGCTGGTGTTCCTAAAGGGCCTCGCTACTACTCGCCGTATTATGATCTGAAGAATGCGATGGATCGGCAAAAGGTGGTGCTGCAGACGATGGTGCGCAGTGGCTTCATTACTCAAAGCGCTGCTGACGCCGCAGGGAAAGAGAAGCTGACGATTCAGCCGCTTACGAAGAAGAAGCCAGCAGCAGCCCCATACTTCCGAGATTATGTGCGCGCACTGGCCACGGATAAGCTGGGCATACCCGAGGAGCAATTCGATGAAGGCGGCATTCGCATTTACACGACGCTCGATAAAAATGCGCAGCAAATCGCTGAGAGTGTTATCACCAAGCAGCTCACGGGTAAAACAGACCTTCAAGCCGCTCTAGTGGCAATCGACCCAAGGACAGGAGAAATTAAAGCGATGGTCGGCGGTCGCGACTATTCCGAGAATCAGTTCAACCGTGCACTCTCGAATACGAGACAGCCGGGGTCCTCTTTTAAACCCATTGTTTATATGGTCGCTCTGCAAAATGGCTATACACCTGTGTCGCAGGTAAAAAGTGAGCCGACGGTGTTCACCTACGATGAAGGCCGCCAACGGTACACACCCAGAAACTTCAACGATCAGTATGCGAATGCAAATATTGATATGCGCCAGGCGATTTCGAAGTCTGACAACATTTATGCGGTGCATACGATTCTGGATGTCGGTCCTGCGAAGGTTATCGAGCTGGCCCGCAAGCTGGGCATTGCTTCACCGATGAAGCCGCTGCCGTCACTGGCTCTGGGGTCTTTCCCCGTAAGCCCTCTCGAAATGGCGTCAGCGTTCGGTACGATTGCGAATCAAGGCGTTCATCAGGAGACGACGGCGATTGTGCGGATTGAGGATGCGAACGGTCGAATCTTATATGAAGCGACCCCGCAAGCTGAGCCTGTGCTTGATCCAGCTGTCGCCTATGTAATGACGAATCTGATGGAGAGCGTGTTCGAAGAGGGCGGAACCGGTAACCGCGTAGCCAGTACGATTAAGCGTCCGATAGCAGGCAAAACCGGTACGACCGATACCGATGCGTGGCTGGTTGGCTTCACACCGGAGCTCGCAACTGCCGTATGGGTCGGCTATGACAAAAGTAGGGATATTTCCACGGTTGAATCACATTTGGCTTCTCCGATTTTCGCGGAATTCACAGAACAAACGTTAGAGGCGATACCGCCTAAGTTGTTCCCGATTCCTGAAGGGGTAACAAGTGTCTATATTGATCCGGTGAGCGGCAAGCTGTCCAATGAGGACTGTCCGAACTCACACATGGAGGCTTTCCTGGTTGGCACGGAGCCGACAACGTTCTGCACAGGCAAACCTGCGAAACCAGCTTCGAACGATGATCCAAAGGGAACCCCCAAAGGTCAAAACGGCTCTTGGTGGAATGATATCAAACGCTGGTGGAACGACTAATCCATCTGTTTCCAGAGAACACAAAAAGGCAGAACTAAGCGCGTCTTAGTCTGCCTTTTTGCTGTCCTAGTATATGAGGTAACATACACTAGGGTCTAGTATACTCGGTTCACCCAAACGTAACAATGGATGACACATAATGTTCATAATCTCGATTTATGCGTGTAATCGCTTATGAAAGTGCATCTTTCAATGCTTGATCCGAGCGATTCCACCATTCCTCGTTGTGTGCGATCAGCTGATTTTTGAGCAGCGCCCGCTCCTTGTCATCCAAGCCGTCGAAGATGAATTTACGCTTCATTGCAGCATCCATCTTGTTCACATGCTCGGCTAGAATTTTCCACCCTCTGCGAGCTTCTGTGTCAATCAACATTTCGCAAGCTGTCATACCAGCGTAGTAAGCTCCTTCTTCCGTACGGTCGACTGCCACCCAAACGATCCAAGCTTTACGCCCGTTTGGCACATCTTCTTTGTTTATTGAGAATTTAATGCCTTTTTCGATCTTGCTTTTGGCATGAAGTGTACCTTCGTCCAGGTAGGCTTCATCCCCATCAATAATGACACCAGATACGTTGCTTAGGTCGATTGCTCCGGCACCGAATCCTTTATGATTCACTTTGGAACTTACTATATTTAAGGCCAGCTTCTTTTTATCCGCTTCCATGAGGGCACCTTCCAGTCTTCGTAATGTTAAAATGACGCTTTGCTCTCATTGTAGCTAAAGTCATCCTCCAGAACAAGGGCTGGTTGCAGTTAGAACCCCCGGTCATCAAACCTCATCAGCGTGGGGAACCCTTATTCATCGATTTCAACACCCTTTATACCTTATAAACTCATTAATTAGCTACTTCGTTCCCCTCCTTCTAACAATTCTTTTCCAAGCTCAGAAATATTCCCTAGGTTGTCTACATATACATGCTGTAGATGCTTGTTTAGGCGGGGTGGATATCATGAGTGTTCTATTCAAAAACCGCAAGGTTCAATGGTTCGTTGTCATGCTCCTTGCAGCAGGCACTGTCCTGCTGTCTGAAAATTTGCTCCCATCTGCAAGTAAATGGGCCGTTCCAGTCGTCTCTAAGGATGAAAAGTCTGCTCCGGCGCCGGACATGCAGCCTGCAGATAGCGCCAAGCCATTAGAGAAGCAAGCGCCAACAGCGCTTAGCTATCGTATTGCGGAGTATCACATGAACGTTGCTTATACGCCCGAAACGAGGGAGCTCAATGGGCAGCAAACGTTGACTTGGGAAAATCCGGGAACTGTCCCTGTGCAAGAGCTTTACCTCCATTTGTATCCCAATGCATTTGCCTCAAAGAAAACGACGTTTATGCGTGAATCAGGTGGTAAGCTCCGTGAAGATGAAGCCAAGGCAGACAGTAGCGGCAGTATGAAGTTGCTTTCTGTGAAAACGGTTGACGGAGAGGATCTCAGTATGCGCATGGCGTTCGTGCAGCCCGATGACGGCAACAAGGACGATCACACGCTGCTCAAAATTCCGCTGCCTAAACCGGTAGGAGCCGGAGAGAAAGTCACAATCAAGACGGAATTCCTCGTCAAGCTGCCTGCCGCCTTCGCAAGAATGGGCTATGTGGATGACTTCGTCATGGCCGGACAATGGTTCCCTAAAGTTGCTGCCTATGAACGTATTGGAACAAGAGGACGTACGGAGCCGGGATGGAATCTCCACCAGTACCACGGAAATTCGGAATTTTATGCCGATTTCGGGATGTATGACGTGAAAATTCAAGTGCCGGCGAACTACACCGTAGCAGCTACCGGTTTCCCGGTTAAGCCTGCTGTGACCGACAACGGGATGAAGACGTACCAATTTTATGCGGATGATGTGCATGATTTCGCTTGGTCGGCATCGCCTCATTTCGTTTATGTGGAAGAACCCTACTCGACCGCACAAATACCTGGGGTCAAGATCAAGCTCTATCTCGATCCCAATCATCAGGACTTGAAGGACCGTTATATGTACGCTGCCAAAAAGGCACTTTCCCGCTACAGCCAATGGTACGGATCGTATCCTTATTCGACCCTTTCGATTGTCGTACCTCCCCCAGGAGGCAACGGTGTGGGCGGTATGGAATATCCGACTTTGGTAACGGCGTGGGATGCTAGTGACAAGAAACCAGATCTAGAACTAGAACGTGTCGTAGTTCATGAGATTGGACACCAATTCTTCTATGGACTCGTAGCTAGCAATGAATTCGAAGAAGCTTGGCTGGATGAGGGCTTTACCTCCTATGCAGAGGATAAAGTCATGGAAGCAGAGTACGGGGTGTCCCCTAATTTACCTGTCGAATCAAGCTTTATTACATCTCCACATACCCTCCAGCAGAACTCGTGGGCCTATAAGGGACATGATCAATACGCAGAGAATGTGTACACACGAGGTAAGCTGGTGCTTAAAGCCATTGAGAAGCAGGTTGGCAGCAAAACAATGGACCGCATTATGCGCACTTATTTCCAACGTTGGGAATTTAAACACCCTTCTACGAAGGACTTTCAGAACGTTGTTGAAGAAGTGACCAAAACGAAGTGGGATGATTTCTTTAATCAATACGTATACGGCGCCATGATGATGGATTACGCCGTGGAGAGCATTCGCGTCAAATCCGTGGGCAGCAAAGGGGCAGAGTCCTACGAAAGTGCCGTTCTCATCTCCAAACGAGGCGGCAATTCGCCAGAGGTGCCGATCCAGTTCCATTTCTCTGACGGCACAGTGCTTGATAAAACATGGGATGGTAAAGAAAGCAGTATCGAATTCAAACTAACCCACAAGACTCCTGTAGACTGGGTTCGAATTGATCCTAATTACTCGCTCGTGCTGGAAAATAAACATATTAATAATTTTATGCAAACGCAAGTGGATGCCAAGTGGAAAATCCGTTGGAATCTCGGTCTCATTCAATTCCTGCAAGCCATATTCGGCTGGGTCGCCTGGTAAGCGGCTAAAGCAACACCCAGGTACATGCTTACGAAGTAAGTTTTCCTACTGAAAACTCTTAGATTATGCTTTCGATGCCAGTTTTGCTAAAGCAAAACTCTTAGGAGGGACAACTGTGGCAACTTATATCAAGTCTGGCTTCAGGGCGGCTTTACGGCAACCTTTCGCCACGATCGTCTTGTTCCTGTATCAGATGGGCTGGGGCATCCTGCTGTATAAGCTTGTGCAGGGTGTTCTCGTCCCTCTCATGCACCGCTATCCAGGTGGCGAGCAGCCGAAGCAAGCGCTGCAGTTATTTCTAGCTGAAGGACAGTTCCAACTGGTCAAAACCGATCTTAGCCATTCCTACCTTTGGTGGCTGGCTGCTTTACTTGTTATTCGCATGCTGCTCACCCCAATGTTGAATAGCGGCGTCTACTACTCGCTGACCCATTCCCAGCAAAATGCCGGCTATCGCTTTTTCCGAGGCATCAAGGAGCTCATGCTCCCATTCCTAATCGCGTATGTCGTTCGAATCTCGCTTTCCTTACTGCCGCTCATATGGCTGTTTCCTAAAGCGCAAAAACAATTCGCACATACCACATCGTATGAGCAAGCAGCCCTCCAATTGCTGCCATGGCTTCTCGGCTTGCTCGTCTATGGCTTTCTCTTACATCTTCTTTTTATGTACGTACAGTTCGCGATTGCTGCCAAACTTGGCATTTTGTCCACCGTTATCACTTTCGTTCGCAGTTTGTTTCCTATTATCGGGCTTGCGCTTATCCTCCTGTTCGCCTCGGGACTATTGGCAGGGGTCACAGTCACAGCAACTTACATATGGGCAGGTCTGGTAGCGCTAATCATTTATCAGATCTTCCCGCTTTTCCACATTTTTATCCAAATGTGGGCCATAACTTCCCAATATCAGCTTCTATCTGCCAAAATGGACAGTTAATCACCTATAAATAAGCTGAAATTAGCACATTTTCTCCCCCCCTTTGCAAAAAGGGGCTTTTTTTTGTCTATTTCCCTAACAAACTTGCATATTTTAATTAGAAGACTCATAGAAAGGAGGATTTTAAAAGTTTATGACGAATTAAAAGGTCTAGCATCAAAAAACCAAATATTTCATGCCGAATTCTCCATTTTTTGGAGAAACGGGGGAACCACACCGGGTGAATTGATCTTGCCAGACAGGGATCATAGGGAACCTTCAACCGAACCCTCCAGCTAACCTCGTAGGCACCGGAAGGAGACAAGCAGTTGAAAAAGATTGTTGCTCTTGTTTTTAGCCTTGTTTTGTTTTTGAGTATCGGTTTAGGAAGCGTGTCAGCGGCACAATCCACTTTGGATGAAACAGTTGACGGATTGCTCGGAATTCCGTACAGAACGGCGGGAACGACCACAAAGGGCTTTGATTGCTCTGGTTTCACCTCCTACGTTTTCGACAAATTCGGCATTGATCTTCCTCATAGCTCATCATCTCAAAATAAAGAAGGTTACTGGGTTGACAAAAAAGATCTTCGCAAAGGCGATCTAGTGTTCTTTGACACAAGTGGCGGTAATGGTATTTCTCACGTAGGTATCTATCTTGGAGACGGTGAATTCATTCACTCTGCATCCAATGAAGGTATAGTGAAAAACAAACTTAGCCAATCTTATTACGCGAAGCGGTATGTATCAGCCAGACGAGTTCTGTGGGATGATATCTACAATCAACTAACTGCTGAATCCAAGTAAACTCTGCAAGACTCATGAATAAAGCCCGGAAAAGCCCTGCTCGAAAGAACAGCTGCTTTCAGGGCTTTTATTCTTTTCTGAGGGTTCATTCAAAATGAAATTATTCCTACATCCCAATTCTTCTAACTTGACATCGCATGTTAGCCGTTCTATAATAACGGCATATTGTTTTCTAGGGTTCCGTGGCGTTCATCGCCAGACTGGTCCGAGGGGAAACACGCAGCGAATACGCTGTGGTCACGGAGGGGAAAAAGCCCGGGAGTCATGTCGCTTTAGCGATATAACTTCCAGGCTATTTCCTTTTTTTTTGCGGCAAAATAGTACGTATAACAAATTCAAGAGGAGTGATTCATCATGGCATGGTTATATCTCGTCATTGCAGGTGTATTTGAGGTAGCATGGGCGATCTCATTGAAATTTTCTAATGGTTTTACACGGTTAGTTCCTTCCATCGTCACGATTGCAGGGATGATTGTCAGTTTCTATTTTCTAGCGGTAGCAACGAAAACTCTCCCCATCGGCACAGCATACGCGGCTTGGACTGGAATTGGTGCTGTCGGTGCGATTATAATCGGCACCCTTTTTCTAGATGAACCCATTAGTTTAACAAGGATCTTGTTCATGATTCTGATCCTAGTTGGCGTTCTCGGCCTTAAATTTACTTCTGGGCATTAGAGATTTTGTATAAATCGTTCCCTATCTATGCAAATTAATCCTTACAAGGATGGAGGAGCGTTATGATAAGAATGTTTAGGAGGGAAATTTAACGTGAATACACCTGATGATATCAATCGAAAACAGAATCGTGAAGACGGATTGCTCGTAGAGGGGCTAGAAGTTGACTCCGATGTTAACGAGGATCGCAACCGAGAGCAGCAATTGGACGATTCGTTTCAATATTGGTACCGTAACGTTGGTTACTGGGTGCAGCAAAAGGAAGATATAACACAGGTGCCGAAAGAGAATGTCTTCGATGCCGCCGCTGGGATGGATGCCGAGTAATCACTATAGCCAATACCCTCACCAAAGCTGAATGACTCTAAAATCGAATTTTAGAGTTATGCGTACCAGTTGTGAGAAAGCATAGTTAATCAAACGACAGTCTCTCTAGAATATCATTGGAGGAATGAACGATGTCTGACAATACGAATAACGTTGATGTTAACAAAACGAGTATCTTTAAAAACGGGGTTCAATCCGCAACGAATTATGTACAAAACGCCATTGAAAACGTAACTGGATCCACACAAGACGCAACTCAAAACTTAGTGAATAACGTAATGAAAAGACGACAAAATGAAAGTGAAAATAATAAATAATAATAGGGAATAAAGCTTAGTCAGAAGCAGCCGAAGGGCTTTGACTAAGCTTTTTTTGTTTATTTTAAATCGTGAGTAATTGCTACCAATAGACTATCTATATTATCCATATATGCTTCTAGCAATGTCTGAGATTCCAACATATGAATATGAACCTGAAATGGAATCCCATAGAAAAGCGCTACCAACTGGCTCGAAAAGAGCAATATCTTAGATTCCGACAAGTTCTCTATTTGCGATAGATAGACATGAAATAAGGCTTCTAAAGGAAGAATTTGAATATGAATTCCTTCTATAGAGTTTTGCGAGATAATATAGCGCTCATATTCACTGAGTTCCTTTTTCGTTGGTTCAGCTTTTAATTTAGAATAGTATTGAATGATGGCAATCAGAATTTTCTTAGCATGAGGTATCTCTGCTGCAGTTCTAAAAACTTGACGTATGCCATCTATCCCGAAATAGGTTCCCTTATCTATCTCAACGCTTCTTTGATAACACCATTGCAGTACAAAATAGTCGAGAACTTCCTCTTTGGAAGTAAAGTACCTAAAAAAAGTTACCTTCGAAATACTTACCCGATTACATACATCTTCAATATGGATTTCATCAAAATGATGACTTTCAAGCGAAAGTAAAAACTCATCTAGAATACTTAACATCGTCTGATATTTTTTTCGTTCTCTTAAAGGAAGATTATTATCCATTTGACCACCTTACTTAGAGTTTGGAAACCCGCCTTCAATTTTCCTTTTTCGTTAAATATAATTTCCGCCCCGTTTCCCCAATTGTCTCTAGGAACGATGTAACGTATTGCGGCGAATAACCCGTAGTCATTAAGTCAAACATTTTCATGCCATTGGCCTTATTCTGAATAGCTGGAATGGTCACAAACAACATAGTAAAATACACGATTTGTGAGGCAACAAACCATGCTAATGCTTGAATCCAAGTTGATGTTGCCATAAACCACTTACTTATTTTCGAAAAAATGCTCATTGTTAACTCCCTCCAAATATGTTACTCATTTAACAAATGTAACTTGAGTAACATATTTGGTCAAGGGATATTTTACCTATCATTCTCTATTTCAAGCAACTGTGTAGCTGACATACCAGAAGCTACTTCCAACAAATATTCGCAAATGCTGAGATAAAGGCTTAAAAATATCGTTCAGTTCCTCATATGAGTAGTAGTTTTTGATAATTTCATGCATCGATCCGTCAGCCAGCTCGCGTCTTTTGTAGGTATCCTCGCTATGTTCATTCGTTATCAGCTCTCCGCCTCTTCCGGGTACGTAAACATTATCGGCGATAAAGACACGGGCACCTGTGCCTAGACGTTGGTGGAAACTCTGGAGAAATGACTCGATCCGATTCTTCGGAATATGCGAAAACCAGAAGTTGGCAAGACCAAAGTCGAAGGCACCCGTCACTTCGGAGAGCTGGTACGCATCCCCCTGAACAAATGCTGTATTTGAAGCTGGCCAAGGCTTGGACTTAGCAATTTGCAGCACTTCAGGACGAATATCAACACCAACTATGTGCTTAGCCGTACTCGCAGCAATTTCGGTCCAATACCCGGTCCCACAGGCTACCTCAAGAACGTTGCGACCTTCCACCTGCTTCTTCACCATTTCGCTCAAGAGTCCAAGCTCTTGTTGGAACTCAGCGTCCTCTCGGTGATAAATCCGTTCATACTCTTCCGCTCGGGCACCGTAGTATTCTTGCATTTTCACTTTTTCTTCGTTTAAAAGCTGATGCTTATCCTTCACTTCGTGGAGAATTCGTTGTCTGGCTGCCAATAAATCAGCGAAAATAGCACCACCCTGTGCGGAGTAGTTGGCTAGCAGGCCATGCGTGGCCATCACAATTAACTGTGTCATCGACAGACCCGTTTCGTCGGCCATTTGCTCCAGATCCGACTTTACTTTCTCCGGTAAGTAAACAGAGAGCCTTTTGGTTTTATCATTTTTTTCATCCACGCTAGGTATCCCCCTCATGATTTTCATCATTTTAACATATATTATGTGTTATAGTAACATTTAATTTACGTTTTTATGTCGAGTGAAAATTGGGGCTATTTATTAGAACTCTATCAGCAGCTGGCGTAGCTGCTAGATTGGACATCCAACTCAGCTCATTACGATAATTCACACGGAAAAGGCCGGAGCCCATCCTTAGGATGGAACCCCGACCTTTTTCTTTTGCTTTACATCAATTGACGTTCACTGCCGTAGCGGCGTTTGAGCTGATTCAAGAAAAACTGCAGCGCCAGGAAGAGTCCTGCGAAGCTGGTACCTGCACTCAGAATAATCCATGGATGCAGTCGAATGTACCTTGAGCCATAGGCGATTAGCGATAACCATTCACCCGATGTTGTGATGGCGATGGAATAGCCAGCATCGCTATCACCAATTGTCTCAATGCCGCCAAGCACAATGTTAAATACAGCCAACTGCCCTAACAAGAAGAGCACCTGCATGAATTCGCTGAGGAAGATAAACAACATCTCATTTCTCATACAAGGAACCAAATGTCGCATCGTTCGGTGGAACACAGAACCGCCCATTAAACGAGATGCTTCAATAAATAGTCGTTCATTATAATAACGTGTCCGATCTGCCACCTGATGGGCTAATGGGAATATCCCAATGAATGTGACTAGGCTAACAAAAGTAACTGTGAACAGCAGCTGGTAATGCGGATCCGCCCTCAGCCCCTGATCGAGCCGCAGTCCAAAGTACATGCCTGCTAAAGGCGGGAACAAGAATACAAATGCAGGCATAGAGGAAACGACCCACTGCATGGAGCGAAGAATGCCCCATCCTTTGCCCGTGGTCCCGCTCCAGAATCCCCATGGGAGGGCCAAAACAAAGCGAAATACGGTTAACGCTAGCGCCGTACCCAGTGTATATTTCAACCCATTCAACAATAAGCTCAGCACATCAAAGCCCCTATGATCGGTGCCCAACAAGAAGGTGCTATTGGGCGAGTATGGCGGAATGCTATATCTCGTTTTACCGTCTTCTTGATATTGGATCATATTAATCTTGTCATCAGGTGTAATCCCATGGGGCATCAGCCATGTACCGAATATCATCACAAGCAGGATGAGCACGATGATTGCAATCGAACAGTAGTAAGCAGTTGATGAGCGTTTCATCATCGTCAACCCACCTCCCCTGTCCGAACAATAAACTTCTTGCGCAGCAGTGCGTAGAATACATGAAAAGCCATAGCGACTAGCGCAAGTGCCATACAGATAGCCGATATGGAGGAGACATTCTGTAAGGCTGGGGAGACGATAAAGCCACCCAAACCGGAGATTCCGCAGATAGCTTCCGCAACAGCCATACTGGCCAGTGCCAGTGTGGTCGCTTTGGGTAAGATCGCCAGCAAATCAGCCATTACATTCCGCATAACATGAGAGATGAGCACCTCTCTGCGGGTTAACCCTTTTGCTAGAGCGGTAACGACATAATCCTGTCCAAGTTCGCGTGCGATCGCGATGCGTAGGGTGCCGTAGATGGTGACCGAGGGAATCAGCGCGATCGTGAGAAACGGGATGAGAAACGGCGTCTTATCGCCGACTTGAACAATAAGCAACACAAAGTGCCCCAAATATTTCGTCGCATAAATCGCCCCCAATTGTATAAGAACGATTAAGAAAAAATCAGGCAATCCAACAAGCAAGCCATGCGTACCATCCATCAAGGCACCTAATCGGCGGAACATGGATGCTATCATCGCAAATAGCACACTAAGCACAATCGCCAGCAGTAAACCAGGAATGAAATAAGTGCATGTGCGAAGAAGCATGTTAGGGAGCTCCCCAAGAACAGCAACCTCTTTCCTATTGAAAGGATTGCGGAATTTGCCAAAGTCACCATGAGCGAAACCTTTGATTTGCTCTTTCATCGAATAACCGTAATAACGCCAGGAAATAACGGGATGCTCCAGCGGAACCGTGGTCGCACGAAATATGCCTTTGATCGACATTGTCTTCCCGATATAATCCCACGACTTTCCATAAGGAACAGACATTAAGCCAGCTTTTTCATTTAGCACTTGACTGCCAGGCAACTGCTCACTTATTTTCTGAATGCTCGTATCCGGACCTATTGCGACTCGAATCTGATCCGGCTGCGTAGATAAAAAGGCGTTACGGATATTGCTCAGAAAGAAGATGCACACAAGTGTAAATAACCCAAGCAACAGCCATCGAAATATCGACTTCAACTATCGTCACCTCGTTCTATTATTCACCGTTGGTAGATAACCATTTCCATAGTTTATCACGATTCATTTGGAAGTTCTATCCTATCTTTGGGAATAAAAAGAGGCTGCAGCGAACTAGCCAAAACTAGCTTGCTGCAGCCTGGGATCAAGAGCTGAACTGCGCTTGGTGTAAGCGGCTGTACACACCGCCCACAGCGATGAGCTCCTCATGCCCGCCCTGCTCGGTAATGCCTTGCTCCGTCACGACGACGATACGATCGGCATTCTTGATCGTCGCCAGCCGGTGGGCAATGACTAGCGTCGTGCGGCCACGCGACAGCTCGGAAAGCGACTGCTGAATCGCCGCCTCTGTCTCCGTGTCGAGTGCGGACGTCGCCTCATCGAGGATGAGAATCGGCGGATTCTTCAAGAACATCCGCGCGATCGCGAGGCGCTGCTTCTGACCGCCCGAGAGCTTGACGCCGCGCTCACCGACAACCGTATCCAGCCCCTTCGGCTGGGACTGGATATAACCCTCCAGCTGCGCGCGCCGCGCAGCTTCCCAGATCTCCTCATCCGTCGCGCCAAGCTTACCGTACGCGATGTTCTCCCGCAAAGTGCCGGAGAACAGGAACACATCCTGCTGCACGATGCCGATCTGACGGCGCAGCGACTCCAGCTGGATGCTGCGAATATCGAGGCCATCAATGGAAATGCTGCCCGCACTCACATCGTAGAATCGAGGCAGCAAGCTGCAGATCGTGGTCTTCCCGGCACCCGATGGACCTACGAAAGCAACGGTTTCCCCAGCCCGGATAGATAAGCTGATATCATTCAATACACGGGCTTCATCCCCGTAGCCGAATGACACCGAGTCGAACGTAATTTGACCATCGAGATGACTAACCTTCACTGCATTCGGCAGATCAGCTACCTCAGGCTCCGTATCAATGACTTCAACATACCGTTTAAAGCCGGCAATTCCCTTGGGGTAGCTCTCAATGACATTATTAATCTTCTGAATGGGACCCAGAAAAACGTTCGTTAAGAGAACGAAAGCAATAAATTCTCCATAGGTAATCTGCTTGTCAATCACGAACCATGTACCGCAAATAAGGACGAAAACCGTTACCAGACGCATCAAAATGTAACTCAGCGAAACATTCCACGCCATGATTTTATAGGAAAGCAGCTTCGTCAACCGGAACCGTCCGTTGTTATCCTCAAACAGTTTCTTCTCGTAGGACTCATTTGCGAAAGCTTGAACAACTCGAATCCCACCAATATTGTCTTCGACTCTTGCGTTAATATCGGCAAGGTCGCCCATCATTCGACGGAAAGTCTTCGTCATTTTTTGATTAAAATACACCGCTATCCACAGCAAGAATGGGACGATAACGAAGGTTAAGAGCGCTAACTTCATATTAATATGAAGCATAAGCAGGAGTGCACCGATCAGCGTCATTACCGCGATGAACAAGTCCTCTGGGCCATGATGCGCAACTTCACCAATCTCAAGTAGATCATTTGCCATACGGGACATCAATTGACCCGTTTTGTTATTGTCATAGAACCGAAACGAGAGCTTCTGCAGATGATCGAACATCTTTTTCCGCATATCCGTCTCGATATTAATCCCTAGCTTATGCCCCCAATACGTGACTATGAAATTTAGCACCGTGTTGAGCCCATAGACAGCAAGCAAACCCGCGCAAGCCCAAAGAATCCAAATCCAATTCCCGGCAGGAAGCAATTTATCGACGACCTGATTAACGGCAAGTGGGAAACCCAGTTCTAGGAGTCCAGCCACGACCGCACAGGTAAAATCCAAAATAAATAAGTGCTTATAGGGCCTATAATACGAAAAAAAGCGTTTTAACACGTGCATCTCCACCTTCCTTCGCCTATTATACCTGATAGGATCAGCCCGCTGAAAGTCTCCCAGAAAATAGGCGATTGTCGGAGGACAGGTGTCCACTATTTTCATATATATAGGAGAACAGCAACCTGTGTGTATGGAGGAATGGACTTATGCTCAGCAACTCATTAGATACACGGACGGCGATCTTTCTAGCAGCTATGTGCAGCCAAAGCTATAACCAATTTGAAAATGGTCCCGAAAGCGTTATTATGCCACCCCATTACCGAATGGTTTCTTCCTTCAAGGCAACTTCCATCCTGAGTGAAAAAGAGCTGTTCGGCTTTATTGCCGAATCCAATAGACAAATTGTCATCGTATTTCGAGGTACGCATACGAGATCCGATTGGATCTCCGATGCCATTGCCAGGCAAACTCAGTTTCCTTATACAAAAGAGCAATGCTTCGTACATGAAGGGTTTCTCGACATCTATCGTTCAGCCCGCAAATCGATTATGACAGCGCTAAACAAGCTCTCCACGGAGAAAACGCTGTACATTACAGGACACAGTCTTGGAGGAGCACTCGCAGCATTATGCGCGACCGATATTTCCACAAACACTACATTCAAGAATCCTTCCGTGTATACTTATGCTTCACCGCGTGTTGGAAATCAGGCATTCGCTAGTCTTTTCAACCGCAGGACCGGACCTCACTATCGGATTTATAATACCAACGACTTCGTCCCTTTGCTTCCGCCCTTCATCTATACATCTCCTCGAACAGATAAAATTTACCACTATATTCATGTGAAAAAGGGGGTTGAATTAACTTTTCAAGGGGGCTCCGTCTCCGCTAACCACGCAATTAGCAATTATTTTGTTGAACTTGCCAAGTTGGATCCCCGCTTCACGAAGCAGTTAAAAGCCCAGACTCCGGGATTTTGTCCGAACTGAAAAAGATTGCCAACCACCTGACCAGAATGGCCGGGTAAAAGGCAATCTTTATTTTGTTACTTAGAGGTCAACTATCCCTTCCTAAGAGGAAGGTTTAAACAACTCAATAAAGGTAAAAATAGAAGACGATACTTATTTGAATCTTTTAACGCTATTCGATTATTTTGTTGCAAAGGAGCCCTGCCTTGATTCTAGTCATTTGCCTGCTTTTTGTTTGGTTTAGTCTCCTTATATTTGCCTTTCTGCCCAATAAATTGTCTGTCATTACGAACGTGCTGCTTTACATGCTCTTAGCTATCGTGGACATTAACAAATTAACGATCTTAAGCGACACTTTAGGATTTTTCCAACTTAGCAAAAAGGTTCCTGAATTCCTCTCGATGATTTTACATAGGGACTTCACCTTTTCAATAACTCTTCTCACTTTTGCTAATGTCTATCTGACCACATTGAAACGAAGTACAAAAGCAGGCATTACTCTGTATACATTCTCTTATCTCTTCTGCACAGGCCAATTCCTAAGATTCAATGGTGTATTAACCTATGAGAGATGGAACATTTTCTATGAGTGCTTACTCATTGTATCAATGATGGTTCTCACTTATTGGATCGGCCGTATGTTAAAACACCTACAGCAAAAGGAGATATCTCTATGAACGACGTAATCATTTACGATAATAGATTTAACGGAAATGAATGGTTCGTCATTGCGATGATTGTCGTAGGGATCCTTGCGATTTGGATATTGCCAAAAAAGTTCACCTTAACTCAGAGCTTGTTTAATTTGTTGATTGGGGTCGTTTTTGGTCTTATGTTTGATCATACCATTGCCGTCCCGCCCTTTGATTTCTATGATGTGGGTGACGAATCCCGTTATCAGCCGTTTGATATTTTCTCCTATTTGATGTATGCACCATTTGGTTATATATTTATTTATTTTTATAAAAAATGGGGTGTGCATGGTTTTTACACGATACCCTACATCTTACTCTGGACGTCTATGGGCATAGGTGTCGAGTGGCTTAGCGTACTTGTTGGTATTTTTCATTACAAGCATGGGTATCAGCTCGTTTATTCCATACCGATTTATTTATTTTTGCAATCCATTCATTTATTACTTTACCGAATATTTTTTCCGGAGCATAAGACGATTTCATAGACAACTTCTAGCGAACATTCTTTTCCTCATACGCCTTCAACCCTGACAGACTCTTGTCAGGGTTGTTTGTTTATAATCGGTTTATACAAATCAATGATTGAAGAAGGGAAATGATCACATGACGAAATCAACGAACCAAACCGGTATTGTTTTAGCCGGATTACTCTTAGCCATTCTAATGGCTTCGATGGATAATACAATCGTCGCGACAGCTATGGGCTCCATTATCGCAGACCTCGGAGGACTCGATAAATTCGTTTGGGTAACTTCGGCTTACATGGTCGCTGAAATGGCAGGGATGCCGATTTTCGGTAAACTATCGGATATGTATGGGCGCAAACGTTTTTTCATCTTTGGTATCTTAGTGTTTATGCTTGGATCCGCTCTATGTGGAACAGCCACCTCGATCGTACAGTTAAGCTTATACCGGGCCATACAAGGCATTGGCGGCGGTGCTTTGGTACCTATCGCCTTCACAATCATGTTCGATGCGGTTAAACCGGAAAGCAGAGGCAAGCTAATGGGATTGTTTGGAGCAGTGTTTGGTATGTCCAGCATCTTCGGGCCGCTCCTTGGCGCTTATATGACCGACTATATTAAATGGGAATGGATTTTCTATATTAACTTACCACTTGGACTGATTGCCTTCTTGATGATTGCCATCTTCTATAAGGAATCCCTCCAGCATGCTAAACAGCGTATCGATTGGGCCGGCGCATTCTCGCTTGTTGGTGCCATCGTCTGCCTAATGTTCGCCATGGAGCTAGGAGGTAAACAATTCGCGTGGAACTCCGCTCAGATTATTGGCTTATTTACTGGATTTGCTCTTCTCACTTTTAGTTTCCTCTATGTGGAGACGCGGGCAGAGGAACCTATTATCTCCTTCCGGATGTTCCGGGATCGCCTCTATTCGGCAAGCAATGCGATCGCGATGTTAAGCGGAGCAGCCTTCATTACGGCTTCTGTCTATATCCCGATCTTCATTCAAGGTGTTCTCGGAGGAAGCGCAACGAACTCCGGGCTCGTACTTCTGCCTATGATGCTCGGCACTGTTGTTACAGCTACCGCAGGCGGTTTCCTCATTAGTAAATTTTCATATCGAGCCATCCTGATCTCCACCCTCATTCTGCTTGTGGCAGGTATGGCACTGCTGATTACGTTGACACCAGATTCATCGCGTTTGCTTATCACTATCTATATGATATTAGTCGGCTTAGGAATCGGCGCTTCATTTTCTGTGCTCAGTAACGCTGCTATACATTCCGTACCTGCCAGTCAACGAGGGGCTGCGAGCTCTACGCTGAACTTCCTTCGCTCACTCGGCATGACGATCGGAATCACCATCTTCGGCATTATTCAAAGCCATTCGTTAACCCGGCATTTATCGGATGCCTTCACGGGGAGCGGCCAATCCGCGATGCCACAGGGTCTAGACTTTAAGGACCCGCATGCTCTGCTTGACCCGGCGACTCGTACTCAAATTCCGGAGCAAGTACTTGGGAAAATATCAGAAGGACTCTCCTCCTCCATCGTGGCCACATTTGCGTGGGGACTTATCCCTGCAGTACTCGCTTTAGCTGCCGCTTTTGCCATGAGCAAAGAGAAGCTCGTGATAGAAACGGATAAAGAAACGTTCGTTGCCGCAACGCATTAAGGGCAGTTTCCGTATAAACCGTGTAACACAGAAAGACCAGAGATCCGCCGCGGATTTCTGGTCTTTCTTTTGCGTTTTAACATATCACTCATCAAATAGATTCGTAGACAAATACCGCTCACCGGTATCTGGCAGGATAACTACGATGGTCTTCCCTTTATTCTCAGGTCGTTTAGCAATTTCTCTTGCTGCGTAAGCTGCCGCGCCGGATGAAATACCGACCAGCAGACCTTCTATTTTGGCCAGTTCACGGGCCGTTGTTATGGCATCCTCATTGGTTACTGTAAATATTTCATCTACAATTGATCGTTGGAAATTATCTGGAACAAACCCGGCACCTATACCCTGAATATGATGCACGCCACGACTGCCACCTGACAAAACGGGTGAATCGGATGGCTCAACAGCTATCACTTGAACGGATGGATTTCTCTGTTTCAGTTTCTCACCCACACCCGTGATCGTCCCTCCCGTACCAACTCCCGCGATGAAAATATCGACTTTACCGTCTGTATCTTTCCATATTTCTTCGGCAGTGGTATTTCTGTGAATCTCCGGGTTGGCTGGATTGCTAAATTGCTGCGGTATAAATGAGTTTGGCATCTTTGCAGCCAATTCCTCTGCTTTTTTAATTGCCCCTAACATGCCTTCAGAGGATGGAGTGAGAACGAGTTCTGCACCTAGGGCCTTTAATAATTTCCTACGTTCAATACTAAAAGAATCAGGCAATATAATGATTAACCGATATCCTAGTGCAGCCGCTGCAAAAGCAAGAGCGATTCCTGTGTTTCCGCTGGTAGGCTCAATAATGACAGTCTCTTTATTGATCTTACCGGATTTTTCAGCCTCTTTAATCATAGCGAATCCGATACGATCTTTTACACTGCCAGCCGGGTTAAAATACTCCAACTTCGCGACAACTTTGGCATCAAGTCCATGCCGATTATTATAATTCCAGAGCTCAAGCAGCGGCGTATTACCGATTAACTCTGTCAAATTGCTATAAATTTTCGTCATAAGAAAACCTCGCCTTCTCATCTATTATTAAACCTATGAACTTAATCGGATAAACACAGTATATCACGCATGCGATTGAAAAAATAAATCAATAATGCTGATAGATAGGTATGCTATTTTCTTATATTATGCTTATTTGGTATAATAATCGTAGACGAAGAACGTCCTTTAGCCTTTTGGCGAAGGGCGTTTTTTTATTTTTTCAGAGTAGGTTTTCACTATTGAATTTTGAACTTATGCACCAAAAGTACATTGATTGTCATGCCGCTCTCCGAAGCGGAGAAAGAAAGGGGCGCCTCATTAGGAGACATTTATTCGCAGAAAGCTATTTCTCCAGAATGTCTGGTATCCTCTGTTTGGTCATCTCGACCACTTGCATCCGGAGTATGAAATTTATGATTGGAATCGCAAATCTCAATTTATCGATTTCGCTTACATAACGCCCTTTGGTCGTTTTGGTATTGAATGTGACGGTTTCCAGAGTCATGTCAAAGATATGGCTCGCGAGAAGTTTAGTTACTCATTGAATCGTGAAACGTTTCTAACCGCAATGGGATGGAAAATGATGCATTTCTCCTTCGATGATATACAGAATCGTCCCGAGGTATGAGAGTAGAAAATCCCCCATATCTTCATAAATCGCCGACGAGGATACACTTATGGTACACTGAACTATATATGACTGTAAGCAGCAAGGGGAAAAGATGAAAATGAAACTTGTATCCTGGAACGTTAATGGGTTGAGAGCATGTGTAAATAAAGGGTTTATTGATTATTTCGAGCAAACGCAGGCAGATATATTCTGTCTTCAAGAGACGAAGCTGCAGGAAGGACAAATTAACCTAGAACTGGGCGAAGCCTATACACAATATTGGAATTATGCGGTTAAAAAAGGGTATTCCGGCACCGCCGTTTTCACAAGAATTCAACCGCTCTCGGTGAGATATGGTATGGAGGAGAACGAAGAGCCAGAAGGTCGGATACTCACGTTGGAGTTCGACAATTTCTACCTTGTGACCGTCTATACACCCAATGCAAAACGTGATCTCTCTAGGCTGGATTACCGAGTGGAGTGGGAAGATCGCTTTCGCACCTACCTCTTGCAATTGGACGCCCAAAAGCCAGTTATCGTTTGCGGCGATTTGAATGTTGCTCACCATGAAATTGACATCAAGAATGCGAAAGGGAATCTCAATAATTCGGGCTTTACCCCTCAGGAACGCGGCAAAATGACGGAATTGTTGGATGCGGGATTTATTGATTCGTTCCGACATCTCTACCCAGATCGGACAGATGTCTACTCTTGGTGGTCTAATATGCCAGGCGTAAGAGCGCGGAATGTGGGATGGAGAATCGACTATTTCCTTGCTTCCGCGAGACTAGGTCCTAAGATCACTGATGCAAAAATCGACTGCGATATATTGGGCAGCGATCATTGTCCTGTCGTATTGGAACTCGATTTGATCTAATTAAAAATATATTCAAAAAACGTTGAAAACGAGATTGGAGCGATTATTATACTAACCTCTTCCTTAGGGCGTTTGCGTCTAACAAGCTATATTGAAGGTATATCCTATCTTTTCCTACTATTTATAGCCATGCCGTTTAAATACTTCTTGGACCAGCCTCAACTCGTTTCTGTCGGCGGTATGTTTCACGGCGTGATGTTCGTACTTTACATCTTAACGGCGGTGCACGCTTTTGTGAATAGACGTTGGAACTTGAACCGAGCGCTCCTAATTATTGGCTGTATTTTCATCCCGTTCCTCTTCATCAAACAAGATCGTATGATCCAGAACGAGGAGTTGGAGCTGAAGAAGGGTCATCCAATCGACCCGAAAAAGAGGGCCTAGACAATGTTCAAGCCGCTTATTTCATTCCAAAGAACTTCTTCGAACCCCTCTATGGGGTTCTTTTGCTATTCAACAAGTCTTGATTTTCAAGACTCCAGTAACACAAAAAAAGGCTGCAGCAGCCTGCCCTAAGGCAAACTGTCACAGCCCGCAAACCCGAACGCCACAAAGGATCGCGGTCTTATATCCTCACGATTCGCAACTGGCTTATCCTCGTACGAAACCCACTTTTACATATGGATAAAAACTAATACTCATATGTATTATGATGTGAGTTTCGACTGCGAATGTACAATCTGACGGATTTATAGCCATATATGCTAAGCAGCAGCAGCTCGAGAACCCAAATAATGATGGTCGAAATATTGCTTAGTTCGTATTGCAAATAATTAAACTCCGCGAAGTGCTTTCGCTCGAACTTATCTGCTACCATTTGAGCGACATGATCAATAATCGGGATAAAATCCTTAGTCAGGCTCTGCTCCCTCATATAATCTTGAACCTCAAGCTTCAATATATCGACCTCGCTCCAAGAGAATGCGTAAGCACACTTCATGGTTCCATCCGGTGCTGGGCTGAAGCTAACAATGAAATCACTTCAATCGCTTATGCCGGATTAGAAGGTGTTGGAACGGCAGGCTCCCCATCCCGCCCAAGCCTTCTGCTTGCCGTTTCTCGTTTACCGACAGCGGGGACGTGACTTCCAGCCTTTGCAAGACCGAAGACAGGCATGTTGTTATAGACACACTCGTAATTTCCTTCAGGAATCAAATAAGTTTCATGGTAGATCCCGACCACGCCGTCCGTTCCAACCGTTTTATTAAAATGACGCCACGCTTCTAAATGGGTTGCACCATGCCTAGCATAGTTCTCTAATTGCTCAAACGTTTTCCAATATTGAATAAGGGTCACGCCTCGCCAAGAGAGATGAAAGCTGGCATCTACAAAACCTAATTCAGGGTTGCGATACAATTCTTGAAGCATCGGATTCATGGCCTTGGCCACAGGCAGCCACTTATGTAGAGCCCATAATTTGTTAACTCTCATCCCAATGATAAAGACAACGAAAGAACCATCCATCTGCGCCGTAAACCTGCCCGGAATTACTTTACTCATGAATTCATCGCTCCTTTTACCTATTTTCAAGCAATTGTAGATGAGTGTTATAAAAGCCCTTAATATCCTTAGAACCATATAGTTGAGCGGTCAAAAATGCTCCGTAAAACACCGTAAACAACACCTTTACCGCTGTTTCCACCGTAAATTCTTTTCTTAGCTTTCCTTCTGTATCCGCCTCAGTCATGCAACGATGAAAAAGTTTGTACATGTCAGGTGTCTGCGCACCAACTTCCTCATGACCAGGGAACAGCAAATGAACCTCCGCTTCACTGAGTTCTGGCATGCAAGGATGCATGTTCATTTCTGCCAGAAAAGATATCAAACTTGGCATCAATCCTGCTCTTTCCTCGGTCTCTTCCGCCACTTTATGAAGCACATGCTGGATAACCGAGAACCCACGTTTACCCTCCGCTTCGATCTCAATGATACGTTCCGTTAACCAAACACGCATAAAATAAACGAGCAAATCTTCCTTTTTTTGAAAAAACTTAAAGAACGTAACCCGGGATATTTCCGCCTTCCGGCAAATATCATCGAGCATCATGTCACGAAACATCTTGTCTCCTATTAGTGACAAACTGGCTTCATATAATGCCACTTTGGTTCTAGCCTTTTTTAATTCCCTTAGAGAAAAAGCTGACCGATCCATGAGTTATCTCCTATATTTATAGTTAACTTTAGTAAATATATTAACATGTGTTAATTTATTCTGTCAAGGTAAAGCAATTTATAAAATGCCCCCTAAGAAGGGCTCCACGGCAGCTCCATCCCCGACTTTGGGTGGGGTCTTCACTCCGTCTGAGGTCGCTTTTGAAGGCGGTCACCTTGATGATAGAATCAACTCAATGATGAGAAAACCTCTATCGAAGCCATTCAAAGATGAGCGACCGCGTTTAGAGGTAGGTTTTATCACCAAAAAGAAAGCGGTTTTCGTGAACCGAAAACTTATACTTTCTTATGTGGTAAAAAAGACCGAATGTGAGGGATGAATAATGGGAGTAAGACGAAGTACGATTCGCGCTTGGGCATTTGGACTATTGGCTTTTTTAGCTTTGGCAATTGGAGCTTATGCTTTGGTCATGTATGGAACGCCTGACCATCTCCATAAGCAGCCGCTCGTAACGGGAAAAGGCAGTTTGCCCGATTTGTGGTACAACATCCTCTGGGCGCATGCCATCTCGGCTGGAATAGCACTTGCAATAGGCTGGCTTCAGTTTATCAAGAAGCTTCGCCATCATGCACCGAACATTCATCGTTTGATTGGCTATTTGTACTCGACAATGATAACAATCGGGGGCATAACCGGTCTGTACTTAGCTTTTTATGCGAATGGCGCTTGGTTCGCGCAACTTGGCTTTGGATCGCTGTCAGTCCTATGGCTTTACACACTCTTCCGCAGTCTAAAGAGCATCATCGTCGATCGCGATACGGCTGATCATGGCCGCTGGATGGTACGAAATTACGCGCTTAGCTGCGCAGCAATCACCCTACGGATATATACCGCGCTGGCTGCGGTATTTCTGGGACTGACCGATACGAACGATACTTTCTTCGTTATCGCCTGGATTTGTTGGATACCCAATTTGTTGTTCGCAGAGCTTATCATTGGTGAAAAGAAACGTACGACCGGAAGGACGTTTGTACGGTAGTTATGAGTGGACATTAAAAAGAGCCAACCCATTAAATCTGTTTGCAAAGAAACCAAAAAGGGCCGCAGCAGGCTACTCATCGTAACCTGCTACAACCCTTAATTCCTATAGATTCTGTTCGCTTATCCCCAATTCCGGGTCGAAGGTCAGCATTTTCGTCCCGATTTTGTCAATAAAGAACCGATCATGGCTTACCGTAATTACGGCACCGGGGAAATGGATCAATGCCTGCTCCATAACCTGAATGCTCGTTAAATCCAGATGGTTGGTTGGCTCATCCAATATAATGACCGCGGCACCGGAGAGAAGGCATTTCGCTAGCGCGACCCTGGCCTTCTGTCCGCCGGATAGGTTGCCGATGAATTTGCTTAGATCCATCTCCGAGAATTGCAGCATGGCTAGAAATTTGTTCACCTTTTTCCGGGGGGCATCCAATCCCAAACCGTACGTATTCACCGCGTGGCTAACGGTATCCTTAGGATTAAGCTCCTCCCACATCCGGTTGAAGTAAGCGTAGCTGACGCCCTTCTCCCAGATCACCTCGCCGGATTCTGGCTTCTCCTGACCCGTAAGCACCTTAATGAGCGTGGACTTCCCGCTTCCATTTGGACCAACGATGACTAAGCGGTCTTCCTTCTGAATGTCGAAGCTGACGTTCTGAAAGATCAGCCGATCATCGTAGGTCTGCCCTATTTTCTTGACTTCGCATAGCTTGTCCGGAAAGCGCAGTTTCTCATAAATATCAGTGATTAGAACATTTACGGGGTGCGGCTCTATCCGCTTTTTGTTATCCGCCAATTGGCGGGACAGACGGTCTTTTGAAGATTTCTTGCTTGCACGACTGTCAATGGCTTCTGACTCCATGAGAAGAAGCTCTTCCTCCCACTCGAACTGGCGGTCCAATTCCTTCTTGCGCATCTTCTTTTTGCGGATGTAGTCGGTGTAATTCCCTTCATATTCCTGAAAATGATAGTTCTCGATCTCGATCGTTCGCGTGACTACTTTGTCAATAAATTGCCTGTCATGTGATACCAGAATCATAGCGCCTTTGAAGCGATACAACCACTGCTCCAACCACGCAATACCTTCCATATCCAAGTAATTCGTCGGTTCGTCGAGCAAAACGACATCAGGCAGCTCGATTAGCATCTTGGCGAGCGCGGCACGGTTTCTCCAACCCCCGGACAATTCATCGATATGCTGATTGCGCGACCTCTCGTTGAACCCCAGCTTCGTAAGAACTGTGTTAATCTCGACAGATACGTTCCAGCCATCCAAATGCTCCATTTGTTCGAATAGCTCCGCCTGCCTCGTCAACAGTCGATCCATTTCACCGTCTTCGGTGACCAATCCCAGCTTTTCTCCAACTTCCTGCAGCTCCCGTTCGATAAGTACAACCTGCTCGAAGCACATTTCCAGCTCTTGTTGAACGGACAGGCTTCCGCGCATTTCCGAGAATTGGGAGAAGTACCCCACTTTAACTTGCGGATCTATTTCCACTTTCCCGGACGTTGGCTCTTCTTTTCCCATAATCAACTTAAAAACCGTCGACTTACCGGCACCGTTCCGTCCGATTAGGCCGATACGCTCTCCTTGGGTCACGCGAAAATAGATATCGCGAAAGATCAGAGACTCTTCATATTTCTTAGTGACGTTCTCTAAACGAATTACACTCATATCTATCACCCTTCTAACTCCGTCAGTCTAGCGTGATTATAACACTAGATCACTGTGTTAATCTCTTCTCGTTTTGATCTATCGACCGATCCCTGCGTAACCAGATCATAACCGGGATCAGCAGTAGAGACAGGAACCCACCCGCCAGAGAGAGGACGGCGAAGCTGGAATTGGCGACGACCATGCCCGACAACGCTCCACCCGATGCCCCCGCCAATGATACTAGGACATCCACGGTTCCTTGTGTCTTGGCACGTGTGGCAGGGGATGTCGCATCGATGATCTGCGCGGTGCCGCTGATCAGGCCGAAGTTCCAGCCGAGTCCAAGCAGTGCCAGAGCGACGATGAGCCAGACCATCGAATCGGCCGGCGCCCATGCGGCAAGCAGTCCCGCCAACAGCAGCGTGAACCCCGCTGCGCAGGACATGAACGTACGCCCGACCTTGTCTACGAGAACCCCCGTTATCAAGGAAGGCAGAAACATCGCCGCGACATGAATGCCGATCACCATGCCGACCGCGTTCAACCCATGTCCATGATGCTTCATATGTACCGGCGTCATCGTCATGATGGCGACCATCACGATCTGCGTCAAGACCATCACGGTTGTCCCGATGATGATTCCCCGGTTACGGACAGATGGCGCCATGTGATTCGCATTATCCGTCGCTTTGGATGGATTCGCTTCTTGCGCTTCGGCAATCGCTTTAGCAACGAGATACGGATCTGGACGGAGCAAAGCCCACATCACCAGACCCGCAAGAATAAAAGCGGCCGCCGCGAGCATAAACGGGCCCGACAGAGCAGGGGCGCCGACAGAAGTCGCGAATCGTCCCATGACCCCCACCAGGTTCGGCCCCGCAACTGCGCCAAACGTCGTGAATACCATAGCTAAGCTGATGGCTCTCGCCCGCTGCTTAGGTTGAGCTAAGTCGGTTCCCGCATAACGCGCCTGCAGGTTGGTCGACGTGCCGGCACCATAGATCAGCATCGAGACGAACAAAAGCGGAAGGTTATTAGCGATGGCTGCGAATACGACTCCGATCGCGCCAATCCCTCCTGCAAGAAAACCTGCGGTTAGGCCTACCCGACGGCCGAGACGCCCAGAAAGCCGTCCGACAAGCAGTGCCGACGAGGCCGCGCCCAGCGTCAATAGCGCCGCAGGAACCCCAGCTAAGCTATCCGTCCCGAGCATATCCTGAGCAAGCAGTGCTCCGACCGTGACGCCTGCCGCGAGTCCCGCTCCGCCGAATAGTTGGGCGATGATTACGATCATCAACGATTTCCGATAGAGCTGCTGCTGTCTCTCAGGAGAATGAATGTATTCTCTAATCAATTCGCTTCCTTCAGCCATTCATGCTCTCCCCCCTCCAGCTTGTATGCCGTGATCCCCTCCCGCTGCAACTTGGCTACAGCCTGTGTCGAACAGATGCAGTAAGGGCCTCTGCAATAGACCGCAACTTCAACGGGCCCAGGCAGATTTCGAAGGTATGGTTCCAACTCCTCCATCGGTACAGAGATGGCTCCCGGGAGATGGCCAGCCTCGTATTCGTCTCTCGGTCGTACATCGAGCAGGATGATCGCTCCGGCCTCTAACCTCGCCCTCGCTTCCTCCAAAGATAGCGTCCTCACATCCTCATAATGGTGTAAAAATTCCTGTCTAATCCGCGAGACGTCCGCAAGCTGACTTTCGCCAATGCGCCACAAAGCAAACAAAAACGCGGCTATGGAAGGGTCAGCCAACGAATAGATGACATATGTACCTTTCTTGCTGAACTTCACTAGCCTGGCATCGAGCAAAACCTGCAGATGACGGGATACGTTAGCCACGCTCATCTCCGTAACTTGGGCCAGCTTCTCTACCGACTTAGGCCCCTGAGCAAGCAAGCTCAAGATTTCAAGCCGCTTGTCGCTGGATAGACACTTCCCCACCCGAGCTAACTGCTGAAACAGATCATTTTTAAATTCTTTTGCGGAAGGGATTGCCTCGGATACAGATTCCATAATCGTTCATCCTTTCATATTCAATTCATTAATTGAATATTAGAATGTAAGTAGGCTGTTCGTCAAGAAGTAATATCATCGTCATCTGGCATTGACTCAGATGCGGCACTTCGTTTCAAGCGTGCTCTTTTGGGAAAAGCTATTCTTCATAGGAGGTTCAGGGGGGGGAGACTTCGGGAACGAAAATAATTACTCTACAAACCAAAAGAGGGCCGCAACAGCCCACCTCTCGGCAACCTGTCACAGCCCTCAAACCCGCGTACGACGCGGCTTCCCAGTTCTTACTCTTCACCCTTCGCAATCGGATTGTCCTCATACGAAATCCAATCGCTCCAGCTTCCGCTATAGAGCTTCACATTATCGAAGCCCGCTTCGCTAAGGCCCAGCACGTTCGGGCAAGCCGTCACGCCGGAGCCGCAATAGACGATGATTTCATCGGCATCGCGCAGCGCGGCAAAGTGCCGTTCCTGCTCCGCAGCTGACAGCCAGGCGCCGTTCTCACCGAGAACGCCTTTCCAGAAGAAGTTGCGCGCGCCCGGGATGTGGCCAGCCACCGCATCGATCGGCTCTTCCAAGCCGAGGTAGCGGCGCTCCTCGCGCGAGTCAACGAGCACGGTACCTTGGCGACCGAGCTTATCCTTGACCTCATCCATGCTCGCAAGCATGGCGCGATGCACCTTCGGTGAGAAGGTCCGCGGGAACACAGCGGACACTTCATCGGTAACCGGGTAGCCAGCAGCTTTCCATGCTGTATACCCTTGATCTAATACGTATACCTCGGAGTGACCGAGGAATTTCAGCATCCACCATAGCCGCGAAGCCATGGCTCCGCCTTGATCGTCGTAAGCCACGACGATCTTCGTTCCATCGATCCCGAGGTTGCCCACGAGGATAGAGAAGGCTCCTAGATCAGGGAGCGGATGCCGACCTCCGTGCGCCATTTTGGCACCGGAGAGGTCTTTCTCCAAGTCTACATACACAGCTCCGGTTATATGGTCGTTCTCATAATTCTGTCTGCCTGATTCTGGTTGTCCTAGCGCAAAGCGGCAATCCGCAATCACGATGTTCGCATCGCCAAGCTGATCTAGCAGCCAAGTTTGACTTACGATATTTTCCACAGTTTCATGCCACCATCTTTCGTCATTCGATTAATCGCCCATTCCACTCGTTGGATTAGCGGAGTACGTCTGCCAATCACTGCGATCTCCACCCATTTTATCGTAAAATGCTTGGGCGCGGAAGTTATCTTTGGCTGTTGTCCATGTTAAATTGGCATATCCATTTCTCGCGGCATATCCTTTGCAAGCAGCAAATAGTTTCGCTGCCGCACCCTGGCCACGTTCAGCCTCGATGACGAATAAGTCATTCATAATCGCTATTTTGGAAGCACGCAAAGTGCTGAAGGTAAAATATAAGGTCGCAAAGCCGACCAGCGTCCCCTCTTCCGTCTCCGCTACGAATTGAATACCTTCCTTCTGCTCAAGCAGTAGGTGAATCAATCCGTTCAACTTCTCATCCTCGGGTTGTCGATACTGATAGAAGTCCACAATATAAGCGAGCATTAACGTTTTCAACTGCGGAATATCTTGTATTACCGCTTCACGAATCGTAACTTGGGTCATTTAGGGTGACCTCCTATTCCTATTAAGTCTATATACTCATTGTACCCCAAATCTTGCCTTTATGATGAAAGGTATCCTCGGTTAAATGTCATCCATTTCCTTCCGATACAGGAGATAAATGATCCACCCAAATAGTAGGCATAAGCCTGCTGTGAAATAGAATATGGACGTTATTTTCAACGTAACCCCATAATAAGTCAATGAGAACAGTACAACTGCCAAGAGAAACACATGCAGCAGGACATTTTTCTGTGGAAGCCAAGCACTTTTCGAGCTTAACTCGATTCGAACGGTAAATCCTAAGCGTTTCTTAACCAGAACCAAAGCCGTGAGGAAAGCAAGCGATGCGGCCACCATTTTCAAAGCACGATAAGAGGAATCAAGCCCCTCAAAATAAGTAGCAATTGAAATATGGGTAATGAGTGGCATGATAAATAGAACAATGGCCAAATAAATCGTATAGCCAAGCGATCCGAGAAAGGCTACCATAAGCGCATGCAGCTTTCGCAAGCGAAATATATAGTGAATAAAGACCGCTTCTATTACAATAATGAGCATAGGATGCAAGCTCTCCGCCCACTGCTGGGAAAGAAATAAACTAAATAAGCTAGAAGTAAAGAAGGAAACAAGCAGCACAAGTGGCCATTTTGTTCTCAAAGAGATTCGAAATAGGGTTAATCCCAATATGAGCATGGACAATAATGTAATTGTGCTAATGGGTATATCAACATACCAAACCATTTAAACCTCCAGCCAATAGAAGAAAGGGTGCTAACTGATTACATGATGGTGAATGCAAGCTTACCATGGCGCGTCTTACCCCTAAATGAAGCGAATTGCCAGGAGCTCTGCACTTGGAAGTATTCGCCTCCCTACGATTTATACAATTGGTCTCCTTGGGCGACTATGCTTCAAGAACAAGCAGAATTCGCTGACCCGCAAATTCGAGCAGAGCAGTATCGAGCTGTGGTGGATGAAAACGGAATATTGTCTGGGTTCGTTCAATTCTTCCCCATTGTTGGGGTGACACGTTTAGGACTAGGACTTCGACCTGATCTTTGCGGGAAAGGGAGCGGAATCGGCACCCAATTCGTCCAACTTCTTGTTCTAGAAGCTCAGCGCCGGACTCCCATGCAGGAGATTGATCTAGAAGTTCTCGTCTGGAACGAACGTGCGATCCAGACGTACGAGAGAGCTGGTTTTACGATTACTGACACGTATGAAAGGTTGACTCCCACGGGGATGGCTGCCTTTCACTGCATGGTATATAACGGACCGAACTTAATCAGGTGATCCACTGCCAGTAGTAATGTCAGCAAAAGCCTGATCAAATTTAGCAGCGGCTTCGAAATCCAAATCGGTTAAGCCGCCTGCATGCCAGGACGTAAGTCGGAGCGTGACCATCTTATAATCGATGGCGATCATGGGGTGATGGTTAACGTCTTCCGCTATGCTGGCGACTTCATTCACGAAGTTTATGCCCTGCATAAATGCCGTAAATCGATATTTACGCACAATCCATTTGTGATCGTCTGTCGTCCAGCCAGTCACCTCCGCAAGCTTCTGATCAATGTCAGTGTTCCCAAGCTTCACCTATCACCACTCCTCTGATTTTAATCAAAATCATAGGCGACCGCACCCAATTCGCCCTCTCCTGCATACGTGCGAAGGAGGTCTAGGAACGGCTTCCCGTAGTTTCGGTATTTCACTTCGCCGACACCTTTGATTCGCAGCATGGCGGATTCCGATGTCGGACAAATCTCACTCATTTCACGCAGCGTGCTGTCCGAGAAAATAATATATGGCGGCACCTTCTCACGCGCGGCAATTTCCCGACGAAGCAGGCGAAGCTGCTCGAACAAGGTGTTATCGATAGCGGCAGCTTTAACCTGCTGCTTACGCACTTTCTGGTTCACCTGCTGCTTCCCTTGAAGCACTTCTGCTGCGGGCTGCATCAGCCTCACAACTGGGTATTGACCATCCGATAGCTGCAAATACCCTTCTGAAATCAACACGTTGATCAGATCAGAAATCTCCTTCTCCGGGAGATCTCGCATAATACCATGGGTAGGCAGACGATCGAAGCGATAGTCGACAATCTTCTTCGCCTTCGAGCCTTTGAGCACGGAGGCGACCATCGAGATGCCGAAGCGTTCCCCCATCCTGCGGATGCAGGAGAAAATCTTCTGCGCTTCGACAGTGATATCCACCGTATCGCGATCATCTTTGCACGAGCTGCAATTGCCGCATGTATCTTTAATATTGGTTTCGTCAAAATAGTGCAGAATGACGTTGCGCAAGCATCGTGGCGAATAGCAAAAGTCGATCATGGTCTGCAGCTTTTTGTACTCGTTCGCTTTACGCTCCGGCGAGAGCTGATTCTGCTCGATCAAAAACTTCTGTGTCATAATATCCTGCGCGCTAAACAGCAGAATGCACTCACTCGGCTCTCCATCTCGACCTGCGCGACCGGCTTCCTGGTAATAAGCCTCCATATTTTTCGGCATATTGTAATGAATGACATAACGGACGTTGGACTTATCAATGCCCATCCCAAAAGCGTTCGTCGCGATCATCACGCGAATATCATCATATAGAAACGCCTCCTGCATGTAGGAGCGTTCCTCGTCGGTTAGACCTGCGTGGTACTTCCCTGCGGCGAAGCCTTTTTTGCGTAAGGTTTCATATAGCTCTTCAACATCCTTACGCGTAGCAGCATAAATAATACCAGGCTGATGCGTATGTTCTTTCACATAATTCTGAATGTAATCCCGCTTATTCTCACCGCGCAGAATCGTCAATTCCAGATTATCCCGTGAAAAACCATTGACGAATATACCCGCTTGATCCAAATCAAGCAGTCTCGCAATATCGGCTGTTACTTCGGCAGTAGCCGTAGCTGTGAAGGCTGCGACAATCGGGCGATTAGGCAGCTCACGAATGAACGGAGCAATCGACACATAGCTCGGGCGAAAATCATGCCCCCATTGCGACACGCAGTGCGCTTCATCAATAGCCACAAGCGGAAGGTTCAGCGCAGACATTCGAGCACGGAATCGTTCCGACTCCAGCCGCTCGGGCGCGATATAAAGCAGTTTATATTTGCCCTGCATGGCGCCTTGCATCCGCTGTTCCACTTCTTTAGCTTCTAGCGTACTGTTAATGAAAGTTGCCGGAACACCTAGCACACTTAACGCATCCACTTGGTCCTTCATCAAGGAGATCAGCGGTGAAATAACCAGCGTCACTCCCTCCATGAGCATGGCAGGAACTTGATAACAGATCGATTTACCTCCGCCCGTCGGCATAATGCCTAGCGTATCTCGACCTTCAAGCAGATTCGTAATGATATTCTTCTGGCCCTCGCGAAATTCCGGGTACCCATAAACTTGTTGTAAGACCTTCCTTGCTCCATCCAGCATAACTTCCATACACCTTTCTATATCACACTTCTGTCTTATTTAGACCAAATAGATGACGGAAACCAACTTCTCCCCGTCATGAACCTTCAGCACGTGATTATTCGGATCATGGCGGACGGATCCCGCTCCTACATGCATCACAGGCGCATTTCCTAATCCGTAAAAAATATCGTCAGCCAGCGTTCGCAGGCATTCTTCCTGTTCGTCCTTTTCAAGCTCCTGCCAGTCGTCCGCATTCATTTCCAACAGTTCATAAAATCCATCAACCATCTCAATGCCACGCACGAAATCAGTGACGATATCCTTATATTCTCTGCCAAATTTAATACCCATCGCGCAGTCTCCCTTCAAAAGCATTTCGTATAGCTTCACTTTATCATATTATAGGCAGGAATGCAGGGTTAAGCCCTTTTACCCCGATGAGAACTTATTTTCTGATGTGTAAAAAAAACCACTTTGGCATAAACTGTGGAAATGGGCAATTTCGGGAAAAATCTGTTACTATGGAAGAAGGAATGTACCGCTCGGAGGGTAGGAAAGCACACATGCTGAAACTGCAGATTCCCAAAAATCGAATGAACTACCTAATCAAGCAAATCCCGCTTCATTTCGACGCTGTCGTTCTGGAGCAGGGGTGGGAGTATTATCATAAAGGTCGTGTGACTGAGGTCGATCTGAAAGGCCTGAACGTTCAGGCGACCGTCGCAGGCAAAAAAATACTAAACACAATGCTTAATTTAGAAAATTTCGCCACTAGTGAGTGCAGCTGCTCCTATGATGGCTTCTGTAAACATATCGGTGCCACTTTCTTCAGCTTGTATGCGCCTTATGGACGTCCGGAACTGCTGCTTCAACAGTTAAAACAACAAATACACACACGGAAAAAGCCCGCTCGCGGGGCAGCTTTGATACAGGAACGTAAAGCTGCTGCGGCTGCACAGGCCAACGTGCCTCTTGAAGAGGCTATGCCATTAGATTGGCATCGCTTTTTTGAAGGGAAATTCCATGGATTCTCCATTTCTCATCAGCACTCGATTGAAACCTTCTACGACTCAGCACTGGAGTCCTTGCCCGGCTATGCGGCAGATTGGAGAAGTTCAACCCGCGAGCTCTATATGTTCCATATCGTGCTGTTCATGATGCGGAAAATCGAACAATTTTATCAAGAAACGAAAAGCTCTTACTTGTCTTATTATCACGAGAACGGTTGCAAAATTGCCGCGAAAAATTGTGAGGATAAGCTGGTTGAATTCGTAGAACGAACAGATGTGAATACCTCTTTCGAGGCGGAACCCAAACACTGGTTATCCACCATGAAAATGCTTGGAGAATTCGCCCTGCAGGGCAAGGATAGCCCGATTGATTGGCTGTTTGTGTACCGCTTTATTTGGTGGAAACTAACGAATCATTCTGCAGCTCAGAAAGAGGAAATTCAGCGTCTCGACGCACTTCTCACGAAGAAGGACCTCCTAGCTCGGAAGAAGGATACGCTTCTGGCGGCAAGAGCGCATTTTGATATTATGCAGGGGGATACGGCAAGCGCCTTTGAGCGTCTTGGGCAGCTCACTCATCCCAACGCGAAGGATTACTTCCTTTACCTGAATTATTATTACAACGATAAACAGTGGAACAACATGCTTGTTTGGCTGCGTTGGCTGTTCGCGTCGATTGCGAATGCAAATCACGATGATTTCCGGACCTTTTGCCAATACTGGCTTGATACGACCAAGCATCTAGAATCCGATAGTGAATGGGTACAGGTGATGGAGTCCCTGCTGCCTCGTTCCTATTATTATTACACGGCATATTTATTGCAAACGAAACGGTATCGGCAGTGGGTAGACTTGCAATTAGCTAACCGCATATCACCGCTGAGCTTATATGGTATGGAGCTTAAAGCGATTGAAGAGCATGATTCGGCTTTACTCCTCCCCCTCTATCACCAAGCGGCCGAACGGGCTGTTCTGGAGAAAAATAGAGCTTCCTATAAGACGGCTGTTCGACTGCTTAAGAAACTGCACGGCATCTATAAACAATTAGGCCAGGACGACCGCTGGGAGCACTACGTATATCGATTAGCGGATAAGTTCTCACGCTTGCGTGCTTTCCAAGAAGAGCTCAAGAAAGGAAAATGGATTCGATGATCGAAACCAGCGCGCTGACAGTTCACGTAAGCTCCATACCTAATGGTTCTTTGTTTCTATGGGGTACCCGCGAGAACGGCGGCATTTGGGATGCTCTTGATTTGAAAAATATGCTGTTTGCCTGGCATCGCGCCTCTTTTTTCGGCACGTTCATGGAGCCCAGCGAGTGGCAAAATCGGGAAGGCATCGAGCTCCTGCCGCTCGACGCGCTCGATTATTTCAGCGATCCGCAGCCTGTGCAGCATCTACAGCTTAGCTGGCATAAGGACTGTGCGGATTTGATGCGCCTTGCACCAGCTGTTCGAGAGGCGTTGGCGTCCGGTAGTTTCATGCCGGACTATGAAAAGTGGAAAGCCGGTGAGATCGGCTGGAAGCTAGAACTTCCTGAGGAACTGCAGGCCCTAGAATCACCAGCCGTATCGCGCTGGATTCATGCGCTGATTCCCGAGTGGGTGGACGCCGACGGCCTCATGAAAGACAATCTGCGCAAGCTCGAAGCGGCGCATCCTCTAATGCGCCGCGGTGAGATCGGCGCTGATCTGTGGCTCGACGAGGAGGATTGGCTCGTTGCCATTGGTTGGCGCCAAGACCGGTCGCCCATGCGTACCTGTCTGCAGCTCGTGGAGCCGGACCTGGCGCACAGCACCGGCTGGCAGCTGCGCGTGCTGCTGCAGGACCGGCTTGCGCCGGAGGTGCTGCGCACGGTGACGCCCAGCGGCGAGCCGGTCGAGGGCGAGCTGCCGCTGCCGGAGGCGTGGCAGCCGGAGCTTGGCCGCGTAGAACGTGACGCGGCGAAGTGGGTACGCATCCTGCCGTGGCTGGATGCGAGTGAGGGTGCTGGGCTCCGTCAGACGTTGACGGAGGAAGAGGCTTGGCGCTTCCTCGCAGAGGGAAGTGTGCGTCTTGTTGAGGCCGGAACGAGCGTGTTCCTGCCAGCCTGGTGGGAGCGCATCCGCAAGATGAAGCCGAAGCTGCGCGCGAAGATCAAGTCTTCCGTCGGTTCTGGACGGGAGACCATGTTCGGGCTGACCCAGCTGATGCAGTTCGACTGGAAGCTGGCTGTGGGGGATTTGGAGCTGACGGAAGAGGAATTCCGACAGCTTCTGGAGGAAAAGCGCAAGCTGATCCAGATTCGCGGCAACTGGATTCAGCTCGACCCGCTGTTCATGGCACAGGTCGAGCAGATAATGAAGCAGGTGCAGAAGAAGCAGGGCCTCTCCTTCCGCGATGTGCTTGAACTGCACTTCGCAGGCGATGCCGGCGGTCTGCTGCCGGCTGAGGATGACCCCGAAGCGATGCGCTACATCGAAATGGAGGTAGAGCTGAACGAGCAGCTGCGCCACATGGTCGATCAGCTTACGCAAGTGGAGTCCATTCCGACCATACAGCCACCGCCTAGCTTTCAAGGTTCGCTGCGTCACTATCAAGTGGACGGTATTTCATGGCTTTTGTTCCTGCGCCGTTTCGGCCTAGGCGGCTGTTTGGCCGATGACATGGGTCTCGGGAAGACGATCCAGTGGATTACGTATTTACTCACGGTGAAAGAGAACGAGAAGCCTGACACACCTTCCCTTTTGGTATGTCCGACGTCCGTGCTTGGAAACTGGCAGATGGAGCTTAAGCGTTTTGCGCCGTCGCTGAAGGTTCATCTTCACTATGGCCCTCAACGATTAAAGGGACCTGCTTTTAATGAACAAGTCGTTGGCAAGGTTGATTTGGTTTTGACATCCTATACGCTTTCCCATCTGGATGAAGTTGAGCTAGGCTCAATTGCCTGGAACTCCATCTGTTTGGACGAAGCCCAAAATATAAAAAATGCTTATACGAAGCAAGCTTCGGCTATTCGCCGACTCGATGGTTACCATCGCATAGCGTTAACGGGAACACCTATCGAGAATCGGCTCACGGAGCTCTGGTCGATCTTTGATTTTGCGAACCCGGGCTATCTGGGCACGGTTCGCGAATTCACACACCGCTATGTGAATGCCATCGAGAAGACGCGCGATAGTGAGACGATCGGCAAGGTGCAGAAGCTGATCCGCCCCTTCCTGCTGCGCCGCGAGAAGAAAGATCCGGCGATTCAACTGGATCTGCCGGAGAAGAACGAGTCGAAGACGTTCATTTCACTTACCGCCGAGCAGGGCTCGCTGTATGAGAACTACATCCAAGACATGTTCGATCGTCTGGATAAGCTCTCCGCCATGGAGCGGCGAGGTCTCATTCTCGCCGCTCTAACAAAGCTGAAGCAGGTGTGTAATCACCCTGCTTTGCTGCTCAAAGAAGGCATCCACGCGCCTTGGAGTGGACGCTCTAACAAGCTGGAGCGCCTGCTCGAGATGGTGCAGGAGCTGCGCCAAGAGGGCGACAAATGCTTGATTTTCACGCAATTTGTGGAGACGGGCAACCTGCTCCAGCATGTGCTGCAGCAGGAGCTTGGCGAGAAAGTGCTGTTCCTGCACGGCGGAACGCCGAAGAATGGGCGCGATGAGATGATCGCGCACTTCCAAGACGTCAGCCAGCCGGTCGACGAGCAGCGGAATGTGTTCATTCTTTCGCTGAAGGCCGGCGGCATCGGGCTCAACCTGACGGCGGCGAATCATGTGTTCCACTATGATCGCTGGTGGAACCCCGCCGTCGAGAATCAAGCGACGGACCGCGCCTTCCGTATCGGCCAGACGCGCCATGTGCAGGTGCACAAGTTCGTGACGCTAGGCACGCTTGAAGAGCGCATCGATGAGATGATCGAGCGCAAGCTAGGGCTAAGCCAGCAAATCGTCGGCTCCGGCGAGAACTGGATCACCGAGCTGTCAACCGACGAACTGCGCGATCTGTTCTCGCTGCGCCGCGAGTGGGTTGAGGCTTAGGAGTCTGGGGTTCGGGGCCAGGCTTGGACCGGAGTTCAGGTTTAGGCACGCTACGACGCATCATATACGTATGTCACTCTTACTGCCATGAAATAAAAAGAAATCCTGCATGTTTTGTGCAGGATTTTTTTTGCCTAAATTACACTCGAATGAATGGATTTAACCTCCAATTATCAACGCTACTTCACCCTTTTTGATGCAAATCGTGCATCTCTTTGAGCAGATAACCCTCATTTTCGAGAGTTTTGCTGCAAAAACTGCAGCAAATTCGACACATACCGCCCATTTCGAATCAAAACATGGATATTTGATGCACAAAATGCATCATCTCATCCAAAAATGAATATTTGACAATAATTTGATGCACTTTTTGCATGTTGTTGATTCTAATCGCATCCTGCTGCCGCCAATAGGCCAATATTAGCTCGTTCGCAGAGTTTTTAGATTACTTGGAGTAGCTAGTCCTTTGGGGTTGGGGTTGGGGTTGGGGTTGGGGTTGGGGTTGGGGTTGGGGTTGGGGTTGGGCTTGGGCTTGGGCTCGGAGATCTGGTCGGTAAATGTTTTGCTCCACACACAAAAGAGGCCACCCAGGGTAACCTCTCACAAGACATTCGCTTTCAAGTACTATCTCTTATGCACTCTCTGCTCTTCCACGTATTATCCCATACACGCTCTCTGCCACGTACTCTCAAACACTCTCTTTCAATCTCTCAAATCAAATCATCAAATCTCCAAACAAGTAAAAGCCCTCCCCCAATGCACAGGAATAAGTCTGGATCTCATGCGAGGTGTCCAAGTCCGTGTAAGCTTGGGATAGGATCCCTTGTTTTTGCAGGTTCATCATCATGATGTTGGAGATGAAATAGGGTCTCCACGTCCAGTTTGCCCCGCGATAGCTCTCATCTTTGTTCCATGCTTCGTCTTTGCGGCTGTAGTTGGACGAGATTTGATGGCCGTCCTCCCGACATATGTACATACGTATACAGTTTTCCGATACGTTGCTAATGATATTTTCGATGACATGATCTGCATCTTCAGCTGTTGATATACAGTCAGAAGAATTGATAAGAAAATCTAGACTTTGATGAATGGTTAAAAGGCGACTATAGCGCCCAAGTTCATCTTGACCAAAGAGTTTCATTTCCTCTTTCAGCATAGACTTGAAGGAATCCCGGCGCTGCAACTGCGGTTCAGCTTTGGAGAAGAGATAGCCCTGTACATACCTTGCTCCGATTTGAAGAGCACTGCGCAGTTCTTGCTTCGTTTCCACCCCTTCGACGAGCAGGGATGCCCCCATTTGAGCCGCTAGAATGGAAAAGGATTGCATCAACGCCTTGTAGCCGGCGTGGACGGCGCTTTTTTTCAAAATATTAAGATCGATCTTCAATATCTTCGGTTGTAGACTGGCGATTCGGTCGAAATTGCTAAACCCGCTGCCCACATCGTCAATAGCAATCGTACAGCCGAATTCTCGATATAATTCTACAATTTGTGTCAGCTCATAAAGCTTCCCCGTGAATTCCTCTTCGGTTATTTCGATCACGATACGCGCTGGATTTATTTGATATTTCCTTAATAGCTCGATGGTTGGCAGCACGCCTGTGCTCTTATAGGTTTGATAGATCCATGAAGGCTTTAAGTTGATGAATAAGGAACTCTCATCTTGAGCCGAAGCTAGCTGTTCGATCGCCAGCTCTCTCAAATGTCGATCAATATGAAGCTGCATGTCTTCGGGAATGTCAGGATTTTTGAAAAAAGGCCCCAAACTTTCGACACTACCCTCCCAAATTCGTCTTCCGAGTGTTTCATAGCCAATGATTTCTTGGCTCTGAAGTGAAAGTATCGGTTGGAAGAATGGACGTACTTCGTGTAGTGGCGGAATCCTGCTGTCTTTAACCTGCACTGTGCGCCCTCCTCAAGCAAACTTCGATGATCTTGAAACTTAACATCAATCGTGTAATGAATCATATTTTAAACGACATTTCCCTATCTTGCAATGCATTGATGGAAGAAAACATGACATGATCGTTTTTAAAAGGAGTTTGTAGACACATGTCGAATTTTTAGTACATCCTTTCATCCTATTAGAATCTAGGTGACCGATTGCTATGAAGTCATTCACGAGATCTCGGATCTCCATGCTATACGTTATTTTAATCGTTGTTTTACTAGTATTTGTGAGTGTATCCAACTTTATCGCCTCTCGTAATATGGAAAATGAAAGCAATGCAATCGTGCACGATTCCATTCCGATTTCCAACACAACGAACAGCCTGCTTAAAGATTTGATTAACCAAGAAACGGGTATCCGCGGTTTTGAATTATCAGGGAATGAGCAATACCTGGAGCCCTATACGACTGGTAAAAAGCAGCTGGAACTTGATCTGAACATGATCAGCCAATACGATAAAAAGTATCCCACTTTGCAGCTTATTATGGACACGCAAGCCATACCAGCTATTAATAATTTACAGAAGTTCTTCGACACACAATACGAATTGGTACGCGCTGGTAAAACAGAAGAGGCGATAGCTCGCATTGCGTCCGGCAAAACGATGATGGATCGCTACCGAGTTGTTCATGTAAGCATCGAAAAGGCCATAGAGCAAATCACGTCAGATGCCTACACAGCTTCCCTTAAAGCCGGTAAAACCTCACGCACGATTACAATGGTCGGTAGTATTATTGCCTTAATTGCAGGCGGTTTGTCCATTTTCATTTCCTACCGAGCCTATCACGCTGAAGAAGAGATTCGTAGAAGCGAAGAAACGTATCGCTATATGGCGGAGAGCTTGGAGACCCAGAATGAGGAGATTATGGCCCAGCAGGAAGAGCAGCAGATCACACTTGCGAAGCTATCTGAACGAGAAAGGGATTTGGAACTCATCTCGTCCTATCAAGAGAAGCTTACAGGCTATGTGAAGCTGAAAGATTTCTTGAAACATACGCTGCCAGCGCTGCTTAACTCGTTATCGCAGGATGCGGCTCTGGTCGTCATGGAACGTCACGCAGAGGACGCTTCTTCTTATGAAGTCATTCATTCCATTGGTTATCCGAAAGATCATCTTAATTGGAGTCAGAGAGAGCTTTTTGGACCAGCTAGGCGTGTTTTCGATGAAGGGACACCTATTGTGCATACACGAGATGTATTCGGACATGAACAAGGTGTCCATGGGGGAATGACACAAGCTGTCGATCAATATGTCCCTCTCTTGGACGATAAACAGAAGGTCATTGGCTTCTTACTGCTAACAAGCTATCAAAGCTCCCTCTTTCAAGAAAGTAACCAACGATTGACCAAAGGTTTAGTTCGTCAATTCGGACTCGCCTTCTACGCGCAGGTTATGAATGACGAGAGGCTGGGGCAAGCGGCCAGCTTAGTAGAGTTGAATGATCAATTAACAAATGAGAAGCAACTCATCGAAGGGCAGCGCGATCTGATTCAAAATATTTTGGAATCCGCACATGAGGGCATGATGATGTGTGATTCGCAAGGTACTATCCTTTTTTCCAATCATCGAATGCATCGGTATTTTAGTTTAAATGAACGTATAGGCGAGAACCTGGTTGATAGCAGTCACGAAATAGCTGCCGATTTCCCGAGCTTTATAGGCGTAGCATCATCCATTGAAGCGTTGATCGATGGCTCACTGTCTAATCTCACACAACGCTTTAGTTTCGAGCTTGAGGATCAAGTCCAACACGCGGAGCTATATGCGACCGTAGTCAGTGAAGATACCGAACAGCAAGGCTACTTATTCGTATTCCGTGATCGCACCGAAGAAGAGCGTATTGATGAAATGAAGAATGAATTCATTAGCATTGTATCTCATGAGCTGCGAACTCCCCTTGCCAGTGTGCTTGGTTTTATCGAGATCTTGCTTCATCGGGATCTTTCACAAGAGAAACAAAAGAAATACATGGAAACCATTTATAAAGAAGCACATCGCTTATCGAATTTAATTAACGATTTCCTTGATTTGCAGCGGATGGAGTCTGGTCGACAACTTTATCATTTCTCTCCAGTCAATCTGCTGCCTACTTTGCAAGAGATCGCCGAGCAGTGGCAGGATAAGCATAGTCATCGTATTCTCATTCATCAGCAGGAAACAGAACTATATGTGAGAGCCGATGCGGATCGTATTCGTCAAGTATTCGACAACCTGATCAGCAATGCGATTAAGTACTCGCCAGGAGCAGATCACATTGATATTCACCTAGCTGTCGACCAAGGTAAAATCACCATAGCGATTCAAGATTACGGACTCGGCATCCCAGAGGAAGCCCGTGACCAAATGTTCTCCAAATTTTATCGTGTCGATAACTCCGACCGACGTCAGATTGGCGGTACCGGCTTAGGTCTTGCTATTGTCAAAGAGATTGTAGAAGGACACAACGGTCATATCTCCTATACATCCGAAATGGGACAAGGTACAACATTCCGAATTGAGTTCGATCAATATGAGATTTCAGCCATGGATGGTCAAATTGTTATTTTCGAAGATGACGATAATCTGGCGAAGCTCATTCAAGTTGCATTGAACAAGTTGGGGCTCCCCTCCATGCAGCTTCGTTCTGCTGAAGAGGGCATTATCGCACTTAATCGCTGTAAAGACGAGGGACCGATTCTTTTCATTGTCGATATTCATCTAGAAGGAGCCAAGACAGGTTGGGATTTCATCGCTGATTTATACCGTCATCCGGTGCACTATCAGACCCCTGTTATCGTTTCAACAGCGCTCGATCCACCTCATGATTATCACGAGAAAGAGATTGAGAAATATCTCAAAAAGCCGTTCACAATGGAACGTCTCGTCCAGGTGGCGAAACGTCTCCTCGATAACAAGCAAAGTAATGCGTACGTTTTCCCTGCCCAAAATAAAGAGAAGCTCTCGACCACCCTACAGCGTAACGGCATCGATGTGCTTGAAATGAAAGAGAGCATGGATATGATCGAGGTCGAAATCAAAAAGCCGCAATCGGATGCATAACGCATCAAAGAGAGCCTTCGGTTAGGCAATCCATGCAACCATAGCAGCATACTCTCTCTCCTTCCAATTTGATAAGAGGGAGAGTTTTTTTTATTGTAAAGAGAGAGGGATTTCCCGGCCTTGTAGCCAATATACTAGAGAAAATACCAATTGATGAGAAGGAAGGGTGTGACCCTCGTGGCAAAGCTTGAATCCACTTCCAATCCGATGCAAGCACGTAAAGTATGGACTCTGTTCTTCTCCTTACCGATATTCGCTTGGGCGATGTACGATTTCGCGAATACGATTTTTTCCTCCAATATCGTGACTGTTTTTTATCCATTTTATTTAAAAGAAACGTTAGGTAAGAGCGAAGAATTGAATCAGATCGCCAGTACTTTCATTACTTACTCCAATGCAATATCCAGCTTCTTTCTCGTGTTATTGTCTCCCTTATTCGGGGTATGGATTGACCGAACAGGAAAAAAGAAGGCTTACCTCGTCCCCTTCACGCTTATTGCTATCGTGGCAACTCTGCTCATGGGTGCTTCGGCCCTTTGGCATACAGACCAGCAGTGGATGGGACTCAACACCTCCATATTAGGCGTGATTTTCTTTTTCATGGTCGCCAAATTCTTTTACAATTCAAGCTTAATCTTCTACGATTCAATGATTTCGGATCTGGGTAATGCACGTGAAATCCCCATCATTTCCGGAGTTGGCGTAGCGGTTGGTTATGTCGGTACTTTAGTTGGACTTATCGTGTTTCCATTGATCAACGGCAATCATTTTGAAAATACGTTCATCCCTAGTGCGCTTATGTTTCTGATCTTCTCTTTGCCTATCATGTTTTTTTACAAAGAGAAGCCTCAGAAGCCCGTCAGAGGGAAAAAGTCGCTCCTCAGCGGTTACCGTGAGATCTGGGATACGTTCAAAGAAGCAAGAAAGTACCGAGCTGCCTTCTTGTTCATGATCGCCTACTTCTTCTTTAACGATGCGATTGCCACGGCGATTGCCGTGATGGCCATTTATGCGAATACCGTTATGGGCTTCACCACGGGGCAATTCATTCTTCTCTACCTCGTTTCAACGGTATCAAGTATCATCGGTTCGTTCCTTTTCGGCTATGTGGCCAGAAATATCGGTCCCAAGAGAGCGGTGACCATCGTCGCCTTCATCCTTATTATTGCGATCTCCTTAGCGGCATTTGCAACTAGTCAGAGCATATTCTGGGTTGCCGGCAGCTTGTATGGGGTTTCTATGGGCGCCATGTGGGTCACATCCCGCACACTGATTGTTGAGCTAACGCCGGAAGAGAAACGCGGTCAATTCTTCGGATTGTTCGCCTTCTCAGGTAAAGTGTCCTCGATCGTTGGGCCTGCTCTTTATGGTACGATTACCTGGGCGCTAGCGTCATCTGGCAACCTGGCTAGCCGCGTAGCCTTAGGCTCCCTCTTGATCCTAGTCATAATTGGTCTGTTCGTTCATATGCGTGTGCCGCAGAAATTGCATTCCTCCTCTTAATTCGTGTACAATAACTTTTAATCATAGACGGAAGGTGTGAGGTATATGAAGGGTCCTGTTGATATTAGCAACGTGGTCTTTTCCTATTTCTCATTCATGGAACACTAAAGCATTCATTGCTTTAGTGTTTTTTTATGGGTGCAATCCGTCTACTGGCGCAGGTCGTGCTTATTGTGAAAGTCAATGTTACAGATTTTTTCATCTGGGAGGAGAGATGGATATGCGGTACAAAAGGGTCCTAATTAAACTTAGTGGCGGGGCAGTAGCTGGAGATAGTGAGTTTGGCTTTGATCCTACGCAGCTGGATCACATTGCCAATGAGATTATGACCGTTGTCAATCTAGGTGTCGAAGTGTGCATCGTGATAGGCGGAGGCAATATTTTTCGCGGGAACATGGGTGAGAGCTGGGGAATCGAGAAGGCAGAGGCTGATAATATCGGTACGCTTGCTACCGTCATCAACAGCTTGATGCTGCGCGGTGTTCTTAAAGCAAAGAGCGAAGCTGAAGTGCGCGTCATGACTGCGATTCCGATCGCTTCTGTGGCAGAGCCTTTCATCCGACTGAGGGCCATTCATCACTTGGAAAAAGGGTACATCGTTATTTTCGCTGGCGGCAATGGGCAGCCTTTCGTCACCACCGATTATCCATCGGTCCAAAGAGCCATTGAAGTCAACTGTGAAGCGATTCTCGTCGCGAAGCAGGGGGTTGACGGTGTATTCGATAAAGATCCGAAGCACCATAAGGAAGCTCTTCAGTACAAATCACTCCACTATAACGACGTTATCCACAATAATCTCCAGGTCATGGATCAGTCCGCCTTCATTCTGGCGCGAGATTATCATATCCCTATGCATGTTTTCAACTTCGATAAGCCTGGCTCCATGAAAGAGATTTGTGAGGGTCAGAATACAGGCACGATCATCAGCGGTTCATCCGAACTTATTTTTCATTAATGCCTAGTTTATCAGGGGTAAGCTCCGCTTACCCCAAACCAAAGCATATTTAAAAATGATATGATGTCATTTCTTATGTTGAGTCAAAGCGTAATGCAGATCTTTCCGAAGTAAGAACCATTTTCGAAATATTTGAAAGCGTCAATAGCCTGTTCAAATGAGAAAACGCGATCAATCGCAGGACGAAGTTTATGATTCGTAATGGCACGGTTCATGGATTCAAACATCTCTCTGCTCCCCACATTAATAGCCTGAAGCCGCGCCCTGCGCAAAATCGCAGGCACTACGAGGAAACCTTCTACCGAGCCGCCGGAGAGAAGTCCAACGATGCTGATTCGGCCTCCAACACGAAGTGCTGTGATAGATTGATTAAGTGTCTCCGCTCCGCCCACATCAATAATATGGTCTGCACCTCGACCTTCGGTAAGCTGCAGTACCTCTTTCTCCCATTCAGGATGAACCTTGTAGTTAATCCCAAAATCCGCACCCAGCTGACGGGCTTTCTCTAGCTTCTCATCGCTGCTTGACGTCACGATAACGGACGCTCCTTGAAGCTTGGCGAATTGCAGTGCAAACAAAGAAACGCCTCCTGTCCCCTGCACCACCACCGTATCACCTGCTTTGACATTCCCTTCTTCGATAATTGCATGCCAAGCCGTCACTCCGGCACACGGAAGCGTCGCTGCCTCCGCATCTGTCAGGTAATCCGGTACATGCACGAGTCCTTGCTCAGGCAAGACCACGTATTCAGCCAGCATCCCGTCAAGGGGACTGCCAAGCGTGCTACTCCAGTTGGCCTGGGTCGCCTCACCAGAAATCCAACTTTGCGTGAAAATGCCGCTGACCCGTTGGCCAATACTGAATCTGGATGCCTGCGCACCAAGAGCAACAACCTCGCCAACAGCATCTGAAGTCAGTACCAACGGGTTCGACAGATCGGGTTGATAGAAACCGCCAATGACACCCAGATCACGGGAGTTCAGCGAAACCACACGAACCTTGATAAGCACCTCATTTGGCCCCGGAACCGGTATTTGACGTTCTGCCTGCTTAACATGTGTAAGACCATAACCACCTTGGATTTGAATAACTTTCATGGGTATCTCTCCTTCACAACTCAATATAGACATATATTAGCCCATCAAATAAAATTGAGTAAGTAGGCACTTATTTGTTCACTGGGCACCAAAAGGTGCATTAGGAGGTAAATGATGTTCTTCACCGACAAAGGAAACCATCCTGACATATCCTTGAAAGTTTGCGGCTACAGCAGGATGCTTGAGATCATTTCGAGCAAATGGACGGTGCTTGTCTTCTATGCCTTGGAGAATGGCAGCGCACGATACGGAGAGATGGGAAGGCGTATTGAAGGCATTTCCAAAAAAATGCTGACCCAAACCCTGCGTCAACTGGAACGGGACGGACTTGTCATGCGCCATCTGACGCCAACCATTCCGCCTCGTGTTGACTATTCACTAACTCCGCTCGGTGAAAGTTTGTTAAAACCGATGCAGGAGTTAAAAAAATGGACGGTCGATCATTATTCCGATGTAGAACAAGCAAGAGATCATTATGATCAGTCGGCTGTGTCTCAGGATTTCGTCGAGAATGAATAACAAGCTCCCCATTCAGAGACGAGGGTTACGTAAATAAAACCTGGCCGATGGGCAGGTTCTTGTCTAAAGGCTATTTTGAGCATGGGGAACGAACTTCTCTTGCTATCACTCGCTCGTTAAGATACCAATCCGCCATCTTCTCGTCTGTAAAGATGAAATATATGGTTACAGACACGATTCCACATCCCCTCGTATCTGTAACGATGAAAAATATCTTTACAGCTTCGCTCAGCGGCATAAAACTGCTTTCTTCTCGTTTGTAAGAATGCAAAACATCGTTAGAGACACGATTTCACTTCCCCCTCGCGACTGTAATGATGAAAAACATCTTTACAGCTTGTGTACCGGCTGTAGGTTATTGCACACTTTGCAACAATATGAATATGAATTGGCTAGATCCACTCCCAATGGAAAATGTGCAGTATTCTAAGGAATGGGTATATCATGATGAGGTGCAGATTGGATTATGTGCAATGGAATCATCTCATTCTCTCATGCCTCAGAAAACTTATACTTTCTTATCAACTATAAAAAGGATAGAGAGGCAGCCAAGGCTGCCTCTCTATCCTTTTTACTTCTTTTTTAGCTAAGTAAAAGCACGTAATAGTCATTCGCATTTTTCGTCTTAAAACCACATGATTCGTATAAGCCTAAAGCCTTCTCGTTCTCAACAGATACTTCCAGCTTAATGAAGTTAGCATGATCCAGCTGTTTTAATTCTGTTATCGTTTGGCTCAAAATATGCCGTCCATAGCCTTTACCCCGATACGCTGGCACTACACAAAAGCCATAGATGAATCCACTCTCTTCTGCTTCGACCATGGCTCCAATCTTCCCAATGGGCTCTCTCTTCTCGCCAAGCTCCGCGATCCACGTCCGCTCTTTAGCACCGGTTATGGTTTGGGTGACATACTCTCTCGTGTCGCTCTCCGACATGTTGAACCCTGACATATTGAGCTTAACCAGCAGCTCCGTATCTTGCGCATCCGCTAAACGAATGGCAATGCTATTATCTAAATCTAAAGCTTGCGGAGTCGCTTCCGCTTGCTCTTGAAGCTCCATGACATATTCAGAAAAACTGTATGTTGCGCCAAGATTCGTAAGGAAAGCTTTGCCGCTCTCCGACCCACGCTCATTAATAAAAATCAGCTTCGGTACTTCCCTGCGCCGACACTCGGCTATCGCTGTTTGAACCATTTGGCCAAAAATACCTTGGCGCCGCGCCTCTGGATGCACCATCCCGCTAATCTCTACTTCCGTAGACATAAAGCAATATATGGCCAAAAAGCCGACAAGACGGTCATTTTGATAAAATAAAAAGTCATTCGTCACGCCAGACGGACGATCCGATAGTGTGCTCCAATTCAGTTTAATCTCGATATGGTCATGGCTATTACAAACCTCCCAAAGCTTACGAACTTCCTCCAGCTCCAGCGATGACAGTCCTGCTCTTGGTAATATGCCTTGTTTCAACATGTTGTCCTCCATCATTCTAATGTTCTTACCTGATGTCATTATACATGTCTGAACAATGGCGTGGTAAGCTAATAAATGATTTTACATAAATTTTCGTGCGCATTGAACGATTTATTGGAGCTGTTCGTATTATCTAGGAATTCAGGCAGAGAGGATGTTCATTCACTTGGAAGAGCACGAATTAATTCGTCAGGCCATACAGGGAGACAAAACTGCTCTGTCCCAGCTGCTGCAGCAGCACTATGCTTTTGTTTACAAGTATTTGCTGAAAATAACGCTTAATCCACCGATGGCTGAGGATATTACGCAAGAAACCATGATCCGATGTATCGAAAAAATAAAGCTGTACAATGGGAAGTCCAAATTCTCATCTTGGCTCATAACCATAGCCACTCATTTGATGATTGATCAAGGAAGACGGCGCAAACGCGAGAAGCATTGGCAGGAGCAACAACAGCAGCAATCCTTACGTCAGATGCAGTGGCAGGCCGGACATCAACATGAGGCTTGGCCTGATGTGCTGAATGCCTTGGCAGAGCTGCCGCAGGAGAGCCGTATCCCGGTTATTCTCAAGCATTACTATAGCTATACGTATGAGGAAATTGGGCAAATGCTCTCTATAGCAGAGGGCACAGCCAAATCGAGAGTGCATCATGCACTCAAACAATTGCGAAAGGAGCTGACTTAGATGGAACCGAAAGATCCGAAGAAAAGAGAAGTTTCGAAAAACGACGGGAGCAAGAACCTGGATGACGGCCAAAGCTATAAAGGCAGTGATGTCTATCGAGGGCTAGAGGGTACGGATGAGATGACGGCACAACAGCTGCAAGAAGGGCTTCAACGGCTCGATGAGCTCTTTCCGGCTTTCACACCAAGCCCCTCTTGGTTCGATCAGCAAATCGTTGAAACGCAAAATAAACAGCGTTCAAAACTCTGGAGAGACTTGCTCATATTGTGGATAGCCGCTCTGCTGCTGCTCTCGCTCTTATATGCAATGATGAAGGCACAGCCTATTGTTTTCATCACATTTCAAGTTCTCGCAGTTGTAGCACCTATGGTCTGGCTATTCGTTCGCAAACAGGAGGAACACCACTATGAATGATCCAAAATGGGATCAACTTCCCCTCTGGGCATGGATCTGTATTCCCCTTCTTCTACTCGCGCAAAGCACATGGATGTTCATGGATGCAAGCAAACGCAGCGCGAAATACCCATGGTTTTGGGGGATTTGGGGGATCATTCAAGTGCCGCTCCCCTTCATCGTCTATCTATTCGTAGTTCGTAAAATACACCGTAACTGGTCACGCAAAAAATAATCGTACAAGGATGTGGACAAATGCCAATTCCACTTCATAAAAATAGACGGCTTCTACTATCTCTTACTTTGCTCGGCGCATTTGGCGGAATCACTGTGCTCCCGTATCAGATGTCCCTGATGTCGGGCGGTTTGAGTCAAACATTGGATCAAGCCGGCCTTCCTTTTGGCGCCATGATTGCTTTGATCGTCTTACAGGTTACTGTCATGACATTAATTGCGAGTTGGGTTGGTCTATCGGTTGCAGCTAAAGTAGGTCTGGATCTGCCGATATGGAGAAGTTGGTTGAATGAAGGTCGCTTCATTGGATTTTCAAAAAGATGGCTTGTTATCTCTTTCCTAGGTAGTTTTGTCGGCACTTTGTTGATTTTGGTTCTTGAACTCTACTTGTTTAAACCCTTTCTCCCTGCACTCTCTGTCATCCCCTCGGTATCCTTATGGAAGAGTGTATTAACGATGTTCTATGGCGGTATCGTCGAAGAAGTGCTGGTGCGATTGTGTTTGATGACACTGCTCGTATGGGTATTCTCGAGGTTTCTCAGAAATCGGACACATATCCCGGCTTATCTGTATGGGATCGCTATTGTCGTGGCAGCTCTGCTGTTCGGGCTCGGACATTTACCAGCAACGCAAATGTTATTCGGAGAGCTTACTCCTGTATTAATCGTCAGAGCACTCATCGGTAATGGTCTTCTAGGGATTTTCTTCGGATATCTGTATTGGAAAAAGGGATTGGAATATGCCATCCTTTCTCATATGGCCGGGGACTTCTTCTTGCACGTTGTTTGGTCCTCGATTTTAATTTGATTGTAAAAGTTTAGAAAGGATGATGCCCTATGTTTCACTGGTCTGTCGTATTTATATTACTAATTAGCTGTCTCCCAGGGCTGGCACTAATGTCCTATGGCATCGTGCACCTTAGGTCGCCTTCCGATGCCTGAAGGCAAGAAGCTCCCGTCGGCACCTATACTACGGCTGCTCGTCTTTGTCCAGACCGGCCTGCTCATTGCCTTGCTGGCCGTCGTTGGCGCCTACTTCGCGCCCCGCGTCGGGCTCGAAGATCCCTTCCTTCTCGCCTTAGCGCAAGGCGAAGGCGCAAGACTGTGGGAGCTGCTGCGCCCGCAGCTCCTGGCAGGGCTCCTGGTCGGCGCGCCAGGAGCCACGGTCTTCTTGGCCGGATACTACTTCGTATTCCGGCCTTGGCTTGACGACGCCACCGTCGTCAGCATGGAGCAATTCCGCTTGCAGAGCGGAATTTGGGCACGCGTGCTCTACGGCGGCGTCGCCCGCTGAAGTGCTCATTCGCTGGGGGCTCCTGAGCCTCCTAGCATGGTTGATCTCGTTCCTAACTCCCGGCGGCGGTGTCACCGCCACGGGGGTATGGCTCTCGATCCTCGTGAGCGGCCTCGCGTTCGCAGCGGGGCACGCGCCTTCGTATGCTGCCGCAGGCTGCAAGCTCACCCCACGGTTCTGGACGGCGATGCTCGTCCTGAACCTGTGGGTGTCGCTCTACTGCGGCTGGCTGTTCTGGCAGCATGGCCTCGCCGCTGCCATCGTGGCGCACATGCTCGTGCACGCAGCATGGCTGCCGCTCGATCTTCGCGTCGCTCGGCGTGCGACCGCTTAATACCGAAGAACGGGGTGCCGGCAATTTCATAGCGGCACCCCGTTCTTGCTCTTTTAAAGGACAGGCAGCAAGACGCCTGTCATTCTTGTTCATACCGTCAGCCGAGCATATTCATCAGGAGTTTGGCCGATAATGGACTTGAAATCCTTGATGAAATGCGACTGGTCATGATAACCAAGATCCATGGAGAGCTTGGACCAGTTATGCCGCCGGCTTAGATCCGTCGTCTCCGCAGCATTCTGGATTCGGGCCAGCTTGATGACCCATTTGGGGCTAACTCCGACGTAGTGGTCGAACAGGCGCTGCAGCGTTCTTTTATTCACATTGAAGTAATCGCAGAGGGTATCGACTTTGGTGAGATCGGGCTTCTGATTGATATGATCGATAATCTTATTAATAAAAACAACCTGTTCATCCTGTTCGGGAAGCTTGGGACGGACCAGCTGCTCGATATGTGAAACCATAAGATGTTCTTCCTTTTGAGCAAAAACATCCGTTTCAAGTCGACGTGGATCTATGTCAAAAACGCTCTGTACACTCATTGGATTGTTCAGCAAACCGGAAATCGGCTGTTTCAAAAAAGGATAAAATCCGCCAGGCTTGAATTTGACGCCAAACACGCATCCTTGGCCTTGCAGATAATGCCCATACTTCTCTTTCCCCGGACCGTAGATGGCCGTTCGACCTGGTTCAACGAGGAGATTAACGCAGGGATTCGGGATAACATGCTGCAAATAAGGCTCCTGGTCGGTTAAATCCCACCTAACTATCCAGTAATGTCGGATGAAATAGGCCAGATCTTCGGAGGGGGTAAGTCGCGAAAGCTGGAATTTCTGCTCGCCTTGCTGCAGATTCATAATACCTAGGCTGGGCTTGGAGGCTTTGGGAATCACTTCGCTCACTCCTTGTCGCGTTTTTACAATACATAGGTTATACAATCATCTATACTTAATCATAACACATACCAAAGGAGTGGAAGTATATGGAACTCAAATACGAATTTTACATTGGGGCAGGACTTAAAGAAGTGTGGGATATTCTCGTGACTCCAGAGGGGACGCGTAAGATTCTTTTTGGTAGTGTGCTTCAGTCTACTTTTGAAATTGGATCCGATTATGCTTATGTGGGGCCTGGTAATGACGGTGAGGAAACCGTTCATGTATACGGTAAGATTTTAGCTTACGAGCCGGAAAAGCTCATTAGTTGTACCGAACATGCCGGTCCATCTTACAATCCGAATCATGCGGACTTTGAATCTAGAATGACGTTGTCACTTGAGACTGTTGGGAGCTGTACAAAACTAACGTTGGTCAATGATAATTGGACACCCAACCACCCAAGCTTCGAGACTACCAAGGCAAGTTGGTGGATGATTCTGAGCAATATCAAGACACTCGCCGAGACTGGAAAGACATTGGATTTTGGTTGGTAGGGATTAAACGAGAAGCAGTACGTGGTGTTGCACAGAGCACATTTGCACGATATTTGAGCTTTTCAATAAAAAATAGGAGTCTGTAGAGACTCCTATTTTTGCATTTTCAGTAGATTTTAATAAAATAGAAGCCTCTAAAGGACTGTTATCCATGCTAAAAGAAGAATTTCACACAAAATTCTTAAGAATAACAGCCTTTAAAGACTCTAATCCCTAAACCTTTGCCTTATTCTGAGGAAATAGAAGCCTCTAGAGACTCCTATCCACGATGCTCTTCTACAGAGGTTTAAGCGCCAACGTCACTTTCCCCTCGAGTCCCTCAACCATGTCATGCCATGCCTTAGGTTTATTCGTCAAAACGGAATAATATCGTTTCAAGAACTTCACAACGATCCCTGCGTCTAACTCTGCCTGATCCTCATTTGTCGGCAAGAAACAGAGGTCGAGCTCCTCAACCGCTTCTCCATTGTTCTCCCAAGAGGGATGAACGTATGGGAAGTCGATCCGCTTATAGCCCAGATGCGATAATACCTCGCGCCGTACATAAGGATCCATTGGCTTCACGCCGCCGAAAGCATGATCTTCGATCCGATAGGGATCATAAATCTCAGCGAACATCCCCAGCATCGGCTTGCCAGATTCAGCTGCCAATACTTCAAGATCGCTCCAGCGTTTCCGCGCCAGGAACCGACCGATACCAAGCCCAGCTTGACCAATAATGGTGAAGTCCGTCATCGCCACTTGGAAGTCATCATAGTAGCGGTACTCCGTTGTACCTACGACATTACCTTCATGAACAGCTACGAATACCCGGATACCAGGGTCCTCGAGCGGTTCTTTCCACAATGCGTATTCGAGCACCTCTTCTGGCGGAAATACCTCTTTCATAAGATCATGCATGCTCCGAAACAAGGGATTGTCTATGCTTGTAATCCGTATATACTCCATAATAAAATCTTCACTCCTTCGTCAGATTCGAAAAGGGTTCCGCCACTCCATCAAAAGCGCATGGTTAAGCGACTCCTCATCCTGCAAATAGTTGGGCACAACCTGCACAGGCGTCCGGCCGCAGCGCAGCAAAAAAGTAATAACCGGATCCTTTAACGCGCCTGCCATGACAGCCATCATATAGTCATCCGCGCTCATGGCGGCGGCATGCTTGTGGTAACCTGGCATCCGCCCGCCTCCGAGCAGCCTTCTTAAACCGAGGTGCACGACCACTTCGTACATAGACTGCATCATCAACTTGCCAAGACCAAACTTGCGGTAGGTCGGCATAATACATATGTCCACAATGTAGAGGGTGTCGCCATCAGGACGATGCGTTCGGATGTACCCATCGTCCGTCAAAGATGACCAACTATGGTCAGCTGCATGCTGCTCCTCATAATCTACGCGAAGCCCTGTTATGGACCCAACAACCTGACCGGCCACTTCTACACAAAGTGCCCCTTCGGGGAATCGGGTGATATGCTCCGTGAGCTGCTCCTCATTCCACCATAGCTCGGATGGAAAAGGCGGTGGGAAGCTTTCCTGCTGAACGAGAATAAGTGCGTCAAAATCGGCTTTTCCATAATTGCGAATCACAGCCTCGATCGGTTTATCCCCGTCGAAGACGTATAATTTTTTAGCGTACAACTTCTCCGGCTCTGTAACTTCCTTGGTAGCTTCTAAATCCATTGTGCACTGTAAGCCCCCTTGCTCTCACTTCGTTAGGACCAATCTGTGTATAAATCTGTTCTGCGGTCACGCCACGTGGTGACGGAGCCTTTTTCCCGAACGAGGCTCAGCAGCTCCAGATCCAAATCAGCCGTGACGACCATGTCACCGTTGATCTCGCCTTCTACTAGTATTCCCTTAGGCGGAAAAGGCACATCGTTCGGCGTAATCACCGCGGCCTGTCCGAAATTCCCCCTCATGAAATCAACCGTTGGCAGCGCCCCGACAGTCCCCGTTGTGACCACGTAGATTTGGTTTTCGATCGTTCTAGCGTGGCACGTATAACGTACCCGATGGAATCCGTGCCGATCATCCGTACACGATGGGGCAAACAGCACATCCGCTCCGCGAGCTCTCGCCATCCGGACGATTTCCGGAAACTCCACATCATAACAGACCAGAATCGCAATGCGGCCTTTATCCGTATCAAAAACCTGCAAGGAATCCCCGGCACCCATATTCCATTCCTTCACTTCAGTCGGGGTGATATGCAGCTTCTTCTGCTCCCCAATCCGTCCGTCCGGATAAAATAAATGAGCCGTGTTATAAAGCTTGCCCTCCTCAGAGGTAATATGAGTACCACCAATCAAATACATCCCCGTTTGCTTCGCCAACCCTTGAAAAAGCGTTCGATAAGCATCGGTATACGATGGTAATGCTTCAATGGGCAGCGCCTTACCGTTTTCATCACCTATAGACATTAACTGGGTTGTAAATAATTCAGGAAATAGCACAAAATCCGCCTCAAACTCCTGAGCCACCTTCACATAATGCTCCACCTGCGCGGCGAACTCTTCGAAACTATGTATCGTATGCAAATGATATTGCACCGCAGAAACGCGCATTCTCAACGTCAATCTCTCCTTATTTCGTGAAATGAAAGAAGTACCCGCCTCCCCTTTACAATCGGACAAGCACTCTTCCTCTAACCTTCCCTTCCAGAACCTGCTTAGCAGCCTCCGTAACTCCATCCAACGTAACCTCTTGATAGACAGTCTGTTCCAGGCCTTTGGGCTTCAGTTCCTTCGCAATACGCTCCCATAGGGGCTTTCTAATTTCCATCGGGCAAGCAACCGAATCAATCCCTAACACGTTCACACCTCTCAGGATAAAAGGAAACACCGACGCGGCGAATTCACCGCCACCTGTCAAACCACTCAAAGCAACCGAACCGCCGTACTTCATCCTGCTCAGCACATGGGCAAGGGAGTCGCCCCCAACAGGATCAACAGAGCCCGCCCAATATTCCTTATTCAGCGGCTTGCTTACAGAGGGAGAAAGCTCCTCCCGAGTTAATACCCGCTTAGCCCCTAAATCGAGTAAGTACTGATGATCCGCAGACTTCCCAGTGCTTGCCTCCACCTCATAACCGAGCGCTGCCAGCATAGACACGCTGCTGCTGCCCACTCCGCCGGTTGCACCGCGAACAAGCACGGGTCCCTGCTCTTTGCTTAACCCATTCTCCTCCATGCGCTGAATGGAAAGCGCAGCGGTAAATCCCGCCGTACCCAGTATCATCGCCTCACGATGGGTTAATCCCTGCGGAAGAGGCACGACCCAGTCAGCCGGGACACGTGCAAAGGCGCTAAATCCGCCGTAATGCCCTGTACCCAGCTCATAGCTCGTCACCAACACCTCATCGCCTTCACGAAACCGACGATCTGACGAAGCTATGACGGTTCCGGCCAAATCGATCCCTGGTACCATCGGGTATGTACGCACAACGCGCCCAGTCGGGCTAAGAGCCAAAGCATCTTTATAATTAATTCCAGAATATAAAACACGGATCGTCACTTCACCTGGTGGTAAGTCCTCCAGCCGCAGATCTTTCACATTGGCGGTAAACTGCTCCTCTGATCGTTCCACTATCAAAGCCCCAAAGCTTTCCATCCTGTTTTCTCCTCCTCGATCCAAAACCAGATAACATCAACTTATTACCAACTACTTACTATTTAGTTTACTACTATCAAGCTCCGGATTCAAAAACTGATACCCATCCTCATTCCACCTAAATAAAAAAACCGGCTTGCGCCGTCCTTGGTTGAGTGCTTATAAAGGTTGTTGCAAAACCTCCTAGGCCCCCTAAATAAACTGGAGTCCTCCCGTTAAATAAATTAAACTTATTTACAAAGGGGATGATCCGGGATGGGAAAAAGATTAGGAGAAGAAGTACGTTTGAAA
>NZ_JCAUAW010000030.1:0-71863 GCF_059692155.1 Paenibacillus sp. JT22N1
CGTTAGGGTACGAGACACCCCATCGATTTGAGCAGCTCTACTATGAAAACTTAGCTTCTTAATGCAACGGTTGTTCCATAAAAGTGTGTCTATTTTATTGACAGAAGTACACTCAACGACATAATCACCGAAATAACGGCTCCTCGTTCCCCGCGATCCTCAGATTTGCAGCCTAAATGTTCGAAATCACCCCACAGAGTTTCGCTTTCAAGCCGACCTATAATCCAGTGGATTTGACCACTTTTTTATTGTATTGGAAATTATGCAAAGCAGTAAATTTCTCGGACTCAGTGGGCGATCTTCGGCGCGCAGAGCTCTCGCTGTGAGCGCGTTTTTCGCGCTTACTTGTCCGGGCGCTCCAGATTAAGCGCGTTTTTCGCGCTTAATTTGCGTGGACGCGTGGGGATGGTCTGCTGAGAAGTCGATTTCCGGCTTCTCGGACTCAGTGGGCGAGCTTCCGCACGCAGAGCTCTGGCTGTGAGCGCGTTTTTCGCGCTTACTTGTCCGGGCGCTCCAGATTAAGCGCGTTTTTCGCGCTTAATTTGCGTGGACGCGCGGGGATGGTCTGCTGAGAAGTCGATTTCCGGCTTCTCGGACTCAGTGGGCGATCTTCGGCGCGCAGAGCTCTCGCTGTGAGCGCGTTTTTCGCGCTTACTTGTCCGGGCGCTCCAGACTAAGCGCGGTTTTCGCGCTTATTTGTTCTTTATTGGGGATGTTAACACATAAACGGATGCGAATTCATGTGCGATCTCTGATATGCTATAATGTACCCGATTAACAGCAGGAGTTGATGGCAGGATGGGGTTCCGCAAGATGTACAGAAATTACTTGAAAAATAACTTGTTTATGAAGCTGCTTCTCCTGTTCTCATTGATAACCGTCATTACGATTATTTCGTTTTCTTATTTCATGTATCATTCGATGTCGCAAGCGGCGATTAATCGTGAGCTGGATATACAGAAGAAGGCAATGACGAATGTGAACAATTATCTGGGGGGGAAATACGATTCAGCGCAGTCTATCGTGTTCGGCCTATATCGGGATAGTTCGCTTGCCGCGGGCATCTCTTTCATGCTGCAGCACCCTTTCCAGGAGTATGTGCAGCATGGTCTGGAGCAATACAATTTAGGCGGCAATAGCACGTGGAATGCCGGCCTGCAATATTTTAAAAATCGGGTGGAAGACGACGAAGATATTCGCAGTCTGATGCTGTACAGCGTGGATCAGATGACCTTATACGTGCTGGATCGTAACCGGCAATTGAAGATCGTTCCCACGAATGCAGCCCACTCTTACATTCCTGAAGTCATGGCGCTTGATAGCAAGAGTGTTACCTTGCCGAATATATGGGTTCGTGAAGCCGCAGGTCAATGGGATAACCATCTGTACTCGATTAGGACACCCATCAACGACAAGCAAACCTTGAAAAATATAGGGCAGCAAGTCGTGTACTTCAGCTCAGACGGCATTTGGAAGATTCTCTTGAATGATAAGGAAGAGTTAAAGGGGACGATTCTCGTTCTCTCACCGGATGGGGGCGTCCTTTTTGATTCTTCGGATCAGTATTATGGCAAGCCCTATCCTTTCATGGATCAGGTTAGTTCGTTATACGAGAATAGTGGTTCGAATCAAAGTGGCTATGTGACGAAGCTGACGCAGAGTAAAGGAGATTTTATTGTCGTCGGTATCATCCCGAAGAATGAACTTGAAGCATCCTCAAGGCGAATCGGGAGTACGATCTTTATGATTAGCGTGATATGTATTTTTTTCGCCATTCTGATACCTTCTCTGGTTGTAATGAATGTCTCTAAACGCACCAACCAGATCATTCGCTTTACACGGAAGGTCAAACAAGGCGATCTGAACGCACGGATTCCAGATGAGCGAGAGGACGAGCTAGGACAAATTTCTCGCAGCTTCAATGAGATGATTGAAGAGTTGAATCAATATATCGATAGGGTGTATAAGGCGGATATTAAGCAGAAGCATACAGAGTTAACGGCTCTGCAAGCTCGCGTCAACCCTCACTTTTTATACAATACACTAGAAGTCATTCGGATGCGGGCAATCTCTCATGGGGCTCATGACGTTGGTGAAATGATTTACAGCTTGTCGGCGTTATTCCGAAGCTTAGTACAGCAGAAAAAGATATACACACTGAAGGATGAGCTTGAAGCCTGCCGCTTATACCTCGAGCTGTTCCAAATTCGCTATAAAGACAAGTTCACGTATTCGATCGAATGGGATCGGAGGCTGGCACCTACACGTGTAATGAAAATGTCGCTGCAGCCCGTAATTGAGAATTACATCGTACATGGCTTGCGAAGCGAATGCACCGATAATGAGCTTCATATCCGTGTGAAACAAACGGAAGAGTTCCTTCATGTGCAAGTGGAAGACAACGGAAACGGCATTACGCCTGAGCGTTTGAGCGAGCTGGAATCCTTCTTACAAGCTGAGGAAACCGAAGGGGAATCCTTCGGCCTGCGGAGCATCAATCAACGCCTCAAGCTGCTCTACGGCAGCAAGTTTGGCGTGAAATTATTTAGTGAACCAGGCAAAGGAACGGTAATAGACATATGGCTGCCTATGGACGACGGAAAAGAGGGTTATGATGTTTAGGGTTTTTCTTGTGGACGACGAGCCTTTCATTATCGAAGGGTTGTATGACATTATCGATTGGGCCGAAGCGGGATTGGAAATTGTCGGACATGCCAGTAATGGGCAGAAGGCTTTGGATGCCCTGCAGGAAACATCGGTGGATATTTTGTTGACGGATATTTCCATGCCGGTGATGACCGGTTTGGATCTGATTCGCCATGCCCGAACGGTTCATCCCGATTTGAAAGTCATCGTGCTTAGCGGCTTCGATGAGTTTACCTATTTAAAAGAAGGCATGCAGCTCGGCATCGAAAATTACCTGCTGAAGCCCATCAACATCCAAGAGCTGAAGGCAACGCTACACAACACCGTTGAGAAGCTGAATACGTTCGAAGAAACTCGGCAGGTTCAGGCCTACAGCAAACAAGTATTGAAAGATAACACGCTTCATCGTTGGTTAACCCATCAGATTGCGCCTTTGGAATTTTACGAACGCGCGGACCTTCTGGGCATGAATCTCGATCGTGCCTATATGATAGCTACTGTACTCCGAGCGACATCTGATGCTGCCGAGGTTTTCGAGGTTATCTCCGATCGGGTGCAATCCTATGATTGGATTACTTCATTCTTCGATATGGATGGCGATATCGTCCTGCTTGCATCTATGGATGATGCTGACCGCGGTAAAACGGATTTGACCGCTTTGCTTCAGCAGCTTCAGGCTGATCTTCAGGATCGTGCTCTCCGCATATCTATGGGCAGTGTAGAGCTTCTCCCTGAACAGGCTGGACAAAGCTATGCGTCCGCGAAGAAAGCGCAGGAATATTTCTGGGTATATCCAGAGCTGAACATGATTGATTATACGGAGCTTGCGATGAATCAAGACAATCGAAAGGTCGATTTCTCCATCATTGATTGGCCGGTCTACGCGAAACTAATTATTGCCAAAGATCAAGAGAATTTGCGTGAGCAAATTCAAAACGATTTCAAACGGATTCAAGCATTACCTGGCATTACGCCGCATGATTTTCAGAATATCGCGTTTGAGATGATCATTCATTTCAAGCTGGAGATCAAAGCGATTCGCCATACCGAGGAACTAGATGCGTATAATCACGCTTTTCACCAAATCAGGAACGCGGTTACGTTGGAAGAACTGGAAACGGCCATCCTCGAGATTGCCCATACGACAATCGGTTTCTTAATTTCAGACGTTCGAAGTCCGATTGTGCAGCAGGTTTTAAAATATATCCATCAATCTTTTGCTGAAGAGCTATCGCTCAAAATGCTGGGAGCGCACTATCATATTCATCCCGTTTACTTGGGACAATTGTTTCATAAGGAAATCAACGAGACGTTTACGGAGTATATCAATCGGTACCGAATTGAGAAAGCAAAGGAACTGCTAAAGACAACGAATTCGAAGGTTCATGTCATTGCCAATGAGGTGGGCTACTCAGAATTGGGTTACTTTTATAAACAATTTAAAAAGTATGTGGGAATCTCCCCAACGGATTACAGAGGATTGCTCTAGGGAAAACTGAAGAGCAGTCCTTTTTTTTGCCGGAAAGGATAAATAGCCGCTTTTTTCTTAACTTTAGACAGGGTTCATTTAGTTTATCGTCTATTTGTAAATGCTTTCATGAGGTACTGTAAAGGTAGCCCAACGGGCGTAAACAATAGAGCACTTAACAGGGAGGATACAAAATGAAAAAACGTTTGGTCACCACACTAGGATTGACGCTAGCAGTTTCAATGGCTCTTAGTGCGTGCGGCAGCAAAGATGCCGGCGGTGCGAAAGGGAATGAAACGACAAATAAACCGGTAGAGTTAATCTGGTACACAATCGGAACACCACAAAAAGACGTGGACCGCGTAATGGCTGAAGTAAGTAAATACACGGCGGAAAAAATCGGTGTTACCGTGAAAATGAACATGGCGGACTGGGGCGACTACGCGCAAAAAATGCAAGTTATGACAGCATCCGGCACACCGATGGACATTATGTTTACGTCTTCATGGGCTTTTGATTACGTGCAAAACGTGCGTAAAGGCGCATTTAAGCCGATTGACGAGCTTCTTCAAAAAAATGGACAAGGTATCGTGAAAGCATTGGATCCTGCATTTCTTAACGGCTCCAAAGTGGACGGGCATAATTACGGCGTTCCTGCCAATAAAGAGCTGCCAGCTCAAGACGTATGGCGTTTCAATAAAAACCTGGCCGACAAATACAACCTTAGCCTAGATAATGTAAGCTCGCTTGAAAGTTTGGAGCCATTGCTTAAAACAATCAAAGAAAAAGAACCTAACATTTATGGACTAGCCGTTGATAAAAATTACATGCCATATGTGCCTTATGATTACATTATTGAGAAAATGCCGATGGCTGTAAAAGTAGAAAATTCGGATTTCAAAGTGGTGAACATTTTTGATACGCCAGAAATGAAGCAAGCACTTAAAACCATGAACAAATACTACAAAGCGGGATATGTTCCTACGGAAGCATCGACGCTTTCCTCGCTTAACGATGTACAAGTAACTGGCAAATGGTTCGCGGATAAAGCAACGAATCAGCCATTTGCGGACAACCTTTGGTCAGCTAGTTATGGCTATCCGGTTGTTTCCAAAGCGGCGAGCCCTGCTCTGATCTACAACTGGTCCGTTATGGGCTCCATGCAAGCGATCTCAGCTAATTCCAAATATCCGGAAAAAGCCATGGAATTCCTGAACTTGCTGAATACCGATCCAGTGCTTCGTAATATGGTTGATTCCGGTATTGAAGGCGTTCACTACAAAAAAGTCGATAACGACAAAATGGAAAATCTACCAGAATCCAAAAACTACGATATGCCGACTTTCTCACTCGGAAACGTTCTGCTGACATATAAAGATGTCAAAGATCCTGCGAACAAATGGGAAGAGTTCAAAAAGTTTAACGATACCGGCAAACCTGCACCTCTACTTGGCTTTAACTTCGATCCATCCAAGGTGATCAATGAAATCGCGGCGGTTCAAAACGTTAAAGAAGAATTCTGGGCAACCTTGATGACTGGTACTGTAGATCCGGATAAATACATTCCGCTAGCTAACGAAAAATTCAAAAAAGCTGGTTTGGATAAAATCATGGCTGAAGCGCAAAGTCAGATTGATGCTTGGAAAGCAGCTAATAAGAAATAATTTCAGGATAGTTGATTAGGCGAATGTTCAACATTCGCCTGATCTTTTTCACTACAATGATCTTGAGGGGTGATTTTATGAAAGGAATAGGAGCATTTTTTAAAGATGTTAAACAAAGTAGAGTTCTGCTGCTGATGGCATTGCCGGCGACGCTTTGGTTCCTGTTCTTCTCTTATTTGCCGATGGCCGGTATGGTGATTGCTTTTAAGCAGTACCGCTATAGCCGCGATGGTTTTTGGGCAAGTATTATGGAAAGCAAATGGGTAGGACTGCAAAATTTCAAATTTTTATTCAGCACCAATGACGCCTATATCATTACGCGGAACACGCTTCTCTACAATATTGTGTTTATCATTGCAGGGCTTGTGCTATCCGTAGGGTTAGCCATTGTGTTATCAGAAATCGTAAATAAAAAACTGGCGAAGCTGTATCAAACAGGGATGTTCCTGCCTTACTTCCTATCGTGGGTAATCGTCGGTTACTTCGTGTTCAGTTTTCTTAGTGTAGATAAAGGTATGCTGAATCACATTCTCTCTGGGTTCGGAATTGATCCGATCCGTTGGTATAACGACAAAACGTATTGGCCTCTTATTATCATTTTTGTTTACCTGTGGAAATCGGTCGGTTACAGCAGTGTTGTGTATTTGGCCGCGATTATGGGGATCGACAAATCGCTGTATGAAGCTGCGATGATTGATGGAGCGAGCAAATGGCAGCAAATCAAACACATTACCTTCCCAATGCTGAAGCCGCTCATGACGATCCTGACATTGCTGGCAATCGGACGCATTTTCTATGCAGACTTCGGATTGTTCCTGCAAGTGCCGAGAGATTCAGGAACGCTGTATTCAGTTACGAATGTTATTGATACGTATGTATATCGTGGTCTCAAATCTACGGGAGAAATCGGTATGAGTACTGCAGCCGGTCTATATCAATCGGTTATCGGTTTCATTCTGGTTATGACTTCGAACTATATCGTTAGAAAATTCGATAAAGATAATGCGTTGTTCTAAACTATTTTCTTGGAAAGGAGGACATTCAAATGATTGCTAAACCAATGAAAAGCCGTGACTTTCATAAATTGCCGCCTGCTTTGAATATAATTTTTAATCTTGTCGCGGGCCTCTTTGCGCTCGCTTGTATCTTTCCTTTTCTGTTTGTAACGATCATTTCATTTACGGATGAGAAGACGTTGAGTGCAAATGGATACCGCATTATTCCGGAAAAATGGAGCCTCGATGCCTATCGCTATCTCTTTAAAGCGGGTGATCAGCTGCTGCTTTCCTATGGAGTTACCATTCTAGTAACTGTGGTAGGGACGATTGTAAGCTTGCTTATCACAGCTACGTTTGCCTATGCGATTTCACGCAAAAGTTTTAAATTCCGCAATTCCTTCGGTTTTTTTGCTTTCTTCACGATGCTGTTTAACGGTGGACTTGTACCGACATATATCGTTGTTACACAATTGATGGGACTTAAAGATTCAGTTTGGGCTTTGATTTTACCGTTGGCCGGAAATGCATTTTATATTATGATTATGCGCACATTCTTCGTCACATCTGTTCCTGACGCCATTATTGAATCTGGGAAAATCGACGGGGCCGGTGAATTTGGGATTTTCGTCAAACTAGTGCTGCCGCTCTCGCTTCCGGGACTAGCCACTATAGGTTTGTTTAGTACTTTGGGATACTGGAACGATTGGTTTAATGCACTGCTCTATATCGATACACCGAAGCTAGTGCCTTTACAATCGATGTTGATGCGGATTGAGAACAGCATGCAATTCCTGCTCCAGAATACAAGCAACCCTTCTGTTGGCGTAGGCTTACTGCAATCGCTGCCGCAAGATACGTCCCGTATGGCGATGGTTGTTCTTGCAACTGGGCCGATTATTTTTGCTTATCCGTTCTTCCAACGGTACTTTATTCAAGGCTTGACGATTGGCGCCGTGAAAGAGTAACGTAAAAGTGCATTCTTCGAAACTAGAAAAATTTGGAGGACTTACCGTGGAACAATTCAGACTGCCGAAAATTCCGATGCCGAAACTGGAGCTGCCAAAGGCAATTCAAGAGGTATTGCTGGAGGCCGAAGAGAAGCTGGCGCATCGTCCGAAGCTGCTGCAGCTATTTAAAAATTGTTTTCCTAATACATTAGAGACGACGACCAAATTGATGGAGGATGGCACCACATTCGTCATCACCGGAGATATCCCGGCGTCGTGGCTGCGCGATTCTGTGGAACAAGTCATGCACTATGTGCCATTTGCCAAACAGGATTCTGATCTACAGCGCATCATTAGCGGCTTAATCAAGCGTCATATCCAATATATTCATATCGATCCATATGCCAATGCGTTCAACGAATCAGCGAACGACTGGCACTGGAACAAGGCGGATCAAACGGAAATGTCGCCATGGGTATGGGAACGTAAATTTGAACTGGATTCGTTATGCTTCTCGATGCGGCTGGCTTATGCGTATTGGAAGGAAACGGAGTTAACGGATATTTTCGATGCGGGATTTAAAGCTGCGATGTTTAAAATCTACGAATTGTTTAAGACGGAACAATATCACTTTGAAAAGTCCCCTTATCGTTTCACGCGCAATAACGGAATTCCGACGGATTCGCTGCGCAATAACGGGATGGGGATGCCTGTGAATTACACGGGCATGGTATGGTCAGGCTTTCGTTCAAGTGACGATGCCTGTGACTTCCATTACAACATTCCAGCGAATATGTTCGCGGTTGTGGCCCTTCGCCATATGCAAGAGTTTGCGGAATGGGTGTTTAGGGATATGGACTTCCTCCATGAGCTTAAAGCCCTTGAAGCGGATATCGACCATGGAATCCAACTGTATGGGATCTATCGCCATCCAACTTTTGGACCGATTTATGCTTATGAGACAGACGGCTTCGGCAACCACTGCTTGATGGATGATGCGGGCACGCCAGGGCTGATGTCGATTCCGTATCTGGGTTATGTATCGGCGGATGATCCGATCTATCAGAACACAAGACGATTCGCGTTAAGTAAAGAGAATCCGTTTTACTTCGAAGGCAAAGTTGCGAGAGGCATCGGCAGTCCGCATACGCCAGACGATTACATTTGGCATATGGCTTTGTCCATGCAAGGCTTGACGGCTTCCACCGATGAAGAGAAGCTGGCAATGATCGCTATGCTTGAAGCAACGGATGCAGACACAGGGTTTATGCACGAGGGCTTTCATGTCGATGATCCAACGATTTTTACGCGGAAATGGTTCGCCTGGTCGAACAGTTTATTCTCCCAGTTGGTGTATAAAGCGATGAAGGATGGTTTACTATGAGTCGACCGGTCATTATTTTCTATGATGCAGAATTCCCGATCAGCAATTCTTCTGAAGTGCATGCTGATTTACTTGCGTCGCAAGGTGCTATTGTTGTAGGTGCCGATGCACTGGGAGAAGCACTCCGAACGGCAGTTGGCGGATGCTTTGTTAATCTGCATGCTCCATATTTCCCTAAGTCCACATGGCCGGAGATCCTTGCATTCTTGAAACGCGGAGGCGGGCTGCTCAGTATTGGCGGCGCAGCCTTCAAACGTCCAGTGCGCCGGGAAGCTGATGGCTGGCATATCGAATCGGAGCAAACCGCCTACCATCAGCAGTTGTACATTCATGAAATACTTCGTGTTGAAGCCGTTCCAATTCGTTCCTATACCGCGTTAGAAACCTTACCGCTGCTTCAGGGGCAGGAATCGATGTTCGCGCTTGCAGATACGTGGAATCTGGTTCCGCATACGACACGCAACAGCGACCTGCCCGATCAAATGGGCGCTGCGGGTACCATGAGCACACAGATTTATCCGCTTTTGAAAAGCATTAGTAAGGAAGGCCGCGAAGTTGCTGCGCCTGTCGTTCTATGGGAAAACTCGCGCGGCGCGTTTATTGGTTCGCGCTGGATGTTTATCAATGTACCGCTTAGTCCTTCGTTTTGGAGCGAAGGCGGTGCCCAAGCTTTGATGGCGTGGGCGGCATTTTGCGCTAATGGCGTTACGGAGCTGTGGATCAAGCCGAATTATGCCAGCTTCGAGCCGGGAGAGCATGCGATGCTCGCGCTCCAAACTCAGCTAATTGGAGGGCGCCAAGCTGGAACTGCCTCGAAGCAGTGGACATTTGATCTCCGTGTAGCGCATGAGGGCAGCGCACAGGACGCGTGGACCCATCGTTTGACGGCCCAAGTGAATAAAGAATTCAACGTGGTGCGAATTCCGGTCCTGCTTGACATACAACCTGGTTTATACCGTGTGACTTGCACGGCAACGTCTGAGGATGGAGAGCTTCGAGTGCTTCGCCAAGGCTTCTGGGGGCACGACTCCTCGCTGCTCGCGGAGGGACAACCGATTACTTGCGATCGTGATTATTTCATCAAGGACGGACGTCCGCTGCCGATCGTCGGCATGACGTATATGACCTCCGATGTCGCTCGCAAATTCTTGTTCCTACCCAATAGTGATGTTTGGGATCGAGACATGGCCCAAATGGCCAAAGCGGGTATCAATTGGATCCGAACAGGGATTTGGACGGCTTACCGCAATATCATGCAGGTGGACGGACATGCTTCCGAAGAGGTTCTGAGAGCTATTGATGCTTTCTTCTTAACGGCTAAGAGGCACAATCTCCAGGTAACGTTCACTTTCTTCTCCTTTACGCCAGAAACTTGGGAGGGGGTTAATCCCTATCTCGATCCGCAAAGCGTAGAGGCACAGAAGCGGTTTATCCGCTCCATTGTTTCGCGTCACCGTTCGACGACGCATGTGGATTGGGATTTGATTAACGAGCCTTCCATGTTTGATCCTGCTCTGATTTTCTCCGAGGGACCGCGTTCCACTCGGGATATCTACGAACGGCAAGCTTTTGTTGAATGGCTTAAGCAGCGTCATGGCAGCATCGAGCTTCTTCAGGAGAGATGGAATATGTCGCCTGAACAGCTTCCGACTTTTGAAGCTGCGGCTATTCCCGAGGCTGGAGAAATCAATTTCGACGTACAGGATATGCACAAGGGCAAGAAAGGAACGCGCTGGCTGGATTACTGTTTGTTCTCGATGGAGATGCATAACCGTTGGGCCAAAGAGCTTTACAATACGATTAAAGAGATCAGTCCTGAACAGCTTGTTGTAGTCGGTCAAGATGAAGCGCTTGGCGCGCAGAGGCCTTCTCCTTTGTTTTATGAGGAGGCGGTGGACTATACAACCGTGCACTCGTGGTGGCTGAACGATAATCTCGTTTGGGACGGCATTTTTGCCAAAACAGCGAATAAGCCGAACGTCATTCAAGAAACAGGCATCATGTACGTGGAGACACCGGATGGGCGCGCTAAACGTTCGGAGAACGAACTGCGCAGCCTGTTGGAGCGCAAATATGCCTATGCATTTGCTACCGGAGGTGCCGGTGCGATTCATTGGATTTGGAATACTAACTTCTATATGGATAATGCCAACGAATCGCATATCGGTGCGCTTCGTGCTGACGGTACGGAGAAGCCAGAAGCTGATGTTTCTTACGATTTCGGGCGGTTTATGGCTGGAATCAGAGATTTGTTCCAGGATCGGGCGTTGGAAGACATCGTAGCGATTTTCCCTTATTCGAACGATTTCTCCAACCGGAAATTGGCATTTGATGCGACGACTAGAATGACGCGCGTGCTGTCCTATCAAATGAAGATGCCGTTCCGTTCGGCATCGGAATATCATTTGGATGCGCTGGAGAACCAACCGGCGAAGTTGATTCTTCTGCCGAGTGCGCATAATCTTGATGAACAAGCTTGGTTGAAGCTTGTAGATATTGTTCAGCGTACGGGTGCGACGCTGCTTGCGACAGGTCCACTCAGCCTTGATGCGTATTGGAAGCAAACGCCGCGTCTAATCGATGAACTAGGTGCAGCTGAGCTTCACAATGTACGCCGTGAAGAAATGCTTGGGCTGCAAGGTGAAGCGCTCCCGGTATCCTTTGACAAGCGCCGAATTGCTGAAGTCGTGAAAGAAGTGCGGGCTGGACGTTCGGAATCAGGTACTGCTTCTAGCAGTGCTGGCGATGCGGTTGTCGATATTCCCCTGGGTAATGGCAGACTCATTTGGAGTCCGCTGCCCGTTGAATTGAACGAGCGACTGGACACGGTTGCTAAACTGTATCGTTATGCCATCGATGCTGCGGTATGTGAAAGTGGATTGCAATGGCTGCAAGGTGGCGACATTGCAGGTGTATACGGTAGGAAGTTACGCTTTAAGAACGGCTTCCTTTATGTATTCGTATCTGAATTTGCATGGAACGTGAATATCGAAGTGAAGGATACGGATAGCGAGGCAACTTATACATTTACGCTAGAGAAAGAGCGTTCCGTTCTCTTTGCTGCAGATGCGCAAGGAAATCTCATCTCCGTATACCGTCCTGAGGAAGTCCATATTGAAAGGAGTTAAACGATGAGCACCAAGAGAACCGCTCATATCATTTCCCATACACATTGGGACCGGGAATGGTATTTACCATATGAGAAGCATCATGTTCGTCTCGTTAAGCTAGTAGATTCGCTGCTGGATAAAATGGATCAGGATCCGAATTATCGCAGCTTCTTTTTGGACGGACAAACGATCATTCTGGAGGACTATCTCCAAGTTCGACCGGATCAAAAGGATCGATTGACCAAATTTATTCAGGACGGCCGTATTTTAATAGGTCCGTGGTATATTTTGCAGGATGCATTTCTGACCAGCGGTGAAGCCAATGTACGTAATATGCAGATCGGGCATCAAGATGCGAAGAAATATGGCGATGTATCGAAGATCGGTTATTTTCCCGATACGTTCGGACTGGTAGGCCAAACGCCGCAATTGATGCAGCAGTCTGGGATCACGAATGCCTTATTTGGCCGTGGCGTGAAGCCTACGGGTTTTAACAATACTGTTTCTGACGGAGATTATGAATCGTCATTCTCGGAACTGCTTTGGGAAGGACCTGATGGTTCCCAGGTACTTGGGATTCTGTTCGCCAACTGGTATTCGAATGGAAATGAAATTCCAGTAGACCGGGAAGAAGCGAAAGCATACTGGGAGCGGAAGCTAGCGGATGCGGAGAAATATGCATCGACTGGTGAACTGCTCTTTATGAATGGCTGTGACCATCAACCGGTTCAGTTGGACTTGCCTGAAGCGATTCAAGCTGCGCGCGAGCTGTATCCAGATACGAATTTTGTTCATTCGAATTTTATCGATTACTTGCAGGCTGTTCAGCGTTCCTTGAAGCATGAGCTTTCTACGGTAAAAGGTGAGCTTCGCAGTCAACGGACAGACGGTTGGTCTACGCTCGTGAACACTGCTTCAGCTCGTGTTTACTTAAAGCAAATGAATCAGCTGGGGCAAGCGATGCTGGAAAAAGTGGCTGAACCGCTGGCTGCTTTCGCGCATGTTCTCGAAGTTGAGGAGAAATACCCGCATCATCTGTTCACATATGCTTGGAAAACATTAATGCAGAATCATCCGCACGATAGCATTTGCGGCTGCTCCGTAGACGAAGTACACCGAGAAATGGTGACTCGCTTCGAGAAAAGCCGTCACGTGGCGGAAACGATCGTCGATGACAGCAAACGAGCGATTGCTGAAGCGATCGATACGTCGAGCTTTGCGCAAGCGGGCGAAAGCGCCCTGCCGGTCGTTGTGTTTAATACCTCCGGTTGGGAGCGTACCGGCGTCGTGAGTATCGAGGTAGATGCCTTACGTTTGTACTTCCGTGATGGATACACGCTTGAAGAAGCAAGCAGTTTTGCAAAAGCGGCGGATCTTTCGGGCCGTGCGCTCGTGGACGAGCTGGGGAATGTCGTAGCATGTACGTTTGAAGACCTTGGACTGCAATTCGGATACGATTTGCCGGACGATAAGTTCCGTCAGCCTTATATGTGTCGTAAAGTGAAGCTGACTTTTGAAGCGGAGAAGGTTCCTGCTTTGGGACTCAAGACGTATGCTTGGGTTAAAAGGGATGAGGAGATTGTTGATTCCTCGCTGTTAGTGGGAGACCGAGTGCTGGAGAATGAATCGCTGAAGATCGAAATCGCGGATAACGGTTCATTCACATTGACAGACAAGAAGAATGGCCGATCTTACCGGGATTTAGGCGTGTATGAGAATACCGGGGATATCGGCAATGAATATATGTACAAACAACCGGATGGCGAGACGCCGCTTACAACACACGGTTTAGCTGCGCATATCGGAGTGTTAAAGGATACACCCTATCAAGCGTCTATTGAAATTGTACATGACTGGGAAATTCCTGCGTCAGCGGATGAATTACTTGAAGAAGAGCAGCGCGATTTGGTTTACTATCCGCACAGAAAAGCGCAGCGATCAGCCCGCATGGTACCTATGCAGATCCGTACCATTGTCAGTCTGAGTCGCGGCGGCAAAGGGGTAGAGATCGAGGCATCCTTCAACAATCAGGCCAAAGATCATCGTTTACGGATGTTGTTCCCAACGGATCTAAATACACAAGTTCACAGCGTTGACTCCATGTTTGAAATCCCGCAGCGCGACAACACGCCGACTGCTGAGTGGGAAAATCCAAGCAATACGCAGCATCAGCAGGCATTCATTGATGTAAGCGAGGCGGAGGCAGGTCTTGTTGTTGCTAACCTCGGATTGAACGAATACGAAGTTCTGCAAGGCGGACGCAATACGATTGCCGTGACGCTGCTTCGTGCAGTTGGCGAGCTTGGCGACTGGGGCTTGTTCCCGACGCCGGAAGCGCAGTGTCTGGGCGAGCACACCGTCCGAATGACCATCATTCCGTATAATGGAGAAGGCGAACAATACGGCGCTTATGAGCAAGCCTACCAGTTCCAAATTCCGTGGACGTTATGTCAAACGGGCATTCACTCTGGACGCATCGCACCTACGTATGCACCATTCCGTTGGGAAGGCGAGAAGATGGCTTTTTCCTCCATGAAAATGAATGAAGGAACTGGCGATCTGCTGCTCCGTTGGTACAACATGAGCTCCCAAAACACCGAGCTCAAGCTAAACTCCAATATACCTCTATACACCTTCTATAAGAGTACGATTATGGAAGTACACGGCCCGAGTATTGAAGCTGACGCCGGAGGCCAAATGTCTTTGCCGACTGGTCCTTGCGAAATTGTTACAATCGGGATTCAACGATAAGATTAGCTTACTGGTAAAAAAATGGGGCTGTCCTATAAGTAGATAAATCTACTTGAGGACGGCCCTTTAGGTTTGACCTTATGGTACCTTCGAATCGCATTCAGGCATCAAAATTGACAAAACTGAATATTCAAAATATGGATTTTTGGGACAGCCCCGGTGAGGTCAGGATTGCACGTCAATCAGAGGCATTTTTCTGTGCTTCGCCTTGAAAGCTAGATAAATACTAGTCGCTACGGCACCTATGGTTCCGCAAATGATATCCGTCATCGTGTCGACCAAGCTTCCGTTTTGCGAATGGAGTCCGAATAGTCCGTCCGTCGTAAACTCGTAAATTTCCCAAACACCCGCCATGGCGGTGGAAAAGAAAAGGCAAAACCACACGGCAACTTTCGCATTCGGCACGGCCGTTTTCTCGCCATTACTTGCTTTCATATAAATCAATAAACCGACGAAGCAAAGGATCAAGCCCGAAAAGATATGCTCGATTTTATCCAGATAAGGGATTACGCTGTAAAATCCAAACTCGTTTGCCAAAAACATTGTGATAAAAATGAACAATAGAACGGAAAACCGCAACGCTGCAAACATCGTGGTTTTTGTGATTTTGACCACGATTCGGATGATCAGCAGCACAGCAACAATCAAGACGGCCTGAAGCATCTTTGCTTGGCTGCCTTTCATCAAAAAATAAACAAAGCAGACTGCGGCAGTCACATACATGGCCAGTTCGAAGAGGTCGTTCCATTTGTCTTTGCGTTTTTCCATTTGCATCTCCATCACTCGCTTCGAAATCCTAAATTAGTCGTTTCAGTAAACATTAAACATTATATTTTACTCTTAAACAAGCCAGAACAATCATTGAAGAGATAAAAATGTACGTTGCTTCTTTAAATAATTGCCCGGGAAATTCTTGACACATTTACATTCGAACGATATTATAGACATATGAAGTCTGTAATTGAGGTGAGATCATGAAATTTTCAAAAGCAACCAATTATGCTTTGCATACGATGCTTATGGTCGTTGCTGCTTCCCCAACCAAGCCCGTAGGCGTTCAGCAATTAGCAGAGACTCAGGGAGTTTCACCAAGCTACCTTTCTAAGATTTTAACCAAGCTTGTGAAAGCAGGGATGATTGAATCGGCTTCTGGGGCCAACGGAGGTTACCGACTTACCCGAAAAAAAGATGAGATAACTTTCTTGGATATCATCCATGCCATTGAGGGGACAGCATCCTTATTTGACTGTGATTTTGACCACGGTACTGAATGTTTGATTCAAAAAGTGATGGTTGAAGCAGAAGATTTGATGGAGCAGCATCTCAAAAAAACAAGGATTATTGACTTGGCTCACAAAGTTAATTTCAGTTTGAGCTAAGTCGTTTTTTTAAAGCGATTATAGATATTAAGAGTCTGTTATAGCTTTAATAGAAAATTTGAATAGGAGATGATCATCTTGATTTATGATTGTGCCATTATTGGCGGAGGACCAGCTGGTTTGAATGCAGCACTTGTACTTGGTAGAGCTAGGAGAAGCGTAGCTTTGATTGACAATAATCAGCCTAGAAATGCCGTAACACACGCATCTCATGGATTTATTACGAGAGATGGCATAGCACCGGCCGAGTTCCGACGTATTGCCTATGAAGAAGTGCTGCGTTATCCATCAGTTAATCATTGGCAGACTGAAGTTACATCTGTTAACAAAACCGAATACGGATTTGAGATGTTCACTTCATCTGGTGTTAGCGTTCAAGCGCGAAAACTGATTTTAGCCACGGGTGTAAAGGAAATCTTTCCCGAGATCGAAGGGTTTTATCCGTTATATGGGAAGAGTTTGTTTAATTGTCCCTTCTGTGACGGCTGGGAGCTTCGGGATCAACCGCTTGTTGTTGTCTCCGAGTTTCCGTCTGCTTTCCACACGACCAAACTTCTTCTCAATTGGAGTAAGGATGTGGTGCTATGCACGAACGGTCATGCGTCATTGTCGGATCAGCAAAAAGAATGGCTTGAATCGAAGGGAATTAGGGTCATGGAACAACCTATTAAGGCCTTTATCGGTCAAAATAGATTGCTTGAGCAGGTCCAATTTACAGATGGTACTCATATCCTGAGAGCTGGTGGATTCGTTACCCCTAAATTTGTGCCAAAAGCATCTTTTGGAGAAAGCTTGGGCTGCGAATTGACGGAATTAGGTGGAATTAAGACAGATGGGTTTGGAAGAAGTTCGATTACGGGTTTATATGCAGCCGGGGATGCGTCGTATTTCATGCCTTCGCAATTAATTTACGCCGCGGCCGATGGCAGCAAAGCAGCTATGGGTGTGAGTATGGATTTGATGGAAGAATATTTCGACTAGGGCTTTTTACATCGGTGTGTGTCAATAACTGCAAATAAGCTCATACTCTTCGAGTATGAGTTTATTTGTTTATTACTTTGATCATTAGTTTTTATATATGACGTCATATATAAAATGTATCCCTATAATAGTGATGAATGATGATATTTATGTGAAATTAAAAATATATATTGTGTATTATATAACAATATGATACATTTATGACATACTAAATAACGAATTGGGGGATGGAGATGCGAGTTGGAATTAGTGGTACAGGTAGAATCGGGAGGCTTTGTTTGAGAAAAGCATTGACCGAGAAACAGCAGGGGTTTGAAATCAACGTGATCAACTCAACAAGCCCCATTCATGTATTGGCCCATTTGTTGAAATATGATTCAGTTCATGGCACTTGGGACGCGAAAATTGATGTGTTAAATGACAACTTAATGAGGATTAACGGAAAGCTGATTTCTGTCATTTGTGAAAGAGAACCGGATTTATTGCCGTGGGAGGATTATGGTGTTGAATTGGTTGTGGATGCAACCGGAAAGTTCAATCATAGGCACGGTGCTGAACGACACTTATTTGCTGGAGCCAAGAAGGTTTTGATTACTGCACCAGGGACGAACATGGACCTCACTGTTGTCATGGGGGTGAATGAAGAGAAGTATGATCCTAAGCAGCATCGCTTGATATCTGCAGCTTCCTGTACAACCAACTGCATCGCACCAGTTCTACATATCCTAGATGAAGCTTTTTCTGTTAAACAAGGTTGGATGACAACGGTTCATGCTTTTACGAATGATCAAAATCATATGGATAACCCGCATAAAGATCTTCGACGTGCGAGGGCATGCACAAATTCTATTATTCCGACTTCGACTGGAGTAGGAAAAGCACTAATCGATGTGATTCCGCATCTGGCATCCCAAATTCAAGGCGTCTCCGTTCGCGTGCCAACACAAGATGTTTCTCTGTTAGATCTTCAAGTGGTGGTCGGCCGTAAAGTTAGCGTTGAAGATGTGAAACTCGCCATCAAAAAGGCGATTGCTGGGCAAATAGGAACATTTGTTGACTACAATGAATTACCGCTTGTTTCTGCGGATTATATAGGTAATGAGAAATCTGCCATCATCGACGGTCTTAGCATTATGACGCACGAAAACCAAATCAAGCTGCTGGCCTGGTATGACAACGAATGGGGTTACACAAACCGAGTCATTGATTTAGTAGCTCATATGTCACGTGCCGAAAGCACACAACTAAAGGGGGAAACGAAATGTCTAACACAAACCATGTAACATTGGAGGCCATTCATCGGTATGAACTTGGTGTTATCATTTGTAAATCATGTAATGAGGTGATTGCAACGTTACCTACGGACGGATATAAAAAATTCTATGTCTTGTGCAATTCACCCTTATGTATCGATAAAAATAAGGAGGCTAACAAATGATGATTCAGAAACAAGTGGTACCCTTTCAAGAGGGAAATGCTTCAATGAAAGCTTTACTGGGAGGAAAAGGGGCTAATCTCGCTGAGATGACTCGTGCCGGCCTTCCCGTACCACCGGGGTTCACCATTACGACCGAGGCTTGCTTAGCTTTTTTTAAGGTTGGCAATCGAATCTCAGAGGAACTGCTTGAACAAATTGCAGCAGCTCTCAAGCAGTTAGAGAAACAGAAGGGACAAACGTTCGGGGATGCGAACAATCCACTTCTTGTTTCCGTACGATCCGGTTCTGTCTCTTCGATGCCGGGTATGATGGATACTATTTTGAATCTAGGTCTCAACGACTTAACTGTTCAAGGGTTGGCAGCGCTTACGAATAATGAAAAGTTTGCATATGATTGCTACCGTCGTTTGATGCAGATGTTTGGTAACGTGGTGCTTGGCATTGAAGGCTATCATTTCGAGCAGCTGCTGCACCGTCTGAAAGAAAAAGAGGGTGCCCTTCAAGATCAGGACGTATCAGCTGAGGGTTGGAAGAATCTAATCGAAGACTATAAGAAGTGCATTATGGCTAAAACAGGCCAAGCTTTTCCACAGCATGTCTACGAGCAGTTGCGTTTAGCCGTGGAGGCCGTGTTCAAGTCATGGAACAATCAAAGGGCTCAGATTTACCGCAAAATAAATCGGATTCCAGATGAACAGGGAACCGCCGTTAACATTCAAAGCATGGTATTTGGCAATATGGGCAGCAGTTGCGGCACTGGTGTTGTCTTTACGAGAAACCCATCCACGGGTGAGAATATATTTTTCGGTGAATACCTGATTAATGCACAGGGGGAAGATGTGGTTGCAGGTATCCGAACTCCGCTGGCGATCGCCGCGCTGAAAAGCGAAATGCCTCAGATTTATGAGCAGTTGTTTGCGGCATCCAAGCAGTTAGAGAAGCATTACAAAGATATGCAGGATATCGAGTTTACGGTTGAAAATAATAAGCTTTACCTGCTGCAAACCCGCAACGGGAAACGAAATGCCCAAGCTGCGCTCAAGATTGCTGTGGATTTAGTCCATGAAGGTTTATTGACGAAGCAGGAAGCCGTTGAACGCATCGAAGTGTCACATCTGGATCAACTGCTCCACAGAGGTATTGATGAAGAGGCTGTAAAGGATGTGTTGGCCAAAGGACTTCCTGCTTCGCCGGGCGCAGCGGTTGGACAGCTTGTGTTTGACGCAGACACGGCTGCAGAATGGAGCCGCTCCGGCAAGACGGTCATTCTAGCAAGAAACGAAACAACACCCGAAGATATTCATGGCGTGATCGCATCGGAAGGCGTGCTCACGAGCCGCGGAGGGATGACGAGCCATGCCGCTGTTGTGGCGAGGGGGATGGGCAAACCTTGCGTATGCGGCTGCGAAGAGGTCCGAATTGTGCATGATGAGAAGCGCATGTTTGCGGGAAGCAGAGTCGTAGAAGAAGGCGATTGGATTACGTTAGATGGCGCAAGCGGGCGCGTCATTATCGGTGCTATGCCTTTACATGAAGCGAGAATGACGGATGAACTTCTCGTTATGCTGAAGTGGGCGGATGATATTCGCACGCTGAAAGTGTACGCGAATGCTGACAATCCGGAAGACGCGAAAATCGCCAGACAGCTGGGTGCTCAAGGGATCGGTTTATGCCGAACGGAGCATATGTTTTTCTCACCAACTCGTCTGCCTGTCGTTCAACGAATGATCCTGGCGGATGACAAAGAGGATCGCTTACAGGCTCTTTCACAGCTGCTTCCCATGCAGCAGTCAGATTTTGAAGGCATGTTCGAGGAAATGGATGGCCTTCCGGTAACGATTCGGTTGCTGGATCCACCTTTGCATGAGTTTTTACCTAACCTCGAAGATCTGCAAAAAAGACATACCCAATTGACTTATGATAAAGGTGCGTCAGACTTAGAAAGAGAAGAGATCGCTCATCTTCTTCGCAAAGTGCAAGCTCTCCACGAGGCTAACCCGATGCTCGGACAGCGGGGCTGCAGATTGGGAATTGTATATCCGGAGATTTATGATATGCAGATAGAGGCCATCTTCCGTGCAGCTTCAGCCTGTATCGACAGAGGCGTCCGAGTTCTTCCGGAAATCATGATTCCGCTTGTGGGCCATGCCAATGAACTGAAAATCTTGAGGGAGCTTGTTGATTTTGTTGGGGAACAGGTGCTGGGGAAAGACAAACTTCGGGAATGTCCGTACAAGGTCGGGACCATGATAGAGGTTCCACGAGCGGCTCTAACTGCGCGCCAAATTGTGGCTTATGCCGATTTCTTCTCTTTTGGCACCAATGATTTGACGCAAATGACGTATGGTTATAGCCGTGACGATGCGGAGGGTAAATTTCTAACCCACTATGTTGATCAGAAGCTTCTTCCGCATAATCCTTTTCAAGTGCTTGATACAGAAGGAGTCGGACAATTGATTGACTTAGCCGTGAATGCGGGTAGGCTCGTTAAGCCGTCGCTCAAAACTGGCATATGCGGGGAGCATGGCGGAGATAAAGAGTCGATTTTCTTTTGCCACTTGATCGGATTGGATTATGTTAGCTGTTCCCCTTACCGAATTCCTTTGGCTCGAATAGCTGCAGCACAAGCGTTCATCATGCATGGTGTTCCCGGTGAACAAAAGGTAGCCCAAGCCATTTGATACAGCGAGAAAATCGGTTAAAATGGGGATGAACATGAAAGTTCGGGGAGGGAAATACGATAGAACTTACATCCCGTCAAATGGAAATCATTGAACGCGTAAAAAAACATGCTCCGATTACCGGAGAACACCTAGCAGAAATGCTCGGAATCGCTCGTCCTACCATCCGTTCCGACCTTGCCCTGCTTGTTATGCTAGGTTATTTGGATGCGAAGCCAAAGGTTGGTTATTTTCTCGGCCAAACGCTGGAACGTGAGGAATCATCGTACAAAAAGCTTGATGGCATTTATGTTAAAGATGTTATGGGTTTACCTGTCGTTCTTCAAGAAACAGCTACGGTGAATGATGCCGTCGTCTCTCTATTTCTTGAGAATGTGGGTACTCTGATGATTGTGAACAGTAATCGGGCATTAGTTGGCATTGTCTCTAGAAAAGATTTGTTAAAGGTAACGTTAGGCAATGCGGGTGCTCCTTCCATGCCGATTAGTCTTGTAATGACGAGACACCCGAACATCGTTACGGTAAGTCCGGAGGACCACGTCATTGATGCAGCGCGCAAAATGATTCATCATCAAGTTGACAGTCTGCCAGTCGTGAGTTTGGACTCAGAACAAGACAAAGATGGCGTTATCGGACGAATAACGAAAACAACCATGACGAAATTAATGTTGGAACTAGCTGCGAATTAGGAGGTATTCACGGGTGGAGGAGAAATTCCATACGATATTCGTTTGTTCGGACTCGGTTGGAGAAACAGCAAACACGGTTGTTCAAGCTACAATTCGTCAGTTTAACGCCAGTCGAGTTCATGTAAGGCGTTTTGGAACTATGCGTACGGAGGAAGAAATCCGAAGTATGATGGAGGAAGCTTCCCGACTAGGCAGTTTTGTTGTTTACACGCTTGTTCTTCCGGAATTAAGAGAGATGATGCGTCAAGAAGCAATTCGCTTAAACGTGACCAGCATAGACATCCTAGGTCCAGTTATGCAAGCTTTCATTGATACTTTTAATGATTCTCCCAAAAGGAAAGCAGGGTTACTGCACCAAATGGACGAAGAATATTATAAGCGGGTCGAAGCGATCGAGTTTGCTGTTAAAAGTGATGACGGTAAAGACACAAGTGCATTAAAGCAAGCTCATATTGTTCTGTTGGGCGTTTCAAGGACGTCGAAAACACCGCTAAGTATTTATTTGGCGCATAAAGGATATAAAGTAGCCAACTATCCATTAGTTCCGGAAGTAAAGCCTCCGCAAGGGTTGTTTACGCTTAACAAAAGCAAATTGATCGGATTGACAATGAGCGCTGAACAGCTTGTGAAGATCCGTACAGAACGGCTGAAAGCAGTTGGGCTGCCATTTGGCGCTAAATATTCGGCGTTAGAAAGAGTGGCGGAAGAGCTGGAGTATGCATTCGGCTTGTATAAGCAGCTTGGATGTACCGTAATCGATGTCACTGAAAAAGCCATTGAGGAAACGGCTGGTATCATACTGGACGCCATGTAACCGCGAATACTTGGTTTAATAATAAAATGCGAAACGAACTTTAGAAGGAATTCTAGAGGTTCGTTTTTTTGCTATTTTTTCGCTTATTTTCGGTCGTTTGGCCGTCGCTTCAAGCCGCTTAAACTGATCGGTTTTTCAATTTCCGCATAGTTATCATCGATATCACTACGAATCGAATTCAGCAGATGAAGAGCGTGGCTTCTTTCGTCGTACTCAGGAATCAATTGGATCAATTCTTCCAACCGTTTTAATCTCGTTTCTGTAACAAATCTCATTAGCGAAGCTCCCTTGCTTAAATCCTGTATCCTATACTATTCGTCTATGACTGTTTATATCGGTCTATACTTTTGACATCCGGTAATAGGTATTTATCCCTTTATCAGTATTACTGATAGATCATATAAAATCATTCTAATTGACCTATTTCGACATACATGATAGTTTCAAGAGAGTGAAAATAATGAGAAAAATGTAATATAGGAAATAATATCATTGCAGGCTATGAGAGGTGGATATTCTTGGTACTTCAAGTAACAAACAGTCCTTTTAATCAGGAACAAGTAGAATTACTTAATCGATTACTTCCTACACTAACGGAATCACAACGAATCTGGCTGAACGGGTATCTTGCAGCACTTCAGGGATCGGCTGTAGTGACGGCTTCTGGTGCAACTCCTGTAGCTCCCTTAGCGACTTTGGCGGCGAATGCGCCGGTAATCTCCAAAGAAGTGACCGTGCTCTTCGGATCACAGACAGGGAAATCTCAAGGGTTAGCGAAGAAAATGTCCAAAAAGCTAGAAGAGCTAGGCTTTCAAGTAGTGCTCTCCTCGATGGCAGACTTTAAACCGAATAACTTAAAAAAGATTCAAAACTTGCTTGTTCTAGTGAGTACCCACGGAGAAGGAGATCCACCGGATAACGCGATTTCCTTCCATGAGTTCCTTCATAGCAAGAGAGCTCCTAAATTGGAGGATCTACGGTTTTCCGTGCTTTCGCTTGGAGATACATCTTACGAGCTTTTCTGCCAAACAGGTAAGGATTTCGACAAACGTCTGGAAGAGCTTGGCGGCAAACGCCTTGCGCCGCGTGTCGACTGCGACGTGGATTTCGATGAGCCAGCAGCAGAGTGGATGAATTCCGTTTTAGGCTCTTTAAGTGAAGCTTCAGCGGGCTCGACTGTTGTAAGTGGCATTGGATCAGCGGTTGAAAGTGGCACTGAATCCGAATATTCGAGAACAAATCCGTTCCAAGCTGAGGTTCTTGAGAATTTGAATCTGAATGGCCGTGGATCGGACCGCGAAACCCGCCACATTGAGATCTCCTTGGAGGGGTCCAATCTTCAATACGAACCGGGTGACTGTTTAGGTATCTATCCGGAGAACCACCCACGCCTTGTGGACGAATTGATCGAAACAATGGGCTGGAAATCCGAGGAACTTGTTACTATTAATAAGAATGGCGAGAAGCGTTCATTGCGCGAGGCGTTGCTTCATAATTATGAAGTTACTGTATTAACGAAGCCATTGCTTGAGCAAGTGGCAAAGCTTACTTCAAGCAATGGGCTGCAAGAGCTGTTGGTTGCAGGACGTGAGCAAGATCTTAAATCGTACATCAATGGGCGCGATTTATTAGATCTGGTGCAGGATTACTCCCTTAAGGGTGTTCCCGCGGGCGAATTTGTAGCGATCCTGCGGAAGATGCCTGCTCGTCTGTATTCGATTGCAAGCAGTTCCAAAGCTTTCCCGGATGAGGTTCACGTTACCGTCCGTACGGTGCGTTACGAAAACCAAGGTAGAGAACGTTACGGCGTGTGCTCCGTACAGCTCGCTGAACGAATCAAGTCTGGCGAAACGCTGCCGGTTTACATTCAAAACAACCCAAATTTCAAGCTACCTGAAAACTCGGAAACACCTATCATTATGATCGGACCTGGCACGGGCGTCGCTCCGTTCAGAGCCTTTTTAGGAGAAAGAGAAGAGACTGGGGCCGAAGGTAAATCATGGCTCTTCTACGGTGATCAGCACTTCTCCACAGATTTCCTTTATCAGATTGAATGGCAAAAGTGGCTTAAAGATGGCGTGTTGACGCGCATGGATGTTGCGTTCTCCCGCGATACCGACCAGAAAGTATATGTGCAGCATCGGATGCTTGAGAAGAGTGCCGAGCTCTATAAATGGCTTCAAGAAGGGGCAGTCGTGTACGTATGTGGTGACGAAAAGAAAATGGCACACGACGTCCATGCGACCCTAGCAACAATTATTGAACAAGAGGGCGGTTTCAGCTCGGAAGAAGCAGCGGAGTATTTGACCCGTATGCAACAGCAAAAACGTTATCAGAGGGATGTTTACTAAGTTCAAATCCCAAAGATCGCGAGAGGAGAAAGGCCAATATGTCAGAAAACAATTTACTTTCAAAAAACAGTGCGCCGCACAGCGAAGTAGAACACATTAAAATAAGAACCAATTACTTGCGGGGGAGTCTCGAAGAGACTCTGAAAGACGCAATTACGGGGTCCATCCCCGAGGATGATAACCGTTTGATGAAGTTTCACGGAAGCTACATGCAGGATGACAGGGATCTGCGCAACGAACGGCAGAAGCAAAAGCTAGAGCCGGCTTATCAGTTCATGCTGCGTGTGCGTGCTGCTGGCGGAGTCGTTACGCCAGAGCAATGGTTGATGATGGACGAGGTCGCACAGAAGTATGCAAACGGTACGATCCGTCTGACGACTCGTCAATCTTTCCAACTTCACGGCGTGCTGAAGTGGAATTTGAAGAAGACGATCCGTGAAGTGAATGATTCGTTGTTAAGCACACTCGCCGCGTGCGGTGACGTTAACCGAAACGTCATGTGTAATCCGAATCCTTACCAGTCGGATGTGCATGCTGAAGTATACGAATGGGCCTGCCGCGTTAGCAACCATCTTGATCCACAAACCAAAGCCTATCACGAGATCTGGCTTGACGGCGAAAAGGTAGTGGACAGTCAAGATGGCGTAGAGCAAGAGCCGATCTATGGAAAAGTGTATTTGCCGCGTAAGTTCAAAATCGGTATTGCAGTACCGCCTTCCAATGATGTGGATGTCTTTTCGCAGGATTTGGGTTTCATTGCTATTGTTGAAGATGGACGTCTGAAAGGCTTCAATGTATCCGTCGGTGGCGGTATGGGGATGAGCCATGGCGATCCGTTGACTTACCCGCAAGTAGCCCAAGTGATCGGATTCATCACGCCGGACCAATTGGTCGATTTGGCAGAGAAGACGGTTACGATTCAACGGGATTATGGCGATCGTTCTGTGCGGAAACATGCACGTTTTAAATATACGATTGATGACCGCGGCATTGATTGGTTCGTTGGTGAACTAACCGCTCGTTTAGGTTGGAAGCTCGAAGCGGCGCGTCCATACCATTTTGATCATAATGGAGATCGCTATGGCTGGGTGAAGGGAAGTAACGGGAAATGGCATTTCAACCTGTTTATTCAAAACGGTCGTGTTAAAGACGAAGATAATTACCTGCTGATGACCGGACTACGTGAAATTGCCAAAGTGCATACTGGGGACTTCAGACTTACGGCGAACCAGAATCTGGTGATCGGTAATGTGAGCACTCAGAAGAAGAAAAAGATCGAAGAGCTGATCAAAGAATATGGTCTTGCGGATGGACTTCAGTACTCCGCATTGCGCAGAAGCTCTATGGCTTGCGTGTCTCTGCCGACTTGCGGTATGGCGATGGCTGAAGCCGAGCGCTACCTTCCCGACTTAATCGATAAAATCGAGCCGATGTTGGAAGAAGCCGGTTTAGGTGATAAAGAGATCGTCATTCGCATGACCGGTTGTCCGAATGGATGCGCCCGCCCAATGCTGGCGGAAATCGCGTTCATTGGTAAGGCACCAGGCAAATACAACATGTATTTGGGCGGTGGGCATTCCGGAAACCGACTGAACAAGTTGTATAAGGAAAACATCGGAGAAGCGGAGATTCTGGAGTCGCTGCGACCGATTGTTAATCAATACGCGAAGGAACGGCAAGATAATGAGCATTTCGGCGATTTTGTTATTCGCGCCGGCTATGTGAAAGAAGTCCGTTCCGGACAAGACTTTCATTCGTAAAATCAGGTTAACTAATTTCAATTATTGGAAATAGAAAGAAGTGCGTTCACTTAGACGCACTTCTTTTTTTTGCCTCTGTTTTGATTTTATGGTTGATTTTACAAACTCACAAAATTAATTCCGCAATATTCCTTGACAGGAATATTCACTTTGAGGTATATTGTAAATAGAAATAAGGTAACTTGCTAACGAAACGAGGTGGCCTGACATGACTAGAACTGGAACAGGAAATCACCATCATGGATAACACAACATTTAACGCACTGGCCGAACCCAACCGTTTACGCATTGTTGAACTCCTGTTAGAAGGTCCCTTGACAGTAGGGGATATCGCCGATGGCCTTGGGCTTCGCCAACCTCAAGCCTCGAAGCATTTACGTGTCCTGCTGGAGGCCGGACTAGTCGAGGTGCAGGCTGTTGCCAATCGCCGGAACTACAAACTTCGCTTGGAACCATTTCAAGAACTGGACACTTGGCTTGAAACCTATCGCAGTGTCTGGGATGAACGACTTGACGCTCTAGAGAATTACCTGCAGAAGCTGAAAGACAAACAAAACAAACAAAACTAAATTTTAGGAGGATTTTCAATGTCAAACAAAATGATTTCTAAGGTAGAGGGTCAGGAACTAATTTTGGAGCGTGTTTTTAACGCGCCGCGCGAGCTTGTATTCAAAGCATTCTCCGAGGCTGAGCATTTAAAGCACTGGTGGGGACCTCGCGGTTGGACGCTTACAGTTTGCAACGTCGATTTTCGTCCGGGCGGTATCTGGCATTACTGCATGAAGTGTATCGATCAGAACCAAGGGGATTTTTACGGATACGAATCTTGGGGCAAAGCAGTCTATGATGAAATCGTTGAGGCGGAGAAAATCATTTACGTCGATTACTTCTCGGATGCCGAAGGGAATGAAACGGAGGGTATGCCGTCGTCTCACGTAACAATGACTTTTGTAGAATTTGAAGGCAAGACGAAGCTTGTCAGCCGTTCAAAATACGCTTCACCCGAAGCACTCAAAACCGTCATGGAAATGGGAATGGAGCAAGGAATTACTGAAACTTGGGATCGTCTCGAAGAGCATCTGCAATCCATTCAATAATCTCTTATCACAAGGCCGTCCGGCATATAGCTGGCGGCTTACTTTTTTGATTAGTGGGTTAGCGACGTAGAAAGGCAAGTTGTATGGAGTACAACAATTCCCTTGATTTCTGCTTGGTAAGCTAAGAATATTGTATGTTATACAACAATTTAGTCTTTTTATAGGTTGTAGAGCTATTTTAGGCTGGAATTTTTGTATTTTTTTACAATCTTCGCGTGGATAAACACGGATTAGCTTGCTTATTGCTGTATAAAATACAACTTTGTCGTTCCATCCAACCATGTTCGATCATGTTAGTTACCCCTCAACAGCAAATGACATTAAGACGCAAAAAAACAGAAATATTATTCTATGTTGAAATAATATTTCACAAATTTGTCATAAAGTTTGTCCACCCAATCATTACCTTTTACAGCTTCCTGTTTTATAATAGGTATACAAACCATTATTGAACAGAATTGGTGTGAATAAGTGATATGGAACTACTACTATTAGAAAAAATCGAAGCATTACGCATTGAAATGATAGAAGAGGCGTATATACGCGGAAGTTTAACGCATGAGAAAGTAGTAGATCTTAGTCAAAAATTAGATGAATATATTGTTAACTTTCAAGAGTTAAAATGATAGTACTTTCATAGAGAATGGACCAGGGGATATGCAACTGCATATCCTCTTTTTTTTAGTTAAGTTCGATTATAACTTATCCTGCCCTCTTGAGAACATCATGAATAAGATCCCGAGGGAAAACGCCACAAGTAGAAGAGGCGCAATCATAAGCAGAAAGAAATCCATAATCATCACCCTTTCTTGGAGGGATTCCCTCGCACATATTCAGCATCGAACAGGAACAGGCGCATCAGTAGAACAAGTGATGGAATAAGCAGACATAATCCAGCAAGGAAAACGACAATTAGCGAGATAGCCATAGCATCGTTCGTGAAATTCTGGTGAATGGTAATGAACGGATAAAGGATATAGGGCAAGTGGGAAGCTCCATATCCGAAGAAGGCAAAGGCGAATTGCAGCATAACAAGTATAAAAGCCCAGCCAAAGCTTTTTCGTTTGAAAATCAGATAGACCGCAGCCAAGAAGCATAGTAACGAAGCAACGAACATCCAAGACAAATCAAGCATAGCTTGAAAATGCTCCGGATTGTGCCAGCGAATAGCGAAAAAAACAAATATACTGCACACGATTGTTGGCGGACTCCAACCTAGTGCGTAGCTTCGGACGATTTCTAGTGCTTCATAATCCTGCGCTTTGTTGGCATAGTAGGAAAGAAACATCGCAGAAATGTATAGAACACTAACAAGTGCAAGCAGTACAACCGACCAGGAATAGGAGCTTGTGAAGAGCTTGCTAAAGTGTAAAATAACCTTGCCATTCTCCTCTGTCATATAGCCACCTTCCGATATCGTCAGGACGGTCGATAAGGAAGCAGGAATGAGGAGGCCGGTTGCTCCATACAAAAATGTATACAAGTGGCTTTGTTTTTGCATTTGTCCATATATACTAAAAGCATAGTAAGAGCCGCGTATCGCAAGTAGAACAATAGCGATGCTGCCAGGCACCAAAAGGGCTGTTCCAAAGTAATACGAGCTATCCGGAAAGAAACCGACTATGCCGACAAAGAAGAAAACGAGGAAAACATTGGTTACTTCCCATACGGGTGATAGGTAACGTTTGATGATGTTTTCAACGAGATGTTTTTTTCCAGTAGCGTAGGAGTAATAGCTAAAGAAACCAGCCCCGAAATCAATAGACGCAACGATCAGATAGCCGTACAGAAATACCCATAGGACCGTAATGCCGATTAACTCGTACTTCATTGTGTAGGTCCCCCCTCAATACCTCTGCTCTTAAGTTCTTCTTGTACATCACTATTCTTGAACATTTTCCTAAGCACTTTGACCAAAGTTAATCCAATCGCTACATATAGGATGCAGAATAAAAGGAGCATCAGATCCACATGTGTGGAGGTGGTCGCTCCATGGACGGTCTTCATATAACCTCGAAGTATCCAAGGCTGTCGGCCTACCTCAGCATAAATCCAACCCAATTCAATCCCCAAAATGGCAAGGGGGCCAGAAAGGACGATCAACTTCAACAGCCAACTTGGATATTGGACACTCTTTAATTTGTAAACCATCCAAACAGATGCCATAGAAAGTACTGTAAGGAAGATGCCTATCGTGACCATCGAATCAAAGTAGTAATGAACAATAAGTGGGGGACGCTCAGCAACAGGTGTTTCATTTAAGCCTTGAACTTCGGAATTCGGGTTATCGTGAGCTAGAATGCTTAGGGCGAATGGGATTTTTAACCCGTATTTAATCTGATGATCTTCTGTTAAAATCCCCCCTAGAACAAGCGGCACCTGTCTAGCCGTCTCAAAATGCCATTCAGCGGCAGCCAGCTTCTCGGGTTGGTATTTGGCCAAAAATTTCCCGGAAAGATCTCCAATGAGTGCAGTTGTAATTGAAAAAATAAGAGCAGCGATCATCGTCAGCTTGAGTGCTTTACGGTGATAGAGCGAATCGCGCTTCTTAAGCAAAGCAGCGCCGGCTATCGCCGCAAGGACAAAGGCGCTAGTCATATATGCAGAAGAAAGCACATGTGCTACCTTCGTTGGAGTAGCGGGATTGAACATGGCTATAAGCGGCTTAATTTCTGTAATGGAGCCGTTGTTCAGCTTAAAGCCCTGCGGGGTATTCATAAACGCGTTGACGGTTGTGATAAAAAAAGCAGACGCTGAGGATCCGAGCATGACCGGAATACTGAGCAGAAAATGAGTGATGGGCTTGCGGAATCGATCCCAAGTGTATAGATAGATGCCTAAAAATATAGCTTCAAAGAAAAACGCGAAGGTCTCCATAAACAAAGGCAAGGCAATAGCTTGGCCGGCAACGCGCATAAAGCTAGGCCACAGCAGGCTGAGCTGGAGACCTATCGCGGTTCCAGTGACAACACCAACAGCAACGGTAATAACGAAGCCGCGGGCCCAGCGCCGCGCAAGAAGCAGGTAGTAAGGATCGTTTCGCTTAATGCCAGACCATTCGGCGAATGCGATCATGATCGGAATACCGACACCTACGGTAGCGAAGATAATATGGAAGGCGAATGTGAGCTCTGTGAGCATTCGGCTATAAAGCACGGGATCATAAGTCATATGTGATGTACTCCTTTTCAGCTTGAAAATTGCTTGGGAAAGCATTTATTACGAATATGCGATCATCTGTCGGAGCCAGGAAAGAAGCATGAGAGAAGCGACGATGATACAGAGCCATATTAACCATTTCTCTTGCTTTTTGTACTTATCTATATAGATCACCTACTGTAGGGGACAGAATGAATGGTTACATCCTATTAGAATGCCAATATTATGAAATTTTACTCCATGTACTTGATTGCCAATCCGACATTTTGGAGAATAGTAAAAACTATTGATATTCATACATACAGAAAAACCCTCAGGCAAAATGCCTGAGGGTTCTCCATCGACAACAAACTAAAAATAATATGGAGTGCTCTTATCATCATTCATTTCGTTTTGCCACTAGATAATCATACTTGAATCGTAGAAGTTCAATGGCGTTAGTAACATCCTCATTTGACGTTAAATAAACAGATACCCAACCAGAATCAGGATACATATGATGGGGTTGCGCACGCCCTGAAACTATAAGCTGATCACGAAACGATTTTGGCATGAGCAAGTCGACTAGATGATCTCCGTGTAGATGACCAATTTCTTTTCCGATAAACAGAAATTTAATCCCTCCGAAACGGTGTGGCTGCTGAGTTACTTCTGGCCATGAAAGCAATTGGTCGATAATAATTTGTCTCACATTACCATTCATCTTTATGTTCCCTCCCTAATCAATGATTTGTTCAATGTTCTATTGCAACGCTTGGTTTCTTGGTACGGAATTGTAAGTGGTAGAAGAACAAGATCCCCACATGCATTGCGGCAAGAACGAGATAAAAATTGCTGAATAGGTAACTGTTCGGATCGACATTCAACGGATTCCAATTAACGGAGGGACCCTGTGCAACCATAATACCGTAAACGCCTGCAGCTATTCCTTGGGCTATAAAACTGACCATAGAGAAAAGCCCCATCCCCACTCCAATCTGATCTTTGGGCAATGATCTTGAAATGGAATTGGACATTGCAATCTGCAAGAAAGATTGGCCTACATTACCGAAAATCAAGAAGAATGAAATCCATAGCGGCGAGATTCCTGTAAAGATGGACAACAAGACAAAACAGGTAATTAAAGAACTGGAAGCAACAGAGAATAGATAGGAATTACCTTTCAGATCCGCTAGTTTTCCGCCTTTTCTCCCCAGAAGGGCAGAGGCTGCCGCAGCAGGGACCATGGCGAAACCGATCCAATTGGAACCAAGATGATAAACTTGCGAAAACAGAATCGGAGTTAAAAAATACAAGGAAACGCCGATGCCGCTGATGAGAAACGCCAGTGTTATTGCGATGGTATATTTCTTGTTATGAAATAACCGAGGTTGGATAAAAGGTTCTTCAGCGGTACGAATACGTATGATGAAGAGGATTAAGATCGCTAATCCGATAACCAAATACCACAAGGATCGATTCGTGACCCCTAGCAGAAGCAGCGCAATAGATGCGGCGAGTAAGCTTCCGCCAAGCCAATCGAATTTGCGCGGAGCTTGTTTCACTTCATGCTCGAGATATTTTCGATACAGCGGCAGCAATAATAAAATCAATAGGGAAGGCAGAAACAGCCATCTCCAATTCGCAAAGCTGACGACAATCGCGGAAATAACAGGCGCAAGAGCGCTTCCGAGCGCAATCCCGACGGCTGTCATGCTTAATGCGGAGCCTCTCTTTTCAGGCGCAAAATATCTTACAGGGATAATCAATGCAATTGCCGGAATAGCCGCAGCCCCTGCAGATTGCAGACATCTTCCGAGTAGAGCGAACCAGAATGTTTGGGAAACGAGCCCCATTAGAGAACCCGCCGCAAACAACGTCAGACCGAACGTCAATAGGCTCTTCAGTTGAAATCTGTCCGCCAGCTTCCCATAAGTCACGGTTCCAAACGCGTAGATAAGCGTATAGGCGGATGACAGCCAGCTCACCTGAGCAAGGGTAAGATGAAACTCCTCGCTGATTTGCGGGAGCACAACGTTAAACATTAGGGCGCTCATCGATGACATCATAACAGTAAACATCAATAATCGCATTAAGATAGGACCTTTTTGCAGCATTGTTTCAGAATTCATGGTTTATCGCTCCTTTGTATGAATGCAAGTACATACTTGCATTGCGGTTTATAAAAAAGCTAGGGAGTTAATGCCCTAGCGAATATCCGCACGCTTTCTTCAATAAATTCGTCCAAATCTATGTGGGAAAAGTTGCTATTGAACGCACCATGATTCATCAACATGAAAGCATATGCCTGTATGTCAGGTTTTGAAGTTATCACTTTACCTTGCTCAGACATGGAAACCAAATAATTCGTTAAAAGCTTCCGAAGTTCCTGAGGATGGCGGTGGGCCTCTTGATATACTTCTGGAGGGAGGCTGCTGCTTCCTTTTTGAATGATCTGAAACAGTTTTCTATTCCGATTCATGAGATAATGATACTTGCGGCTAATTATAAGAAGGTCCTCATGTAGCTCACCTGTCAGAGATTCGTTAAAAAGCTTAGTCATCTCTAAGGCATAGTGATAACGATTGAAGGCAGCTGTTAGCAGCTTCTCTTTCGTTCCGAAATGGCGAAATAACGTGACTTCGTTCACTCCGGCAACAGCAGCGATTTCCTTAGTTGTCGTACCATCATACCCTTTTTCTGCCATGAGATCGATTGTTGATAATAGAAGTTTATCACTCGTACTTTGATTGTTGCTCATTTATCTACCCTTCTTTAATGCAAGTACTTGCTTACATTTCATATTGTATGAGAGCCATGCTGCAATGTCAAGGACTGGAAGCACAAATTTTTAAAATAATAAACTGCCCTTCCTATGTAAATAGCGAAGGGCAGCTTTCATAATCCTATTAACATTTCTGTGTTAATGCATGAAAAGCCTGAGCTAGTTTGGATATGCCAGGAGCGATCTCATCCATAGAGGGACGAGCAAAGCTTAATCTCAGATGTCCAGGCTCAGAGCCAAATACGGTTCCTGGCATAAACACAACCCCTCGTTTTATCGCTTCCTCCAATAACTTCTGATCGTCAAGCTTGTCCTTGATGGTGCACCATATATTTAGACCTCCTCGAGCGGGAGTAAAGCTGATTTGGTCAGGTAATTCTTGCTGAAGGGATCGAATCATGAGATGCTGCTTCAGAGAAAGGGAGTCTCTTAGGAAGTGCGTATGTTTATCAAACAAATCCGATCCTAGAAATTTATTAGCAAGCCACTGCGGGACAATGCTTAGGCCAAAGTCCATTTGCTGGCGAGCATCCGCTAATCGTTGTACGACAGCCTGGGGAGCTACCAACCAACCGATCCGTAATCCTGAAGCTGCAACCTTGGATAAAGAGCCGACATAGAGTACGGAACCGTGAGTATCGATGGATTTCAACGTATCAGGAGGACAATGATCAAAGGAAGTAAGGCTGAAAGGATCATCTTCTACGATGGGAATACCGAGTTCAGCAGCGATCTTCAGCAAAGCCTCTCTTTTAGATGAATGAAGGATCGTCCCTGTTGGGTTCTGATAGTTCGGATTCAAAAAAATCATGCGAATGCGATGTTGGCGGTACAAAGTCATAATGTCTTCGGGATCGATGCCATCTTCTTTTACGGGTAAGCGAAAAATGCGGAGCCCGGCAGATTGGAACATGGACAAAGAATAGTAATAAGACGGGTCTTCAATGGCAACCGCATCCCCAGGAGCTAACAAACATTGCATAATCAAATACAGAGATTGCTGTGAGCCGGAGGTGATAAGGATGGAAGCTTCTGTCGCTCGAATACGTAATCTTTCCTCCAGAAAACCTACAAGAGTCTCTCTAAGCGGCAAATACCCACTCGGATCGTCATATCCTAAGTAGGCTTCGAAAGGAATGTCCCTCATTAATTGCTTAATCGCATCATTAGGGAATAAGTCGGCAGATAACTCGCCACTAGCAAAGTCAATGATCGATTCTCGTTCACGTAGAACCTCACGGACCCGGCGGATATAGGGAAGATTGGGGGCAAATGTGCCACCTTCGACATATTGACGCCAATTAGGTGTTAAATTGGGCCTAATACCCCAAATATGGTTGCTGACCATGGTACCGCTTCCGCTGATACTTTCGACTATTCCTCTTGCACGTAATTCCTCATAGGCTTGTACGACGGTGCTTCGGTTTACTTCCAGTCGTTCGGCTAGCTTACGTTCAGAAGGCAAGAAACTTCCGGGCGGATATTCGCCATGTATAATACTCCTCTCCATCTCATCTGAGATCTGTTGATAGAGAGGTTTTTTACTCGTTCGGTCAGGTTTGCGCATGTATACCACCATCTTTGAGAAATATCAATTTATTCCATAGTATAATACAGTTCACGAATTCGTTGTTGAACTCTCGAGTAGAATATTTGACAAACTCGCTAATCTTTTAATAATGGTGGGGATAAAATGTGCAAGAATGAAGAAAGGGTCTGGTTATTATTCACGTGATAATTGAAAAATATTCCATGGAATTCGCAGTGGAGTAACCGCACAATTCCAACAAATTGTCATTGAGATACGTATTTGAAATAAGATATTGCCCGCTTTAAACCCTTTATGAGAGCATCAATGTCTTCTTCCGTATTGTAAATATAAAAACTCGCACGTGCCGTGGACGAAACATTAAGCCATCTCATCAAAGGCTGGCAGCAGTGATGGCCCGCTCGAATGGCAATTCCTTCCGAGTCCAGAACGGTTGCGAGATCATGGGGATGCACGTCTGACACATTAAAGGTGATTAAGCCGCTTCTAAGTTCTGGCTGCCTTGGGCCATAGATCGAAACTTCTTCAATCAATGAAAGCTGCTCCAATGCATAGTTGACCAGTTGATTCTCATGCTGACGAATGTTAGTTAGCCCGATTTGTTCTAGGAAATCGATTGCTGCACCAAGCCCGATTGCGCCTGCAATATTCGGCGTTCCTCCTTCAAACTTCCAGGGAAGCTCCTTCCAAGTGGATTCGTATAAGTCCACGTGATCAATCATTTCTCCGCCATATTCATAAGGCGTCATTTTTTCCAAGAGGGCTTTCTTCCCATACAGAACACCTATGCCGGTAGGGCCCGCCATCTTATGACCGGAAATGGCCATAAAGTCACAATCCAAATCTTGAACATCCAGCTGAAGATGTGGTGCGCTTTGAGCCGCATCAACGCAAATCACGGACCCATGACGGTGGGCAATTGCCGCAATCTGTTTCACCGGATGAATAGTTCCCATGACGTTGGAAACATGGGTTATGGATACGAACTTGGTTTTCGAAGTGATAGCTTCCTCGACATCTTCTAAGCGAATGGTGCCATCAGGTTGGATGGGAATATAGCGAAGCGTTGCGCCCGTTTTTTTAGCCGCCTGCTGCCATGGGATGAGATTGCTGTGATGCTCCATTAAGGTGATTAAGATTTCATCGCCTTCTTTAAGAAACTCTCTCACATAACATTGAGCGACTAGATTTAATGAAGCAGTCGTTCCACGAGTGAACACGATCTCGGCCGACTCCCTGGCATGGATAAACGATTTGACTTTATCTCTGGCATTCTCATAGGCATCTGTAGCTAATGAACCTAACGTGTGTGCACCGCGATGAACGTTGGAGTTGTAATTCGTATAATAATCCCGTAGCGCTTCAATGACAGCATAGGGCTTCTGTGATGTGGCCGAACTATCTAAATAGACCAGAGGATGTCCATTAACTTGCTGCTTTAAAATCGGAAATTGGTCTCTTATTTCTTGGATATTCATGGTGAAAACACTTCCCTTCAAAAGAATGACTATAGAATGACACGATTTGATCTATAATACAAATACTATTAATATTATATAATCATAATAATTTTGTTATATATCTGGGGGCGTTTATGAATACTAAACACTTGTCCTTGTTCATGCAGGTTATTAAAAAGGGGAGTATTACTCAAGTTGCAAAGGATACCTATGTGAGCCAACCTGCGATTTCAATGCAGCTTAAGCGTTTGGAGCAGGAAGTAGGAGTTCCCTTGTTTACGGTTGTTGGTCGGGATATCGCTGTGACGGATGCAGGACTTACTCTGATGGAGTATGCAGAGACCATGCTGTCCTTGGAAGGGCAGATTTATCGGGCAATGGAGGAATATCGGCTAGGGAATCGAGGCAAAATCATTGTAGCTGCCTCCCAAGTAGTCGCCGCGTATTTGCTACCGAAAATCATGTATTCGTTTACTCAAACATATTCCGATATCACAGTAGAACTGCAAACAAGAACGGATGAGGAAATTGAGAGATTAGTCAGAATGGGCAGCATTGATATCGGAATGACACTGCAGCCACCAGACGATCATTTTTCATTTCGAGTCACGCCATTCGCTCAGGAGCGATTGATAGGTATTCAGCCTTCGTTGTCATTCCATAGCCGAAAGATGATCGTTCCTCGAGATGTTGTATCCTTACCCATAAACGATACATGGGATATGGAGATCATGCCTCTCGATTCCACCGAAACGGTTAAACAATTTGTCATGCAAGGGATGGGGTATGGAGTGATTTTGGAATCAGCTGCTAGTTTAGAGCTATCTTATGGGAAGCTGCTGCCTTGGACAACGTTCACACCAATACCTGTGGTAGCGAGTGTTATTACAAGGCCTGCCGAGCGTCTGTCCAAGAGTGTTTGGTATTTCTTGAATCATCTAAGGAGTGGAGAGGACTGATGAGATGGGAAATAATGGCGGGATTGGTTGGGAAAGAAATCTCGAAATTGGGTGGTTACTTACCAATGAGGCTAAGCTACTATTATGTAAATAAGTAGTTACCTTTTCATAGGAAAAAACAATAGGATAGATTGGGGAGTATATGTCAGCTCTGAATACACAAAACCTATCGACCGGCGTTATGTCTGCGTTGATGGCCTGCACGGGTGGCGCCATCATGATCATAAATAGTGCTGAAACAGCGGGGTTTAGCCGCTCGCAGCTGATTTCCTGGTTGTTCTGTGTCTACTGCTTAGGCGGTATTCTAAATTTGGTATTGACGTGGAAATACAAGATCCCTTTTGCCGGGGCACACTCGATCACGGCTGTTGCTTTTCTAAGCACGATTGTTGATCAATTTAAGCTGAGTGAATTGGCAGGCGGTTTCATTATGGCGGGGGGACTTATCGCTATATTCGGCTTTACGGGATTATTCAGTAAAGCGTTGGATTTCATCCCAAAGCCTTTTATTGATGCTATGCTAGCTGGCTTGGTTCTTCAATATGTGGTGAATATCATTCCAGCGTTAAAGGATTCACCTCTTATTGGCGGAATGGCCATTTTAGGTTTTTTTATCGCACCCAAAATTTCGAAATCAATCCCACCGTTACTAGGGGTGATACTCTTTGGCGTCTTGGGGCTTTTTATTGGGTATGATTTCCCGGCAGTACCGGAGGCTGCTGAGTTTGCCTTACCTCAAATCATTATTCCTTCCTTTACCGTTCACAGTTTCTTCTCGATTGCGATTCCGATTGCCGTTCTGATTTTGACAAATGATATTGCAGTGGCTTTAGCTGCTTTGAAGAAAAACGATTATCAGCCTCCAGTTAACCAGACGCTTGTGCTTTCAGGGGTTGGCACGCTTATCGCCGGTTTTTTTGGAGGCCATGCCGTGAACATTGGGGGGATGATGACCGCGCTCTGCAGCAGTAAGGAAGCAGGGCCTAAAGAAAATCGGATAGGTGCGGCATTAGTTTCCGGAGGACTAGTTACTTTATTCGGTTTATTTGCTTGGAAAGTCATTGTGATTATTGAAATGCTGCCTTCCGCTTTTATTACGATGTTATCAGGATTTGCTCTCATAGCTGTATTGTTAAATAGCATGCAAGCTGCATTCTCGGAGTCGTCTTATCGATACTCGACTTTGTTTGCTTTTCTAATCGCGATTTCAAATGTCTCATTTGTTGGGGTATCCTCTCCTGTGTGGTCTTTGTTGGTAGGGATTATTTCAGCGCAAATTTTCGGTGAAGGAAAGTTTAATAAGAGAATAGTGCGGGGAGAGCAGACTTAAGCCGTTCCAAATGAGTGAGTGATAAGAAGGTCCATCGGACTTTTTGTTGTCATGAGTTTACGCCTGGCGCGCATACTCAAAAGTTAAGAACGCTTTACGATTACCTGCAAAAGTAAGGGAATTTGAAATTAGTGAATTCGAGGAATAGCAAATAGCGCATTTTACCGTGATGGACGGTGGATGCGCTGTTTGCTATCCTCCTAAAGATCCTGATTTCAAAATTCTCTTCTCCTTATAAAGCACGTTCATAATAATAACTAGCGCAACCATCACCAATGTGATCGGTATGATAAAAATAGTTGGTGATATACCTCGGATCAATACGGGCAGTAAGTAGCCGATGAGTGATGCTGTTTGGGAGATAAAAAGGTACAAACTGGCCCCAAAGCCTGTGTGGTTGATAAACATGCGCTGAACGTAACCCATTGCTACTCCATATAAAATGGAGATGGATAAAGAATAGACAGGCTGGACCGTAAAAAACAGCGCTAAAGGAGAAGACAGTGTATACACGATATAAGTGACGAGCGCACATATGCCGCCTAATACCATGATGGGTTTGCTCCCGAACTTAGCCGCCCAATAACCTGTCAAGGTCATGAATAACAGTTCAAAAACGGCCTGGCCGCTCCACAGGTACGACATGAGATCTGGCTTTCCGAACCTTTCATTGAAAACTAAAGGTAAATACAATCCACGGATGGCGTCAGCACATAAAAGCATCAAGAGCGCTATCAACATGGCCAAAGAGAACGGTTCACCGGCCTTGATGGCTGCGGTTTCGTTCGTCCCTTTAACTTCGCTATAAAACAGCAGCAGTAAGAAGAGACCAGCAAAACCTGCAACATTGCCCCAAAGTACTCCTTGGAATCCTGTAATCAGATACAGATTTGCACCGAACAACAGGCCCATAAAAAAACCAACGCTATACCCAGCACGAAGCCAAAGCATCGCTATTTCCATAATGGATTCGGCTTGTTTTTTGAAATGATTGCGGGCCATAGCAAAGAGTTGTCCCATGATCAATCCAGATGGGCCCACGGCAATCGACATGCCAGTTAGAGCTTCTATATAATTGTCAGCATGCATGTAGAAGATGAGCCCGCTTGCGCAAATTACAGCAGCAATCATCGGAATTGGTTTTTTCCTCTTGATCCTGTCACTCATAATGCCGACGGATAACGTAATGGCCATATTCAGAAACAATGAGATAGAGAAAATGGACGCGATTTCGCCTTTAGATAAACCTAGATGATCCTTCAAATATACCGCATTCATAGGAGCAAGTATGCCAGTGCCGATCCCATAAATAACGATAGCTAAAAGTAGATATCCTGCTCCCTTAATACGCAGAAATAATTTGATATCTGATTTCAATTGCATGTTCTACGTCCTTTCATTGTTTGGTTATATGTTCAAGATACTGCTCTCTAAATTGAGAGGGGGAAGAGCCATGAAATTCCGAAAAGGTTTTGATGAAATGACTAGTGCTGTAATAACCAAGTTGTTTAGCTATTTCTTGAATTTTCATGTTCGTTTTTTCTATCAATATCTCCTTAGCTTTATGCATACGAATCTGGGTAATGTACCGCGAAAACGTGACACCGCATCGTTTGCTGAAGAGTGTGCTCAAATAGTTAGGTGTAATATTGAATTGAGTCGCTAGTTGATGGATGCCGATATCATCCATATAATGCTGCTCAATATGGCGAATGACTTGATTAATCAAATCCTGATTGGCCAAGTCTTTATTAGCAGAAGTAGGTAACAACTTCTCGCCGAGTTCCCTGAGTTTATCTATCCATATTTTCGACTGACTGTTAGGGTCAAACGCTCTTTTGATGGTCGTATTAAAGAATTCACAGATGGCGTGGATGGTTTTGATCTGATGCAGGGGAAGAGAAGTTAATTGTCGCTCCAGGGTGTCGATTTCTTTCTTATAGAATAAGTATTCATTGTTTTGATAAAAACGGACTACCTTTTCAGCAGTTCGGCTGATTTCAACGATAGGCTGATCGTTATTTTGATAGAAATCCAAATCTTTCTTTAACCATACGCCACTATGAGGTAAGACGGCCCTTAGCGGAGCTGAGTTTTGAAGACTTGAAATTTGTTGAATACATGTTTCCAAGTCATCACTAATATCACTTTGCAAAGCAGTTAATGAAAAATAGTCGGTTTTATATTCTATCATCTTGGATTTAATAAAATTAACTAACTCTGAGCGTATACTCATCATAATTGAACGATGCGAAGGATTCCAGGCTGTTATAATCGCATAATCGCCATTACGTAGCGTAATTTTGGCATACCTGATATCTTTATGATTCATCGTTTTTTTCATATGGGTCTGTATCTCTTTCAACCATGTTTGTATCAGCTGCAGCTTTAAAGATTCAGATAAGGAACTGTCTATACAAATAAGGGTGCCGGAAAACTGATGAGATTGGATACCTGATAAATCCTGTAATGTTCTGTTGCCCCATATGAAAGAGGAAATTAAAAACTCAAATTCATCATTACCTTTTACCAAATCATGATTATAATCCTCTGAAATCTCCTCTACACACTCTGACAATGATTGTGGGTCAACTGGTTTTAACAGGTAGTTTTTAACGCCTAGTCGAATGGCCTCTTGCGCGTATTTGAAGTCGGATGAACCTGACAAAATGACCCATCTAGTTTGAGGTGACAGCTCTTTCGCTACTCTGATTGCCTCAAGACCATCTATCTTTGGCATACGGATGTCTATGAAAGCGAGCTGAGGCTGATGCAATTGAGACATTTCAATCAATTCTTCGCCATTGCATGCTTCTCCAACAATATCGAGAGGCATGTCTAGCTCCAGCAGCATATTCTTAATTGTCGTTCTAACCCAAGTCTCATCATCGGCAATGATAATTCTCATAAATGTGCTCCTTTTAGCGGAATGGTAATATGAATAGTTGTCCCCACTCCAGGTCTACTCTGAATCATGAAACTAGCATCAGGATAAAGCATTTCTAATCTTGCCTTTACGTTAGATATTCCAATTTGCTGCTTGGTTGATTGAAAGTCACTCATTTCGAATCCGACCCCAGTATCACGTACTTTGATTTGGATGAATTCCTTATCTTCATGAACATAAATAAGAGCTTTAGCTTCAACAAGACCTGGTTTTTCGCTAGGTTCAATGCCATGAATGATCGCATTCTCCACAATCGGTTGAATTAAAAGCTTAGGAATTTGAAAAGAACCTACAATTTTCTCGTAACCGATATCAATTTGCAGTTTCTCGTTGAACCGGAGTTTTTGAAGCAAGGCATATCCCTGCAAAATTTGAAACTCTTGTTCAATTGTTGTGGTTTGATTATTGGCAAGAATATAGCGGAGCATACCGCTCAAGGCAAATGTGGCATCTTCAAGTTTTCGCTTTTCACCTATTTGATTCAAACCTATAAATCCTGTCAATACATTGTAAAGAAAATGAGGTTGAATTTGTGATTGAAGTGCTTGATATTCTGCTTCTTTTAAGGAAAGGGCCGTCTTATATTCGCGGTTAATCATATCATCCAATTGAAAAATCATCTTGTTTAAGGATTGTCCGAGCTGTGAAATCTCATCCTTTCCGATAGAAGTAAAACGTGCTTGTAAGTTTCCTGTCCGGACTTCTTTCATGACGCCATTCATTTGTTTAAATGGTGTTACGATCCATCTGGTTAAATACATAAAAAGAATGAAAGTGACCACGATACCACCGGCCGAGACAATGATAGCAACAGTGGAAATCCATTGTATTTTAGAATTCATTTCTGACTCAGATAGAAGTACGACAATATTCCAATTCGCAGATTTTAAGTTTTTGGAAAGGGTTACATATTTTTGGTCACCGATTGCAATCTTGCTGCTTTTGTTAGAGAGTTGAGTCACCAAAGTGTCGGGCACTTCTTTATTGGAATAAAGCAGTTGATTGTCCTCATCCATAATGACAATCATGGAATTCATACTAAATGAAATATCTTCAGTTATTTTGCTAAGCGCCCCATAATCTGCATCTGCTATGATAACTGCTATAGGTTCTTTGGAATCGGGATCTTTGATCATACGAGCAACTGAGAATACACGAGTGTTCATCGTTCCGGATAAGTAGTCTTGTTTATGGGATCCTACAAAAGCTGCATTACCATTAGCTAGAAGTGCCTTCTGGAACCAATTTTGCTTCTGATAAGGAAAGCCCTGCACAAGATTAGTCGCATCAAACCTACTACTCAAATGTCCTTGTCCATCATTAGTCACAATAACCGTGTTTAAGATCTCTTTTCTTGTACTGATCAAATAACTGGGCAAGGCCCCATTAAGAGCACGAGAGGTTTTTAGTTTGGTATAATCGTCCAAGCTCGAATTGGACTGGTATGCGGTTATTTTGAGAGCTTGTATAAGTTCATCGTTATAGTAAGGTAATAATGTTAGACGATCCAAGTCATCCAAATACGTTTCTAAGTTTCTTGATAAGGAGTTCATGGCGCCGGAGGTTACATGCTGCGTTTCTTCACTAATCAAGCTTTTGAAATAATAAGGTAGAATAATCGCTAGAGTAAGAAAAGGCAAAATAATGGTTGCCGTAAAAATAATCATTAATTTATTGCGAAGAGATAAGCTGATTGTCATGAAAGCGCCTCCTAAGAGACAAGCATATAGTGAGGGGGCCGACGTGTCAATCCATGTTGAACAGTGTAGAAAATCACAATCAGAGTGTAGATATCCATCATTGAAAACGTTATTACTCATGTTAGGATATGAATGTAAGCAGTTACAAAACATATTTGAGGGGGAAGACAAAGATGAAAAGTGTAAAATGGCAAGCTACATTGTGCGTATTAATCGCTACTACAGGAATTTTGTCCGCTTGTGGCGCTAACAAACAGGTAACCGATATCAAACCTACTGCTACAACGGAAACAAAACAAGAGGATAAGAAGGATTCAGCTAAGCCAGTCACGATTAGTGTTGCAACAAACGTGGTCGGTGAACAAGCCAAAGTCTTACAAACTATCGCTGATAATTTCACGAAAGAGAATCCTACCATCAAGGTTGAATTCAGTGCTCCAGGTAAAGATTACGAAAACATGATGAAAGTAAAAATGGCAAGTAATGATTTACCCGATGTTTTCTCTACGCATGGTTGGGCCAAAATCAGATATGGACAGTATTTGGCTGATTTGAAAGATCAAGCTTGGGTGGGAACTCTGGATGATGCTATTAAATCTGCTGTAACTGACGATAAAGGTAAAGTATACGTTTTGCCAATGGATCAAGATAAATCAGGAATTGCTTACAATGTGGATGTATTAGAAAAATATAACATTGCAGTTCCTAAAACGTATGATCAAATGATGCAAGCGGCAGAAACAATTAAAACCAAAAGTGGTGGTACAGTAGCGCCTTTCCATATGGGAGGTTCAGATAATTGGCCAGTGGGACAGTATTTTGACTATTTTGCTACTCCGCTTTATGCAAGTGCCGCTACAAACAATTCTGCCCAGCTGCTAGATGGTACTTTTGATTGGAATAACTGGGATAAATTCGCTCAAATGTTTGCTGATCTATACAAAAAAGGTTACTTAAACAAAGATGTCTTAACGGCTAAGTACAATGATGATGCGAAAGCATTAGCAGAAGGCAAAACGGCCTTTCTTTTCTACGGAGCTTATGTGATTGAAGAAGCAAAGAAAGTGAATCCACAGTTGAAAGCTGGTTTCATGCCAATTCCATCTATCGTTGAAGGTGACAGCCCTACCTTTGTCGGCGGGGAAAAAACAACCTGGGGAGTCTCTAAAGATTCCAAAAACATAGAAGCAGCCAAAAAGTTTGTCGCTTACTACGCAAAACCTGAGAATGCTCAATTGGTGGCTGTCTCCAATGCATTGCCTTCAGGAATCAAAGGTGCCAAAGTGGATGCCGGTGATTTAAGCAAATACTATGAGCAGTATAAAGACGTGCGTGTACTTCCGTATTTTGACCGTGTATTTTTACCGAACGGTATGTGGGATGTTATGTGTAAAAATGGTCAAGATATCATTGCTGGCGGAATTACAGCGAAGCAATTCTCTGAAAATATGAAAAAAGAATACACTCGTTTAAGAGCAACAGTTACAAAGTAAGGATACATAGATGGAAAAAGAATAGCCCCTAATCGTGCATTTATGTTTATGGGCTATTCTTGTTCCGCCTCGCAGTGGTTTAGGAAGGAGAGAGAAAAATTGAATACTGTAGATACGAAAGCGATACAAAATAAAAATCGCGTAGAAATACATAAATCTAGTTGGATTAAGAAGCTGCTTTTGTCTCCAAATGCGTTAAACATCATGTACTTACCTGCCTTACTTTTGTTTGGTTTATTTATTTTTTATCCATTGGTCAAAGGAATTAGAATCTCTTTTACGGATTGGGATGGCTACTCACCAACGTTTAACTGGATAGGTTGGGATAAATATACCCAGATGTTCACGGATAAAAAAATATTCATTACAATGAAGAATACGCTTATATATGGGCTTGGAAGCACACTGTTTCAAAACCTGTTAGGGCTTGCATACGCCTTGTTCCTGGATCAGAAAATACGTGGAAAAGGCTTGGTCAGAACTATTGTTTATCTGCCAGTTATTATTAGTCCGTTGATTATGGGTTACATTTGGTATTTCTTTTTTCAATATGATGGTGGAGCCATTAACGATATTAGGATCCTGTTTCATCAAGCTCCCGCCGATTGGCTCGCTAATGGCCCTGTGGCTGTAGGGATTATTACTTTTGTTAATACCTATCAGTTTATGGGAGTAGCGATGATTATTTACTTGGCAGGCTTGCAATCGATACCGAAAGATTATTATGAAGCTGCTTCAATCGATGGTGCCAGATGGTTTGCACGATTCCAAAATGTAACGTTACCGTTATTGATGCCATCGATTACGATTAATGTTGTCGTCAATATCATTGGTGGTCTGAAGCTATTTGACGTTATTGTGGCTCTGACCAACGGGGGGCCTGGCTATGCGTCTCAATCTTTATCTACGATGATGTACAACTTGTACTTTGCACGACAAGATGCCGGGTATGCAGCTGCTCTAGGTAATGTGATGTTCATACTCATTGGTGTAGTCAGCTTGACCTTATTGAGAATGCTACGTAAAAAGGAAGTGAGCTTATGATTAAGAACATTTTGAAGTATTTACTCATAGGGCTCATCTCGATTGTGCATATTATTCCTTTCTATATTTTAATAAACTTATCATTTAAAGGTGCAAGCGATGTAAGTTCCAAGTGGCTTCCAGCTACATCATTAAGTCTTAGTAACTTTGTGGACGTTTGGAAGCAAGCGCACTTAGGTAAAGCGATTCTGAACAATATAATCATCACAGCTGTCGTTCTTGTGCTAGTTATTCTAATTGGTTCAATTGCTTCCTATCCGCTGGCTAGACATAGAACCAAATGGAACAATTTTATTTACACCGTCTGTATATCATGCTTAATTATCCCTGCACTTACGATTCTGGTACCTCTGTATAAATTGATTGTGGATATTGGAGGTATTAATACGTACTGGGCGATCTCATTAGCGCAAGTAACTTTTACTCTTCCAATGACCATTTTTCTCTACACTGGCTTTATAAGTACAATTCCAAAGGAATTGGACGAAGCAGGCGTCATTGACGGTTGCAATCAATATGCTATTTTCTTTCGTCTTATTTTGCCATTATTAGAACCCATCACTGCGACTATTGTTATTTTAATTGGTGTCCAAGTTTGGAATGATTATCAATTCTCCTTATTTTTTCTGCAAAAAAGAGAGTTTCAAACGGTTCCCGTTGTTCTATCCATGTTTATTTCACAGTTCCAAAGTAATATAAATTGGGTAGCAGCCGGATGTTTGATGGGGATGTTACCAATTACAGTCGTTTATCTGTTTCTTCAAAAGTTTTTTGTAAAAGGTATGGCGGATGGAGCCATTAAAGGATAGGTGAGAATGCAACATACCGTAGGCAGAGGCTTGGGTTTGCGGGTTTGCGGCTCTGCGCAACAATTGCGACTTGTAGGCGACAAGGATTGAATCGTATATTGCAAATATCAAATTCTGCGCAGGCCGCAACAAGAGGTTGTTTCAATATTCTATGAAAGCGAGTGACAAAATGAAAACAGCAGCACAGCTTTATACAATAAGGGATTTTCTAAAAACGCCCGAGGACATTTCTATCAGTCTGAAAAAGGTTAAACAAATCGGATATCACGCCATTCAAGTTTCAGGAATAGGTCCTATCGGTAATAATGAATTGAAAGAAATTGCAGACCGTGAGCAACTGACGATCTGTGCGACCCATATTCCATATGCGGATTTAACCAATAACTTGGATGCTGTTATTGAGAAGCATAAGATTTGGGATTGTAAATATGTGGGATTAGGAGGTATGCCGCCGGGAAATCGTAGCAGCAAAGAAGGATATATAACTTTCGCCAAAGAAGCATCGGACATTGGAAGAAAATTAAAACAGGCAGGATTACAATTCTTTTATCATAACCATTCTTTTGAGTTCGCGAAATTCGATGGGAAAACCGGGCTAGAAATCCTCATGGAGGAGACTGACCCAGAAGACTTTGAATTCTTACTTGATCTCTACTGGGTTCAATCTGGAGGAGCAGATCCGATAGAATGGATAAACAAACTGAAGGGAAGAATGAAACTCGTTCATTTGAAAGATTTTGCAGTAATGAGTGATATGGAGCAGCGATTTGCCGAGATTGGTGAAGGTAATATGAATTATTCCCGGATTTTGGAGGCTTGTAAACAAGTTGGTGTTGAATGGGCGCCGGTTGAACAAGACGACTGTTATGGTCGAGATCCATTTGACTGCTTGGCGACCAGCTTCAATTATTTGAAGAAACTTGGTTTTGCTGGGACAGACCAATAAAGTCTTGAAGCAATAAATTAAGTTTTGAAGTAATTAGGCGTTCACTCTATTGGGAGAACGCTTATTATTTATGTTGTATGGAGGAGTCCTTAGGCGTATAGTACAAAATAAACTTCTTCCCGATGAGAGTAAAGACTTGTATAATATTAGAAATAAAACTTGGGAGTTTTTGAAAGCGTTCTCCTTCGATAAGCCGAATTAATGGAGGTGTACACACTGTATAGAATTGTGATCGTCGATGATGAAGCTGAAGTGAGAGAAGGAATAAAGGAGAGTATAGAGTGGGATAGGCACGGTTTTGAATGTATTGGAGACTATCGGAATGGCAAAGAAGCTTTGGAAGCCATTTCAGAACTCAAGCCAGACCTCGTCTTGTCTGATATTTGTATGCCATTTATGGACGGAATTGAATTGACTAGACAAATTCATTTGAATTATCCCTATATCAAGGTGATCATCCTTACCGGTCATGATGAGTTTGACTACGCCCAGAAGGCACTGCGCTTGAAAGTACACGATTTTATCGTAAAACCTATTACGGCAAACGAACTTCGCAGTCTGCTTGATAAAGTGAAATTAGAGATGGATAAGGAAGCGGAAAATCGCGAAAATCTCTCTCACCTTAAAATGCAACTTCATCAAAGCTTACCTTTATTAAGAGAGCGCTTTCTTGAGCAGTTAATCAACGGGACATTAAGAGATGTAACCATTCACGATAGATTTCAATATTTCAGCCTTCCGCTGATATCTCCACCTTATCTTGTTGTAGCAATAGACATTGACGACTTAGACGAAATAAAAAAAGAAAGATGGCAAAACGATCCTGAGCTTTTCCGATACGCGGCCTTTAATATTGTTCAAGAAGTTATGGAGGGTAAAGATGTAATCGTCTTTCGAACGAGGGAAGAACGAATTATCGTTATTTTTTCCGGGGAGGCGGAAAAAGGACTCAATGAAACTGCGATCAACTTATCTGAAGTGATTCGCTTCTGCATAGAGAAATATTTGAAATTTACAGTAACGGTTGGTGTCGGTAAGCAGTGCAGCACCTTAAACGAGCTCCCTCTTTCTTACAAAGGGGCAATCTCCGCACTCGATTACCGCTTTTTGCATGGTAAAAATAAGGTCATCAGCATCCTGGATATGGAAGGCGCAAATAAGCCAGTGCAGCAACTTGATATCGAATGGAACCGCAGGTTTTCTACGTTGATAAAAACGGGGACGTTCGAGGAAGCTCAAATTCTAATTGGGCAATTAATCAGCAAACTAAAGGATTCCTTGATGTCATTGGGAGCCTGTTATTTACAAATTCAAGCGATTATTATTGCTATTATGACTATGATTCACGAGTTGGTTGGAGATGACAGTGCTCATTTTAAAGGACATGAAATCCTACTAGAAGATATCAATCGATTCAAAACGCTGGATGAAATTGAAACATGGCTCAACACGATTTGTAAAGAAGCAATTTCATATATTTCAGAGCAAAGAAACGATCAAACGAAAATGCAAGTTCTGAATGTGATTGCCTATATCGAGAAGCATTATTCTGATGAGAACCTTACTGTCGATGACCTCTGCCGCCATGTACATTTGAGTAAAAGCTACTTCAGTACTGTATTTAAGCAGCATAAGGAACAAACGATTATGGAATATGTAACTCGAGTTAGGATTGAAAAAGCCAAAGATTTGCTGCAGCATACCCCAATGAAATCCTATGAAGTTGCGTCAAAAGTAGGCTATGGCGATCCCCAATACTTTAGTGTGCTGTTTAAAAAAAATACGGGGACAACCCCTACCGAATATCGAGAAAAGTTGTTGAGGGAGAAAATTTAATGAGAAAAGAAAGGGATGTCGGGTTGTTTCTTTTCAAATTTAGAAGCATCCAATCCAGTATTTCTGTCGTCTTTTCTTGCTTAATCTTATTTTTAATCGTAATCACGAGCTACATCTCCTATCGTCTCTCGGCTGACGCGGTAGAAACGAATTCTAAACATTACATATCTGAAATTATCCAACAGATTAATATCAACATCCAATCCTACATAACCAATATGGAAGATATCTCTATGCTGGCATCAACGAACAAAGACGTGAAATATTACATTACGGAGACGAGCTTCATAAACGATGAGGAACGTAGGCCGTATGAGAAAAGAATATCCGATTTATTTCAATCGATATTAATTACCCGTAAAGATATTGCCTCGATCATGGTTTTTGGGTATAACAACCGATTTGTCTCAGACCGCAGAATTACAAGTTTGAACATAAACGCGAATATTGAGGAACAGCCTTGGTACAAAAATGCGAAGGCAGAAGGTGGTAAATCTGTCATCTCTGCCCCGCACGTCCAAAATATTATCCAGAATGAGTACCGTTGGGTTGTTTCATTAAGTCGGGAGCTAAAAAGTGCAGACGGCATTACGGGAGAAGGTATTTTCTTGGTTGATTTGAATTTGAGTGTCATCAATGAAATTTGTAATCACATTAACCTGGGAAAAAGAGGATATGTATTCATCGTCGACAAGCAAGGAAGCATCGTTTATCACCCTCAGCAGAAGCTTATTAACAGCAATCTAAAGACGGAGATGATCGATAAGGTCAAACAATCCAGCAGTGGCAGCTTCATAACGGGAGAAGGAAACAAAAAACGGATTTACACAATCCAAGAGACTCATTTCGGATGGAAAATCGTCGGCGTCGCCTATGCAAGCGAGCTGATTGCCAACCAGTATCAAATCAATTTGTCTTATTTTTTATGGACGATTTTAGCTTTAGTGATCGCTTTGTACCTCTCCTTTTTCATCTCCCGCCACCTTTCGCGACCCATCAAGATGCTCCAAAGCAACATGAAACAAGTGGAAAAAGGAGACTTCAGCATCCGATCGGAATTTCGGAGCAAGAATGAAATTGGACAATTGAGTCATACCTTCAATATCATGGTGGGTCGAATCAGAGATTTAATGAATCAAATTATTCAAAATGAGGAAAGCAAACGAAAGAGTGAAATGAAGCTGCTTGAAGCACAGATCAATCCCCATTTTTTATACAATACCTTGGATTCGATTATATGGATGGCGGAACGTAAAAAGCACGATGAAGTTGTTCTGATGACTTCTTCTTTAGCCAAGCTGTTTCGCTCAATTATTAATAAAAATAATGAAACGGTCCCCGTGCGAGTTGAAATTGAGCATATCACCAACTATCTGTTGATTCAAACGATGAGATACAAGGACAAGCTTGACTTTCAGATCGATGTTGATCCCAGTATATTTGAAGTTCATATTCCCAAAATTATTTTACAGCCTATTGTTGAAAATGCAATCTATCATGGTATCAAAAATAAGTTGGAGTCTGGCTTAGTTAAAATAACTGGGAAAGCAGACGGGGATACCATTGTATTTGTCGTCGCGGATGATGGAGTAGGCATGGAACAGGAAAAGCTGGACCAAATTTTGAAGTTGAAAGAGGGTATCATCGGGGGGATTGGGGTCAGCAATGTGAATGAGCGAATTAAATTATTCGGGAAAGAGTTTGGTCTTACCTTTGAGAGCGAAAAGTGGGAAGGTACTAAGGTTACGATCGTACTACCCAAATGTGTCCAGAAAGGAGTTATAGATGGCACATAAGAAGCCTGTTTTTTTGGCCGTACTTCTCGTTATTGTGATCGGATTTATAGTGGTATATAGCGTGGAGATGCTGCGAATCACGAAACAAAGAAAGTTTGAGATCGCTGTCGTGTTGAAATCGAACAATATTCGCTCAGACTATTGGCAGATGGTTAGTACAGGTGTAAAGGCAGCAGCAAAGGAATTCGATGTAAATATCGACATTACGGGACCGTTATCGGAATCGGATACAGTTGGACAAATTCGCAACGTGGACGAGGCTCTTGTGAAAAAGCCCGACGCTATCATCCTTGCAGCAACAGATTACGATCGGCTTACACCTACCGTCCAAAAAATAAAGGAGTCCGGCATCAAGCTTATCTTGATCGATTCACCGATCCATACCCATGAAGAGACAAGCCTTATTGCAACCGACAATACGGAAGCAGGGAGAAAAGCCGGAATGATATTGGCCGGAGGGCGGAATGGCAAATTATATAAAGTAATGACGCTAAGCAGCGGCACAGGATCGATAGCTGAAAAGGAACGTAAGGACGGATTTAAGGAAGCAGTTGCGGATTCTCCAGGAATTGAATATGCAGGTAATTACGAGTTTAATGGGACAGAGGATGCAGCGTATGACCTGGTGAAGAATCTGCTATCCATGTATCCGGACATTCAAGGCATTGCCGGTTTGAATGAATCGGCTACTTTAGGGGCAGCCAGGGCTGTTAAAGAGAAACAATGGATAGATAAAGTCAAGATTGTCGGTTTCGACAGTTCCATTTACCAGATCAAACTTTTGGAGGAAGGCGTCATACAGGCGACAGTTGTGCAAAAGCCGTTCAATATGGGTTATTTGTCCGTTGAAACGGCGGTACAGGCCCTAAACGGGATCAAAGTGAACCCAAAGGTGAATATAGATGCCATTGTCATTACGAAAGAAAACATGTATACCCAGGAAAATCAAGAGCTTCTATTCCCTTTGGTGGAAAAGTAGCGGTGTGACGGAAGGGTGGATCAATTAATGAGCCAATTACATAAAAGAAAAATGGGTTCTTTGCTCGTACTCCTTCAATTTACGACAATGCTGCTCACCGGATGTATGTGGGGGGACGCTCATCATCCAGTTTCGACCGATACCGACGCTAAAGCGTCTATTACGTTTGTGGCTCCTGAGTATAGCGCGTCTACTAGACCTTATTTTGAAAACTTAGTGAAAGAGTTCGAGAAGAAGTACCCTAACATAAAGGTCGAACTCCAAGTGATTAACTGGGACATATTAGATAGTGCTTACAATACCATGATCAGCCGCAATCAACCTCCAGATTTGCTTCTCACTAATATATACGCGCATTTCGCTAAGGATGGACTGTTGAATCGTATGGAGGACCTTCTTTCTCCCGAATTGAAGGATAAATTTTACCCTTATCTTATGGATAGCAGTAAAATGCAGGGCATTCAATATACGGTTCCCTATGTTACGACCATCCGTGAATTATATTATAACAAGGATATTTTCAATGAAGTTGGCATTACAGAGCCGCCGAAAACATGGAAAGATCTAGAGGAAGTTGCACGCAAAATCAAGGATACGAGACAAGTGAACGGTTTCGGTGTCGATTTGACGGATAATGAAATTTGGGCGTATCTCTCCTATTTTTTTTACGGCGCTGGAGGAGGCTGGATGAAGGATGGCGAGTGGGCTATCAATTCTCCTGAAAATGTGGAAGGCATTACGTTTCTAAAGAACCTTTATGAAAAAGGTTTAACGGACCCGGAGCCAGCGATCACGACGCGCGACGAAAAACAGCGAATTCTAGGAAACGGCAAATTGGGGATGCTCATTTCCGGCAATTATTTTGAGGCGGTCGTACCACATGAATTCCCAGGGTTAAAATGGGCGAAAGGGCCGATTCCGGTAAAAGAGGGGCAGACTCCTCTGGTACTAGGTGTGCAGGACGTTTGGATGTCATTCAAAACCGATCATACCAACAAGGAGGCGTTGTCTAAATTTCTCGATTTTATTTATGAGGATGCACGTTATGAAGAGTTTGTTCTTAGGGAAGGATTTCTTCCTACAATTCGTACGGTAGGCGATAAATTAGCGGCTAATGATACATTCATGAAACAAAATCTCAACTCTATCCAAAGCGCAAGGTTTTACCCGATTAATCATCCAGCGTGGTCTGCCGTTCTTAACGCGACCAGGAATATGGGGCAAACCGTTTTGCTCGGTCAGATGACACCCAAACAAGCACTCGATCGGCTGCAGCAAATCGCTCTCGACAAAAGTCACTAATCCATGTAAGAACGAAGGTCAGGAAAATATTCCTGGCCTTTGTTTTTGTCCGTAGATAAGAAAGTATAAGTTTTATACTTTTGCTTCGCATCTACCTTGACAAACGCGCTCGTCCCAGAAGGACAATGGAGTCGTTTATCCTTGAAAAGTTACAAAAGACAGTACATTTTTAACTATTTACAGTACTAATTTCAATGGTTGTATACCGGGAAAATCAATATGATAAAGGTGCACGAACCAATAGACAATTGTTCGAAGTGGATGCTTCCGAAACAGGTATGCTCCGCAAAATTCTAGGGAGGTCGTTTCAATGATTAATTCAAAAAAAGCAATGGCATGGAGTATGGTTTTGTCGACTGTTTTTCTTACACTAACGGGTTGCGGAAGTAACAATGCGGGTACGAAGCCCGCTGAAAGTGTAAAACCGATCGAAAGCACCAAACCGGCTGCTAGCGCAAAGCCAGAGGGAACAAAGCTTGCTGGAGACTTTGAGATCCAGTATTTTGTTGGTGGGTATGGTGACGCGTGGTGGAAACAAGCCATTGGCGATTTCCAGAAGTTAAACCCAGACTTGAAGATCAAAGAATCCGCTGGAGCGAAAATTAATGATCAAATGAAACCGCGCTGGATTCAAGGGAACCCGCCAGATTTTGTTTACATCGATGGAGCCGGCTCCAATACAAGACAAATGGTAACCGATGACCAACTTATGGATATTACAGACTGGCTGAAGGATGCGAAGAACGTAGATGGGAAGAAAATTCTCGATCTCCTGATCGCTCAGCCTGAGGAATATAAGCCAGGAAAAGCATTTGCCGTTCCGTTAGTCTTCGGTTCTTGGGGGACGTTCTACGATAAAGCGTTATTCAAGAATAAAGGCTGGCAAGCGCCTGCCGACTTCGAAAGCTTCATGGCTTTAGGAGAAAAAATTAAAGCTGATGGCAAGATGAGTGACTACATCCATACAGGGGTTTATCCGTACTACATCAACGGGGGCTTATTAGACCCAACGATTATTGCAATGAACAACTATGATACATCCATCTTTAAGAAAATTAACTCCCTCGAAAAAGGTGTTTGGAAAAGCGAACCCGTTATGAAATCACTTGCTAAAATTGTGGAAATGAGAGACAAAGGCCTCATCGACAAAGGGTCACCGGCTCTGAATCACACGGATTCCCAATCCCAATGGCTGCAGCACAAAGCGGCTTTCATACCGACTGGCATTTGGGTTGAGAGTGAAATGGCGAAGGACATTCCAGCAGGATTTGAATTTGGATTCTTACCTTCCATTGGTCAAGACAAAGGTGGTAAATTCGTAGCGAATCCATACACTTCTACTGTAGGAATAGCAAAGAAAGCGAAAAACCCTGAAGCAGCCAAAGCGTTCATGCAATTTATTTTTACAGAAAAGCAGAGTAAGGCATGGGCAGAGCTTTCCAAAGCCCCTTCGAACATCAAGGCGGATCTCGAAGGAACGAATGCTCCTGCTCTAACGAAAGAGGCAGCCAAATTCTATAATTCACCGAATACCGTTGTTGCGCCTGAAATCGTTATTCCAGAGGAACTAGTAACAGCGAGAAACAACGCAACTGTTGCTCTTACCAAAGGTGAAATTACACCGCAGCAGTGGGCAGATCGCATGGAAGAAGCGACTGATAAAATTCGCTCCAAAGAAAAGAAATAAGCCATATTAAGGATTTGAATGATAATGAGGGAGATCATCAGATTCCCTTATTATCATTCAGAAATTTAGATTGGAGGAAAGTATGAAAGAGAGCAAGACAGCCGTTACTGGCATGATCGATCAGAAAAAAAGTGTTAGAATCGGCACTGCGAAGATGAAGCGTAATATCTTCATTCTTTCCTTTACCCTTCCAACCTTGCTTCTTTATCTCGTATTTACCGTTTACCCGATGTTCAAAGGTATTTATCTTAGTTTGTTTGATTGGTCGGGCGGCTCTGAAACCTATAACTTTATCGGTCTTGGAAATTTCAATGAGATGATGCATGACAGTGTGATCATGAAGACAATTCGAAACGATTACATTCTAGTCTTCGGCAAAGTCATTGGTTTTATGGTCCTATCCATGTTCTTCGCGGTAGCGCTAACCCGTTTCAACATCAAAGGCGCGGGTATTTATCGGATCATTTTCTTTATACCTAATGTGCTTTCTGTTGTTGTGGTTGGCGTCCTATGGCGTTATGTGTATAATCCAAACCTTGGATTTTTGAATTCCTTTATTTCTTTATTTACAGATAAAAAGTACGATTTCGCTTGGTTAGGCGATAAATGGTCGATATTTGCGCTCTTGCCGCCATCTATTTGGGCGGGTATAGGTTTTACGATCATATTGCTGGTCGCAGGTATTCTTAGTATCCCATCTTCGTTATTTGAATCAGCTGACATTGATGGGGCGTCACAATGGCATCAGTTTTGGCTGATTACCCTTCCCCTGTCGTGGGAACAAATCAAGACATCCGTTCTATGGATTGTCATGACGACACTCAATGGATCATTCGTCATCGTCACGATTATGACCTTTGAAGGCGGAGTAGATAACGCCACACAGGTTATGGGCTCCTATTTGTATTTGAATGCATTCAAATTCGGTAAATTCAGTTATGCGTCAGCGATTGGCGTCCTCATTTTGGTTCTCTCATTAATAACCACAGCAACCCTTCAGAGGCTGATGAAGAGAGAAACCATTGAATTAACGTAGAGGAGTTATTCTTATGGGTCAAGGTGTAGTCAATCCTGTATTTCGGTTATTTTTCAAATTCAGCCTTATTGTTTGGTCGCTATGTATACTTTATCCGCTGCTTTGGACAGTCTTTAGCTCTTTAAAGGATAATCAGCAGTTTTTCTTAGGCAAACCGTGGGATCTGCCAAAGCTCCCTTTGCTTTGGTCCAATTTTTCATTTGTGTGGGAAAAATATAACTTTGGTCAAAATTTTATGAATTCATTAGTAGTAACCGTTGTAAGCACGGTATTTGGAGTGCTCTTATCGGCTACGACGGCCTATGTGATTGCCCGATTTACGTTCAGAGGAAATGGTTTATTGTACTATTCGTATCTTTCCTACATGATGATCCCAACATTCCTTGGCATTATTCCCTTATTTTTTTTGTTGAATGATCTCCATCTTACGAACAATTTGTTCGGCCTCATTTTAGTATACATGGTCACTGCAGTGCCGTTCGCCGTTTTCGTCTTAGTCAGTTTCTTCAAATCACTGCCAAGTGAGCTAGAAGAAGCGGCCTCTATTGATGGTGCTTCCCATTACGGAATTTTTTTCCGGATCATGCTTCCACTCGCTAAGCCGGGATTGATGTCTGTGGCTATTATTACTGTGCTGAATATATGGAATGAATACGTTTTTGCACTTGTGCTTATTAATGATCCAACGAAATATACAATACCGGTTGCTATTGCGGTCATGCAAGGTGAAATGCAGTACAGGACAGAATGGGGACCTCTCTTCGCAGCCCTGATCATTTCTATGGGTCCGACGATTATTTTTTATAGCATTTTCCAAAAACAAATTACAGGAGGGATTACGGCTGGGGCATTAAAGGGTTAAGAACCCCTCGGTAGATTGGCAAAAGTTGAGAATGAAGAGGAGAGTGTATGATTTGAAGACGCTTAAAAACGCTTTTGGGTTTGCTTTTTGTCTGGTGTTCGTATTAGTGATTCTTTTCATTGGTGGAACAACGACTCATGCAGCAGCGGTTGGCGACATAACGAATTTTGAGAAAACAGACGCTAAGACATTTACGATCACGTCCGGTTCCGATAAGGTGAAAGTTGTTTTTAATCGCGATGACATGGTTCGTATATGGCTTGGTGTAGGCGGTAATTTTCAAACGCTGGCCGGTAAAAGCTCGGCTACGCCTAAAGAGCCGATTGTGATAAAGGAAGATTTCGGTCCGGTCACTGTTGATTGGTCCGATGAGGGCAGCTACTACAAATTAGTAACGGGTAAATTCGTTTTGCGTGCTTACAAAAGCCCGCTAAAATTCGCGATGTACAAGAGCGACAACGCGACTGTCGTATGGCAAGAAGAGTCACCGTTAAATTATAGCTCATCATCGACAACTCAAAAGCTTGTACGAGGAGCAGATGAGTATTACTACGGCGGAGGGATGCAGAACGGATTTTTCTCTCACCGTGACAAAACAATCAAGATCGCTAAAAACTTCGGCGACTGGGGCAGCGGCACAGTGTCCAACCCGTCTCCGTTTTATTTGAGTACAGCTGGGTACGGCGTACTGCGGAACACGTTCCAAGACGGAACTTACGATTTCGGCAGTCCCGCACAGCTGACGCACAATGAGAACCGCTTTGACGCGTATTATTTTTATGGCGATACGTTCAAAGATGTTTTGAACGGCTACACGGATTTGACCGGCAAGCCTTCGCTGATTCCTAGATGGGGTATGGGCATGGGAGATGCGGATTGCTACAACACAAGCAACACGGGTGCTAACAAACCGAATAAGCTGACAACGCCGGATGTGTTGAAAGTTGCTCAAGGTTTCCGCACTAACGATATGCCGGGGGGATGGCTGCTTCCGAACGATGGATACGGCTGCGGGTATGTGCAGCTGCCAAGCACTGTTCAACAGCTTCATGATTTAGGCTTTTACACCGGCCTGTGGACGCAGAACGGCCTTGCTAATATCGCAACAGAGGTAGGCGTGGCTGGAACGCGCTTGAACAAGCTGGATGTAGCTTGGGTCGGACCAGGGTATGACTTTGCGCTGGAAGCAACGAAACAAGCTCATCAAGGGGTTGAAAACAACTCTAACGATCGCGGTTTCGTATGGTCCGTCGGAGGATGGGCTGGTACGCAGCGATATTCAACCGTTTGGTCGGGAGACCAATCCGGGAACTGGGAATATATCCGCTTCCATATTCCTTCTGTGATCGGTGCGGGACTGTCTGGCATGAATTACTCTACCGGTGATGTGGATGGGATATTCGGAGGAAGCGCCCAGACCTATGTACGCGATTTGCAGTGGAAAGCATTCACGCCGATCCTTATGAGTATGTCTGGTTGGGCATCCGTAGATAAGCAACCGTGGCGCTATGGAGAGCCGTACACAAGCTATAACCGTGATATTTTAAAGCTTAGACAGCGCTTAACGCCTTACTTCTACACGTATTTGAACGAAGCTTATGAGTCGGGTGCACCGATGGCCAGAGGAATGGTATATGAATTCCCGAACGACCCGAATACGAAGAACCTACTTACACAGTACCAATTCATGTCTGGGCAATCACTGTTGGTTGCACCGGTCTACAAAGATACTACAGTAAGAAACGGCATTTACTTGCCGAAAGGCAAATGGATCGACTACTGGACGGGTACTGAGCATTACGGCTCCAAAATGCTGGACGAATATAGTGCTCCGCTGAGCCGTTTACCGCTTCTCGTCAAAGCCGGTGCAATCATTCCGATGTATCCGGAATCGCTGTATGACGGTCAAGTGCAGCCGAATCCGATAACGTATGACATCTATCCTTACAAAACCTCAACCTTTACGATGTATGAGGATGACGGCGTTTCGAGAGAGCACCGTAATGGCAAATTTGCGAAAACACTTATTACTTCGATCGCTCCTGAATCCGGAACTGGCGAATTGAAAGTTCAAGTAGGGGCGAGCATAGGCGATTACAACGGCAAATTGGCAGCGCGTACGAACCAATTCCAAATTCATATGCATGCGAAACCGACAAGTGTTGCGGTTGGCGGATCCGCTTATACGGAATATGCAAGTAAAACAGAATGGGCGAGCGCTGCAAGCGGCTGGTACTATGATAGCGCGGATAAAGGCGGCATCGTATATGTGAAAACGCCGGATATGCCGGTGGATCAAGGCTTTGAATTGACAGTGGCCGGTTTTGTGGCAGATACGACTCCACTTACAGACGCAGTTGTCATATCGCTGCCAGAACCAGATAACGATCCAACGAAAATCGTACAGGCGGACATCGTAGCAACGGCTACGAGCACCGATGCTACAAGTCCTGTAGCTAATGCGTTGGATGGCAGCATAGAGACGATCTGGAGCACCAAGCTGGATGGTAGCACACCATTGCCACAGTCGATCACGCTCAATCTCGGCACGAAGCTTTCCGTCAATAAATTGAAATATTTGCCGAGACAATACGTAGGCACGGACGGTATTATTACAGCTTACAACGTCTATGTGAGCACGGATGGAACCAGCTTCACGAAGGTGGCCACCGGTGCATGGAATGCGGATAAGCTGGAAAAAACAGCGACATTTACAACCGTGGAAGCGCAGTATGTAAAACTTGAAGCGACAGCTGGTGTTAATGGTTTTGCGGCTGCAGCTGAACTGAACGTGTACCGGGACGCTTCTGTGCCGATACCGCTGGCGATTCCTAAAAATCAGATGACAGCTACGGCAAAAAGTTTCCAACCGGGCAGTGAAGCGTCCAAAGCCATTGATGGCGATTCAAATTCCGTGTGGCATACGAAATGGGACGGCTCTGACAAACTGCCGCAATCGATAATTCTTGATCTCGGCAAGGTTCGCAACATCAGCCAATTCCGTTACGCACCCCGTACAGATGCTGGAAATGGCACGATTACGACTTATAATCTGTATGTAAGCACCAACGGAACGAACTATACACAAATAAGCACCGGCAACTGGGTTCGAAACAACATGAAGAAATATGTCCAATTTACGCCTGTGGATGCGCGTTATGTGAAGTTAGAGGCGGTAGCGGCAGTAGGCGGCTTCGTATCCGCTTCCGAACTTGATGTATATGAAACGCCTCAGGCACCGCCTACTTTGGGTGACATTTTGAAAGGCAAGCTGGCAACGGCAGACAGTATGGATCCAGCGTTCCCGGCAAGTAATGCAAACGATGGCAATACGGCTACGATGTGGTCGGCAAATGATGCCAACCCAGGTCATGTTTGGTCCGCCGATTTGGGTAAAATGCATTCGATCCAAGGATTAGAGATTTCGTTTGGACAGAGCGATAAAGTGTACAAATACAAGCTGGAAGTCCGGGAAGCGGGCAGTAGCAACTGGATTCAGGTTTTAAACCGCATGAACAATACCGAAGCTGGCCAAGTGCTTAAAGATACATTCGGCAGCCAAGGACGCTATGTAAGAATTACAATTACCGGACTGCCTGACGCGAGTACGAAGGCTAGCATCGCAGATGTGAAGCTAATCGGCTTGCCAATCATCGGAACGGCGCCTGTGACCGGCGTAACGCTAAATCAAACGGCATTGAATTTGAATGTACTTGATGCGTCTGTTGCTCTAGAGGCAATGGTAGCGCCGCTGAATGCGGCGAACACTTCGGTTACGTGGAGCACAAGCAACCCGGCCGTTGTGATGGTGGATGGAAACGGCGTCGTATCTCCGAAAGGAGCAGGCACAGCAACAATTACGGTCACTACAGCAGATGGAGGCTTCAAAGCGACTGTGGATGTCACCGTAACCGGGCAAACAGGTTTGGTGAAAATCCCACAAGCCCAAATGACGGCGACGGCTACAAGCTTCCAACCAGGAGATGACCCGATCAATGCGCTCGACGGCGATGCGGACACATGGTGGCATATCAAATGGTTCGGTACCGATCCACTGCCACAATCGATTATCTTGAATTTGGGTGGAGCTTACAAAATCAGCAAGCTTGACTATTTGCCCCGTCCCGATGGCGGTAACGGCACGATCACTGGATACAACGTATATGTCAGTCAAGACGGCGTTCAATATACAAAAGTAGCAAGCGGTGCGTGGCTGCAAAACAACTTGCTGAAAGAAGTGAACTTCGCTCCAGTAAATGCTTCTTACATCAAGCTTGAAGCAACTGCGGGTTCTGGCGGCTTCGCTTCCGCCTCCGAACTGAACGTTTATAAGATCGTTGAAGCACCGACGCTGCAAACACTCGCGTTTGACGCAGCAAGCTATGAAGTGTATAAAGGACAATTCACAGCGGTGAAAGTGACCGCACAGTATTCGGACGGTACAAATCAAGACGTGACCACGGCATCCATGTTCGAGGTCGAGAATACGGCATTCGCAACGTTTGCGAGCGGTACGATCACCGGCGTTTCGCAAGGTGAAACCGTCGTTACGGCAACGTACGGAGGAAAGCAGGCCACTGCAGCGGTAGTGGTGAAATTGGTCATTGATACAACACCACCAGCAGATGCAACCTTAGCTGCAGATGTTACAGCACCGACCAACACCGGTGTCACGGTAACGATCAGCTATCCGGCTGACGCAGTGGTGAAAGAATACAAAGTGGGCGCAAGCGGCACATGGGCAGCATACACGGCACCTGTTGTCCTTTCGGCAAATGAAACCGTGTATGCAAGAGGAACGGATGCGGCAGGTAACGTATCCAATGTAACTAGCATTGTCATAAGCAATATCGATAAGATTGCACCCGTAAGTGTCGCATCTTTAAGTCCGGCTGCACCTAATGGCAGCAACGGATGGTTTACGTCGGATGTAACGGTAAGCTTCACTGTAAGTGACAATGTATATGGCATGGCAAAAACAGAATACCAAGTGAATGACGGGGGTTGGATTGCCTATACCGGTTCCATTCCTGCCTTTGGTGAAGGGAACTATAAGGTCGGTTATCACAGCACGGATCTAGCAGGCAATGTAGAACCGATCAAAACCATCGAGTTCAAGATTGACAAAACGGCTCCAGTATTAACCGTTCAATTAGATAATACGTCAATATGGCCGGCGAATCATAAAATGGTGACCATTCATGCTACGCTGAATTCGAGCGATGCTGCGTCAGGCGTTGCATCTGTGGTGTTAACCTCCATTACCAGCAATGAGCCGGATAGTGGTCAAGGTGACATTGGGGCTAATATCGGTACTGCGACCACTTCATTTAGTATACGTGCAGAAAAAGGTCGCATCTATACAATAACCTACACAGCAACGGACAAAGCGGGCAATCAATCGGTTACTTCTGCAATCGTCATAGTACCTCATGATCAATCAGGCTCATGAAAGCAGACTTCATGGGATGGAGTTAGTCGTCGGAATTTTGATTTTTCTAACCAGACGCTGTTGAAATATTTGAAAAGAAAGCACGAACTAACCGAACCTGGTTAGTTCGTGCTTTCTTTTCAGAGAGGCGTGTAAAAAACAAGGGAGCATAAATAATTACATCCCTTTATCTGTATTTATGCCATACAATAGTATTACGTTTCATTTATGAAGGGAGGAATCAGTATGGCTATCACATTCGGTATAGTCGGTGGCGGTTGGCGTGCAGAGTTTTTTATGCGTATCGTGCGAGCGCTTCCGGATCAGTTTATAGTTAGCGGTGTTGTCGTACGCAATGAAGAGAAAGGGCGTGCGTTCGAGGAACAATGGGGAGTGCCGACGTTCCGTTCAACCGAGGATTTATTGAAGCAAACAACACCTTCGTTTGTTGTTCTTTCGGTTCCTGTCTCACAGACACCGGAATTGATCAAACAGCTCGTGCGTCAAGGAGTTCCCGTTCTGTCTGAAACACCGCCTGCGGCTGATCTGGAGCAATTGAATCAGCTCTATCAAGACATCGGACCGGACGCCAAGGTACAGGTGGCGGAGCAATATGCCTTTCAGCCGCTGCATGCTGCACGAATTGCCATCGTCCAGTCCGGCTTGCTGGGCACTGTAAGCCAAGCGCAAGTCTCAGCTGCCCATGGCTACCATGGGATCAGCATCATGCGCAGTCTCCTGGGCATTCGATTTGAAGATGCGCAAATTCGAGGTTTCGAATTCTCTTCTCCGATTATTAGCGGACCTAACCGAGAGGGTGATCCAACTCAGGAGAAGACGTCGATCTCTAATCAAGTGATCGCACACCTTGAGTTCGGGGACAAGTTAGGTGTGTTTGATTTTACCGGTGATCAGTATTTCTCATGGATTCGTTCCGAACGAGTGCTTGTACGAGGGAATAAGGGGGAAATTAATAATACGAGGATTGCCTATTTGCAGGATTTTCGTACTCCCATTCAACTTGAGCTAAGACGGCTGAATGCCGGGGAGAATGGCAACCTTGAAGGGTATTATCACAAGGGCATCTTGGCAGGCGATAAATGGGTTTATCGAAATCCCTTCCAGCCAGGCCGTCTGTCGGACGACGAAATAGCGATTGCTACTTGTCTGCAAAAGATGGGTGAATACGTGCAGGGTGGACCCAGCTTTTATAGCTTCGCGGAAGCAGCCCAAGATCACTACCTGGGTATGATGATCGCTCAAGCGGTTAAATCGGGTGAAACCGTCCATACGACCAAGCAATCGTGGGCTACGTTTTAACGGAGCGCTTCAGACTAGCCTTGACCGTAACGAAACAGGACTTTCCTTTGTCTTTTTAGACAATTGAGAAGGTCCTTTTTCAAAGGGCCTGATTTTGATCCTTATTTATGCAATAATGTAATAACATATATCTTAAAAAGGAGAAAAACATGCCAAAACAACGCAAACTGATAGAACCTTCAGACTTTGAAAGGATGCGGGTATTTCGACAACCAATCTCGATCTTTTTACAAGGTGAACAAATAGGTGAAAATGTCATCATTCAATCTCATGATAACGATATTGTTGTAAGCACTACTGGAGAACAATTCGTGAAGGCAAATTGTGAATTTCTAAGTAAAAGATAATGACAATTTCAGTTCACTATAAAAGTCATGTTATATTTAAATAGCCTTATATAGTAGAAATAGGGGGTACATTGACGACTGGAGGATTTCAAATGCCTAAGGTAGATTTCGACCACGACTCTGTTTATCAACAAGTATATACCTTTGCTCCAAATGCTATAGCGTTGGTGTCCATGGATGGAACTATCAGGAGTGTCAATCCCTCCTTCTATCCAACCCTCGGTTATACGGAGCAAGAAGCAATTGGACTTACACTTAAGGAAATAACCCATCCTGATGATTTGAATAAAGTTAATGCACTAATCGAAGAGGTATTGAATGGAAATTCAATATTCTATGAGTTAGAAAAGCGTTGTATTCAGAAGAACGGTAACCTTATTTGGGCGTCTGTAAGGCTCGCTTTGGTACGTGACGAAAAACAAGGAACACCATTATACTTTATTGTTCATATCATCGATATTTCAGATAAAATAGCCACTGAACAAAAACTTTTAAAGATTGAAGAATTGTATGAACTTATCTCAGAAAATGCTCAAGATATTATTACTTTAGTGAATCCTGATGGTAACATCGAGTATTTATCACCCTCCGTGCGTGATTTAATGGGTTATGAGCCAGAAGAATTGATCGGAAAAGATAGTTCTGAATTAAATCATCCTGAAGACTTAGAAAAAATAAGATCTGAACCTTTTTCGGATAATGAGGTAGTTACCTATCGTTCACGCCATAAGAATGGTACGTATATTTGGTTTGAGACTGCGATTAAACTCATTAGAGATGATCAAGGCCGTTTACAGAAGGTATTAGGGATCGGGCGGGATATTACAGAGCGAAAGAAATACCAGGATAATCTTGCGGAGGCTCAGCATATTGCCATGCTTGGCAGTTGGGAATTGGATATTCTTGACGATAAGATCACATTCTCTGAAGAATTTTACCAAATTTATAACTTGTTCAAAAATAATTTACCATCCAATCCGACGGATCTTGCATTTATGATTCATCCAGAGGATCAACAACGATTTCATGAATTCATTGATCAAGCCATGCAAGGTACAACGATTAGCTCGGAATTTCGCAATCTGCAGCTCGATGGAACTATTAAGTATATGCAAATTCGCGTTTCAGTAACATTCGACGAAAATGGAAATCCTGTCAAAATGAATGGAACTACACAGGACATCACGGAACGTAAAAAAGTAGAGTTGAAGCTGCAAGAGTCTGTTGAGCGCTATACGTCTCTGAAAAAATACAACCACGATGCTATTATTTCCCTGAATGTGAAAGGCAGGATCATTAACACCAACGAAATGGCAGAACGACTGACTGGATATAAGGTTATTGAGATGAGAGGAGAGCTAATTTCCAAATTTATTGGTGAACGAAATCTCCGTAGGATACTTTCCTATTCCATTGAAGACGTTACAACGGAAAGAAAGATTAATAAAATCAGACATAAAGATGGACATCATGTTGAAGTGTTAACAACGATAGCGCCCATCATCATAAATAAGGAAAACGTCGGGTACTATGTTATTGCGAAAGATATGACCGAACAGAAACAACTCCTTATTGCTAAGGAAGCTGCTGAAAATACAAATAAAGCAAAGAGTGAGTTTTTAGCCATGATGAGCCATGAAATCAGGACCCCTATGAATGGGGTGATCGGCATGACCGACTTGCTATTAACTATGACGGATTTGGATGACGAGCAAAAAGAATATGTAGAAATCATTAATAAAAGCGGGAACACGCTGATTAAGATTATTAATGATATTTTGGACTTTTCCAAAATTGAAGCAGGCAAGACTGAATTACAAGATCAACCATTTGATATTAGAGACTGTATCGACGATACGCTCGCTGTACTGATGCCAAAAGCACATGAAAAAAAGCTCGATATTCAAGTTTCATTGATTCCAGAATTGCCATATAAATTAATTGGTGATTACGATCGCGTTAAACAAGTATTAATAAATCTCATTAGTAATGCGATCAAGTTCACGTATAGCGGCGGGGTTTCCATTAAGGTGGAAAATAATGGGCGTGAAAATCAAAAGCTCCGGCTTAAATTTTCAATTAAAGACACCGGGATTGGTATCCCTAAGGAAAAACTCAATCATTTGTTTGATCCATTCTATCAATTGGATAGTTTCATGACGCGACAATCGGAAGGAACTGGACTAGGCTTAGCCATTAGCAAAAAAATTATTGGGCTGATGGGTGGAGACATTTGGATCGAACAAACGGACGAACCTGGGGCGACTTTTGTATTTACAGTTTGGTTTAAAGAAGAGGTATCGAATCAAGAAGACTCTTCATTACAGGAGATCTTATTTGTTCAAAAACCTTTGAAAGTTCTAATAGCTGAAGATAATCAAATTAATCAGCTCGTATTAAGAAAAATGATTGAAAAGATGGGGCATTTCACTAACATTGTAGAAAATGGCAATCAGGTTATTGGAGCGCTGGCTTACGAAACATACGATATCATCTTTATGGACATCCAGATGCCAGTTCTGAATGGTCTCGAAACTACCAAACGGATCAAAGAAACAATGCCACCAGATAAAGTCCCTTACATAATTGCTGTGACAGCTAACGCTTTAAAAGGCGATCGTGAAAAATGTCTTGAAGCTGGAATGGATGATTACATCAGCAAGCCCATCAAAAGCGAGGTCATTTTCGATAGGGTTGAAAAGTACCAAAAACTCAAAGGCGGGAAATAGATGGCGGAGTATATAAATGAGGGAAAAGACGAAAAGCCGAATGTCAAATTCGTCGTCATTACAGATACACATGTGGAAGATGAAATAGAAGGCGTACATTCGCAAAATTTCATTCAGGCCTTACAGGATATCAGGGCAACTTCACCCGATAGTCAAGGAATTATGCATATTGGTGATCTGACTAACAATGGCAAGCAAACAGAATTTGAAACGATGACTCAAATTTTGAAGGATCATAGAGAGGGTCTGCCACCCATCTATTTTACTTACGGCAACCATGATGTTCGTTGGGCGGACCTTGCTAACCAAATGTCTTATTTTACAGCAAGTACGGGTATGGATAAAAAGTATTACGATGTTTGGATGAACGACTATCATTTTATTTTCCTAGGGACAGAGATAGGGTTAAAAGACTTTTCGTATTTATCAGAGGCGCAGCTTGAGTGGTTAGATCTTAAGTTAGCGGAGCACGAAGAGGCTCACAGACCGTCCTTTATTTTCGTTCATCAGCCTTTGAAAAATACAGTTTCAGGGTCACAAAACAAGTTTGGTTGGCATGGTATTCGACAGGACAAGGAGCTTAAGACTATTCTTGCTAAGCATCCACAAACGTTTGTATTTACGGGTCATACCCATTGGGAATTGGGCTCGGCAGATACCATGTACAACGCAAAGTATGCAACTATGTTTAATGCAGCCTCCACAGCCTATTTATGGACGGATGAGGATGTGGAGAAAGCTGGTTCCCAGGGATATTTCGTAGAGGTATATGATCATAAAGTCGTCGTAAAAGGAAGGGACTTTCTCACAAAAACGTGGATTGAGGATGCCACTTTCGCAGTACCACTTCCTTCGTTAATTCCGATAGTGGACCCTGAAGACGATCCCGATCTGACGCTCGGTAGCCCGACAATGCAGATAGACAAGGCCGTTTATCGGACTCGCGATTTAATTGAAGTTACTTACAAGGGGTCTGTGGGAGAAGATGCGTTTGGTATTTTCCCAAGAGGTGCTTTACCGAGTGAGATTCAACCTATTACTACCATTGCGCATATTAAAACTAATTCGGCTAGTCAGCCGGATGGGAAGATCATATTCACTGATTTGAATCTTCCAGTAGGATCTTACGATATCATCTATTTGGGGGAGACGTTGAATACTGAGCTGGTTCGAATATCTTTTGAGGTTATTTCTGAAGATTAGTTAATGATTGAGACCAAGCTGAATAATTAAAGTACTAGGAATCCGGTTTGATGCCGGATTCCTTTTTGTTATCTACTTTATTCTAGCTCCGCAAGCAAGGTTGCCTCTTCAAGCGATGAGATAAGAAGTTTAGGTTCAATTGGTGATGACATCACGATTAGAATCGTATACGTCCCATAAGGATTTGTTTATCAAACATGGTCCATTGAAATCGGCTCCTTTAAATTTAAGGTTTTGTTTAAAAAATAACTCGTTTTTATTTGTTAAAGAGTAGATATAACTTGAATGCCTTATGTAAAGCAAGTCACTTAATTAATATAATATACTAACAATAGTTAAGTAATAAAATCTTTAACTATTCAGAGAGGATGAATAACAATGAATAAGTTGAATGCAAACAAAATGAATACTGACCGTTTACAAGCACGTATGGATGAAGTCATCGATCGTACCCTTGCCGATAAACGGTTGGTTGGCGCTGTCATTAAAGTGACGATAGATGGGGTACTAGTTTATAACCGTGCTGCCGGTTTCGCAGACCGTGAGAAGAATCAGTTGATGCGGGAAAATGCTCTATTTAGGCTTGCTTCTGTGTCCAAACCTATCGTTTCTACAGCTGCGATGGTACTAGTTTCGCAAGGCCGCTTAGGACTTGAAGACCGCGTTGATCGTTGGCTTCCAGAGTTTCGCCCACGTTTGGAGAGCGGAGAATTCGCGAATTTGACGATTTGGCATTTGATGACGCACACGGCAGGGCTGACTTATCGCTTTTTTCAGGAAGAGAATGGTCCCTATCATCTCGCCGGTGTATCGGATGGTATGGATCAGGCTGGTATTACTTTGGAAGAGAACCTGCGTCGTATTGCCTCTGTTCCGCTCCTCTACACGCCTGGCACTCAGTGGAAATATTCAATTGCTACTGATGTTCTCGGCGCCGTGATTGCGAAGGTTACAGATTTACCGCTTGCCGAAGCCATTCGTACGCTAGTGACAGCGCCGCTTGGCATGGACGACACTGGTTTTACAGCAGTCGATCCAGAGCGACTAGCAACAGCCTATGCCAATGCTAATCCAGAGCCACGGCCTTTGCGTGATCCCGATAGCATTGATTTTATAGAAGGCACGGCTGGCTTCCGGCTTGCCCCTGGCCGGGCACTTGACGATACGGCCTATCACTCCGGTGGAGCCGGCATGGTCGGGAGCGCCGGCGACTTATTGCTGCTGCTGGAAGCATTACGCAAGGGCGGAGCACCCCTGATGCCGGAGAGTCTGGTTCGAGAGATGGCTACTAACCAAATAGGTGATCTGCCAATGGCCTATTGGCCAGGGCGAGGCTTTGGCCTAGGATTTATACTGCTCAATGATCCTATCGCCGCAGACACTCCGGAATCACCGGGCACCTGGCGTATGGGTGGTACCTATGGTCATTCCTGGTTCGTTGATCCTGAGAAACGACTAAGTGTCGTAGCGTTTACCAATACAGCTTTGGAAGGCATGTCAGGCCAGTTTACCGTTGACCTCTGTGAAGCCGTCTATGACGGGATCAGGAACGAATGAATGAACTCAAGAGCCGGCCTTGGTAGTAACAACCGGGCAAGGCTCTTTTTTTTACAACATGATACTTAAGGGAGTGATGATTTTGTTTCATACAGGTTCTAATAGAAGAAACATAAACCCCATATTCTTTATCGCTCTTGGATTATTCGGCGTTTATACCATTGAGTTTGGCGTTGTCGGAATATTACCAGCTATTACAGAGCGTTTCAATGTCAGCACGTCTCAGGCCGGCATGCTCGTCGGGGTGTTTGCGCTTGTTATAGCACTATGTGGTCCCTTTATGGTGCTGCTTCTTTCTAAATATAATCGTAAAAACGTAATGATGGTGTCTTTACTCATTTTTGCTGGAAGTAGTTTATTATCAGCTTATGCTCCTAATTTTTATGTTCTGCTTGCGCTTCGGATTATCCCGGCATTGTTCCATCCCGTATATTTTTCCTTGGCCTTTGCAGCTGCAGTTTCGCTCTATCCAAAGGAAAAATCCACTCAAGCTTCTGCGAAAGCATTTGTTGGTACTAGTATGGGTATGGTACTTGGAATTCCGATAACAACCTATCTCGTAGATCAATTCTCATTCGAGGCCGCTTTTATATTTTGTGCCGTTGTAAACATCGCTGCTAGTGTGGGGATCGCCATCATGCTTCCGAACTCGTCCAAAGCTGAGAAAGTCTCTTACGGGGAACAGCTCGATATATTGCGTAAAGTCCCCCTTTGGATCAATATTGGAGCTGCAACTTTCATTTTCGCCGCTATGTTTTCGGTCTATAGCTATGCTGCCGAATACTTGGAACAAGTGATGGGGTTGAGTGGGAAAATCGTAAGTGTAATGCTTGTCATTTTCGGTGTAGGGGGAGTGGCAGGTAACTTATTGGCAGGGAAACTGATTGGAAAAAACTTGGTGAGAACGACTGTTTTCCATCCGATCGTATTAGCCACCTCTTTATTACTGCTCTATATGGGAGAAAAATCCATCGTATCTATCATTATCATTATGGTTTTGTGGGGAGCCGCTCATACCAGTGGACTCATCGTAACCCAGATATGGTTAACTTCTGAGGCTCCGGAAGCTCCTGAATTTGCCACGGGGTTATATATTTCCTTCATCAATCTGGGTGTGTCTATCGGTTCGTTAGCAGGTGGGTGGTTTATTACCACTGCAGGCATGAAAGGGACTATATGGAGTGGCTTAATATTTATTATGTTGGCACTTGTTTGTATTGGATTAAAAATTGTGTACTTCAACCGAAAAGGATTGGAGGTAAATCAGGGATCAAACGGGGCTAAATTTGAAGCGCCTTGGAGATAGGTGATCACGCGATTGTTAAATACCAGAAGGGCTGCCATGTGGCCAATGTCATTTAGTTAAGGCGCAGGTCCAAATATCAAGAAAAAGAGCAGGTTATCGAAAAAGATAGCCCGCTCTTTTTTTTGCACGAAAAAGAGAAATAAGACTTGACAAG
>NZ_JCAUAW010000031.1:0-70775 GCF_059692155.1 Paenibacillus sp. JT22N1
ATTTCCCAGTATGTAAGACCCCTTGTAGACGACGAGGTTGATAGGTTCGAGGTGGAAGTGCAGCAATGTATGCAGCTGACGAATACTAATCGGTCGAGGGCTTAACCAAAATTCCTAAGTAATTCAAACCTTTACGTAAGTTTCGTATCTAGTTTTCAAGGCGCAAACCACGCTTTGACTGTTTGGTGATGATGGCGGAGGGGACCCACGCGTTCCCATCTCGAACACGACCGTTAAGCCCTCCAGCGTCGATGGTACTTGAACCGCAGGGTTCTGGGAGAGTAGAACGTTGCCAAGCACTTAAAAAACCTTACAAGGAGAAATCCTCGTAAGGTTTTTTTGTTTACACTTGCTCGGATTGATCAGAAAGTTTGTCCGGATCAAGCCATATACTAGGAATAAGAGTCTCCAAAGACTTCTATTACCACAAAAAGAACTAGAAATTCAAAAATAGCAGTCCCTAGAAGCTCTTATTCTGCTCAAAGCAACCCCAAATCAAGCCTCAACTTCCAAATAAGAGTCTCTAAGGGCTCCAATTTCCACAGAAAGTAACATAAATTCAAAAATAGCAGCCTCAAGAGGCTCTAATATTGCTCAACGCTTACCCACACTATGCGCCCATTGGCTTTAAATAAATTCAAGCCATCTCCCAACAATTCAAAGAATCTTTGTCATTTTTACAAAGATGAGAAAAGAATCGAATGAATCCTTTCAACTTATATTAAAATAAAGCTTAGTTTAATTTGTAGTTAATGGTGATACAGAGACAGGAGTGATACATAGTGGGGAATGCCTATGTTCAGATAGGTATGGCGATGTTTCGGACGGGGATATTGGGATATGGTGGCGGGCCGTCGATTGTGCCGTTGATACGGTACGAGGCGGTTACGCGGTTTCAATGGATGAAGGATGAGGAATTCATGGAGGTTCTGGCGATAGCTAATACACTTCCCGGACCGATAGCAACGAAACTAGCAGGGTATCTTGGGTATCGGCTCAAAGGGGGATGGGGAGCAACGATTGGTGTTTTAGCTCACATCGTTCCTACCTGTGTAGCAATGGTGGGGTTGTATTCGTTCATTAATTTCTTTAGTACTTCTCTAGTGATTAAAGGCATGATAGCGGCAGTAGTGCCTATTGTCGCGGTGATGTTAGGCGTGATGGCGTATGAGTTCGGGGAGAAGGCGATTAAAGGCTTGGGTTGGGCGGCAGGTCTCACATTTTTTGTTGTTTCATTCTTGCTGCTGCAGACTTTCACTGTGCATCCGGCTATCGTTATTTTTATGTTTTTACTATATGGAGCTTTCCATCATAAGCTAAAGGACAAGTGGAGCAAGAACAAGAAGCAGCTTGGCAAAGGTGAAGGCGTATGAGTGAGTGGTGGCATTTACTTGTTAGCTTCTTTTTAGCTAATGTGTTCGGATACGGAGGGGGGCCTTCGTCGATCCCGCTCATGTATCAAGAGATTGTTCCGAATCATGCTTGGATGACTAGCAGTGGATTCTCGAACATGTTAGCGCTGGGGAATGCACTGCCCGGACCGATTGCTACGAAAATTGCCGCATATGTCGGCTTTCAAATCGGTGGTTGGGTCGGTGTTCTAATTGCAGTGGCTGCAACGGTTGTTCCTTCCATTATTGCACTCATCATTTTGCTGAATATCCTGCAGAAATATAAGCAATCTCAGGTAATCAAAGGAATGACGCTACTTGTCCAGCCTGTTATCGCGATCATGATGGTGTTGGTCACGTGGAGCAGTATGGTGGAATCTACGAAAACGATAGGATACTTGCAGTTTATTGGTATTGCCGCAGTTGCTTTCTATCTCATTCAAAAGAGAAAGATTCACCCTGCGTTTGTGATTGTGGCTGGTTTCATTTATGGCGGTATATTTCTTTCCTGATGTAAAGAATATGATAGTAAGAGGAGCATTCTTCATAGAGGGGTGCTCCTTTTTGTTGTCCGCGTAACTTAACATAACATTATCGGGAGGGGGGAGCCTTTACACTTTGGGATCAAGCACAAATGAATCGTCATTTTTTGTTAGATGCCCAAATATGATGTAATGTTAATTGACGTGTAATTCACCTGAACAGTATAGTGGGGGAAGATAGATATGTACTAGGTTCGCGTAAGGTATAGCCTAAACGATACCCAAGTTATGGTTTCCAGGAACAGCAGATCCCAAAATGGGAGATGCTGTTTTGAATATATAGGGATGTGAAAAGGACGAGAAGGAGGGGGCTCATTGCATAAAATAGAGGGTTATTCAGTTGAGATGAACCAGATCGTCAAGCAGTTTGGTTCTGTTGTGGCTAATGATCATGTTGATTTCCGGGCAAAAGCGGGAGAGATTCATGCGTTGTTAGGTGAAAACGGCGCCGGTAAAAGCACAATGATGTGCATGCTTTCAGGTGTATATCGCCCAACAAGCGGAGAGATTCTCATCCACGGCGAGAAGGTGCGAATTCGTTCGCCGAAGGATGCGATGAATCTAGGGGTTGGCATGGTCTTTCAGAATTTCCGACTTGTTCAAACGTTAACTGCCGCGGAGAATATTGTTCTTGGGGAGTCGTCTTCGTTCTGGCGCGGTCCACGATGGCTCGCTAGAAAGTCCGAGGAGATCGAGGCGATTTCGAAGCATTTTGGGCTACCGTTCCCGGTGGACCGGCCCATTTGGCAGCTGTCGGTTGGGGAACAGCAGCGTGTTGAAATTGTGAAGACGCTCTATCGGGGAGCGGATTTAATTATTTTGGATGAACCTACCTCGGTGTTGACGCCAGGTGAGGTGGATCAGTTGTTTGAGACACTGAATCGCATGAAAAAAGAAGGCAAGACGGTCATTATGACGACACATAAACTCAAGGAGGTTATGTTTGCTTCGGATCGCATATCCGTCATGCGTAAAGGCGAGATGATCGCAACGATGGCGAAGTCAGAAACGAATGAGAGGGATCTGGCGCAGCTAATGGTCGGCAAGGAGAGGCTAGAAAGCCGCACGGTTGTTAGAGAGAAACCGCAAGGAAAGCCGATGCTTGTGGTGGGTGGTTTGGATGTGTATGCGGATCATGGACGCAAGGTGCTGGATGGGCTTCATTTTCAAGTGTATGAAGGCGAGATTGTTGGTGTTGCCGGGGTGTCTGGAAACGGGCAGAAGGAGCTTGCGGAGGTGTTAACAGGGCTTCGCGTATGGAAACAAGGCGATGTTCAATTTGACGGTATGGCATTGCATAACGGTTCGGTGCGCGCAGCCATTGAGCTAGGCATTGCTCATGTGCCGGAAAACCGCATGAAGAGCGGTCTAGCGGGCAGCTTGGGCGCCGTAGATAACCTGCTCTTCAAGACGTATCGTTCTCCAGAACGATCTCGATTCGGTTTACTGCGTACAGGAAGCAATCGAAGCTGGTCGCAGAAGCTTGTTGAGCTGTTCGATGTGAGGACATCGGGGATTGATGCACCTGTTCAGTATATGTCGGGGGGCAATCAGCAGAAGCTGCTTTTTGCCAGGGAAATTGATCAAGGTCCGAAGCTGATGGTAGCCGTGCATCCAACGCAGGGGCTAGATGTAGGCGCCACTGAGGGTGTGCACCAATTGCTAGAGGAATTGCGCAGCAAGGGGAGTTCAGTTCTCCTAATATCAGAGGATTTGGATGAGGTGCTGCAGCTAGCTGACCGAATACTGGTCATGTACGACGGACGTATCGTGGGCAATATTCCCCGAGAGGAAGCGAGTCGTGAATATATCGGTATGTTGATGGCGGGGTCTGAGGAGGATGCAGGGTGAGCGAACAACAAACGGCGGGAACCATCCCGATAGAAAAAAAGATGCCTAAGCGAGAAGCTAGTTTTCGTATGCCTTACCGTTTTGAAATTGATCCTGTAGGGCCAGCCAGTCCGTGGTGGGTGACGGTCGTATCTATCGTCTTGGCGCTTGTGGCCTGCGGTATTTTTATAGCTTTGAATGGCATGAATCCGATTATGGTCTATGCCAAAATGCTGAAAGGTGCCTTTGGTTCCTCCTTTGGCATTACGGAGACCCTTGTGAAGGCGATTCCGCTGCTGCTTTGCGGTCTTGGCGTGTCGATCGCTTACCGGATTTCGGTATGGAATATCGGTGCTGAGGGGCAGTTTCTGGCTGGCGCTATGGCGGCAACAGCGGTTACGGTTTATTTTCCACAGCTGCCAATGTACATTTCGATTCCATCTATGGTGGTGGCGAGCATCATAGCCGGTGGGCTCTGGGGATTGCTGACGGCGATTCCTAGGACATATTTTCAAGTTAACGAACTAATTACATCCTTAATGTTGAATTATGTGGCTCTTCTTGCCTTGAATTATGCGGTATTCGGTCCATGGAAAGATCCGAAAGGCTTTAACTTCCCAGGAACCCCGATGTTCACCGCGGCGCAGTCAATGCCTACTTTTGGAGCTACCCGACTTCATTTAGGGATCGTTTTTGCTATTATTGCCGTACTGCTCTATGCCTTTATGATCCGATATACGCGTTGGGGTTATGAGCTGCGTCTCCTTGGTGCGAATGCGGAAGCGGCGCGGAACGCAGGAATTCGCATTTCCAGACATGTTCTCGTTGTTATGATCATTAGTGGCGGGGTAGCTGGATTAGCGGGAATGAGCGAAGTTTCCGGTGTGGCACACCGACTTATGTATGGTATTTCGCCAGGGTATGGGTACACAGCCATTATTGTGGCTTGGCTTGCGAAGTTGAATCCGGCAGGTCTAGTGATATCATCGGTGCTGTTCGGAGGACTCATTGTGGGAGGATACAGTGTGCAGACGATCGGTCTTCCTTCATCGACCTCTTCTATGATTCAAGGGGCTATCCTATTTTTTCTCATTGCGGGCGGTATGGCTGGGAAAATCCGCATTCGCCGCAACCGGTGATAGGTGAGCTGATGGGTAAGCTTGGATTGAAATCATGCTGAAAGGGGAGGGAATGTCATGGATATCGTCACACAATTAATTGTTTCCGCTATCTCTTCCGGTACGCCGCTGCTGTTAGCTGTATTGGGTGGAATTCTTATCGAAAGATCAGGCATCACGCAACTGGGTGCAGAAGGACTTATGTTGACGGGAGCAGTGACTTCTTCTCTTGTCTTCATTCAAACCGGGAGCTTGGCGCTGACCCTTCTCTGTGTACTTTCAGTGGGGGCTATACTGGGTATGCTTCATGGATTTCTTTGTGTAACCCTGCACGCCAATCAGGTCGTAAGTGGTCTGGCTATGACGATATTCGGCGCAGGTCTTAGTGCATATCTGGGAAAGCGTGTTAGCGGCATCCCATTGCCCGGAGCGGTACCAAAGCTAGATTTGCCATGGCTGGAGAATGTCCCGTTTATGGGGAAGATTTTTGCGCACTTGGATCTTTTTACTTGGTTTAGTTTTGTGCTGGTTATTGTCATGCATCTATTCATCCATCGTACATCATGGGGGCTGCATCTCAGAGCGGTGGGGGATAACCCGGCAACAGCTGACGTTATGGGCATTCCTGTGATTGCCATTCGCTACGGCTGTATCATTATTGGTTCCATGTTGATCGGTATTGGGGGGGCTGATTTGCTGCTCGTATACACGCCAACTTGGAACGAAGGCATGACCTCTGGACGTGGTTGGATTGCGGTGGCGCTGATTATTTTCGCGAGATGGAATCCGGTTCGTGCTTTGGTATGTGCTTATTTCTTCGGTGTGTTGGATACGCTGGGGTTCCGTGTGCAGCTTATTGGCAGTCATATCCCTTCTTATTTTCTGAAAATGATTCCGTACATCGTGACCATTCTGGTTCTGATGTTCCTCGGTTGGCGTAATCGCAATAAGCCTTCAGGTGCACCGGAAGCACTAGGCGTTCCCTATATTCGGGAGCAAAGATTTTAAAAAGAATCTATGTCATTGGAGGAAGCAAGATGAGCGATTATGCTAACCACATTCCATATTTAAAAAGATGCGTAGAGTTATCTGTGCTGGCCAGAGAATCAGGTAATACGCCTTTCGGTGCGTTGCTGGTGGGGCCGACCGGGGAGATCCTGTTGGAGCATGGAAATGTTGAAATTACGCAATCGAACTGCACGGGACACGCGGAAACAATGTTGATGGAGGTTGCCTCGAAAAGATACAGTAAGAAAGAGCTGTGGGATTGTACGTTATATACATCTACCGAACCGTGTGCCATGTGCTCGGGCGCCATCTATTGGGGGAACGTGGGACGTGTCGTCTATGGCATTTCAGAAACACGATTAGCTGAGCTTACAGGAGATAATGAACAGAATCCGACGTTGGACTTACCCTGTCGGGTGGTATTTGCGAGAGGAAATAAGCTGATAGAAGTCATCGGCCCTATTCCTGAGGTAGAGGCGGAGGCTGTAGCGGCGCATGAGGGGTATTGGTCATAAAAATAGAGAGCCACTGGGGAAGCTTTTGGATTCCTAGTGGCTTTTTGCTTTTTCGCCGGGGATTGAGGGCAGCGTGCCTAATGTTGAACAAAGGAGGCTCTCTATTCAGTGATTATGCCTCCTCACAAGTGGCTGGAATAACTCCAAAATTCAATTTAAAAGTCGTTCAGCAACTTCTTGAGGGTAGATGGGCTGTAGTGGGTAACCAATGTTGTAATTTTTGCAACAATTTACACGCTCAAAGGCTGTTTTGCATGATGGAGTTGCATTTTGTACAACATTTTAAGCTCATTTGTTGCGAAATGGCCGTTTTAGGGCCCAATTGTTGTAATTTATGCAACATTGAGAGGAGAAAGGTGGGATTAAGGGCTGAATTGTTGCACTTTATGCAACAACGAGGGGAGAGAAGTGAGAACAAGGGGGTGTTAGGGGACAGAGGTGGGAACTAGGGTCCAGTGTTGTACATTATGCAGCATCGAAGGGAGTGGAGTGAGCGACATCGTTGGGAGAGTGGCGGGATCTAGGCGCAGTTGAATATATTGATTGATAAGTGACCTATCCGTTAGTTGATGCTGAGGCAAAAACATCCTTTGAGAACCCATGAGGTGCCGATTTTTTGCAATCATACAAAAAAAGTTGCCGATGTTATGAAAGTTTACAAACTTCTTTCATATAAATTGACCCATAGGGATGGCGCATTTACAATGAAACAAATCTTGAAAAAGAATGGTTGGAATTTTCAGATAAATAGAGGTGATGGGTAGTGAAGCTGACGCTGCATAAAGTGAATGAATTGAATCAGGAAGATTTCATTGATATGTTCGGCCATCTATTTGAGCACTCACCTTGGGTGGCAGAGCGGGCATGGAGCTCGCGGCCTTTTGCAACGGAGCAGGATTTGATCAGTGCTTTGGAACGAGAGGTTTGTCGTGCTGATCGGGTGGAGCAGCTAGCGCTGCTTCGAGCGCATCCAGACTTAGGGACGCGAGTACGGATGACAGATCATTCTGTGCATGAGCAGTCCGGGGCCGGTTTAAACCAACTAACAGCTGAAGAATATGAACAATTTCTAGCCTACAACAAGCAGTATACGGATGCCTTTGAGTTTCCTTTTATAATGGCGGTCAAAGGCCAGACCAAAGAGACCATTCGAGAAGCGATTCGCACTCGGATACATCGAGATAAGGAAGAAGAGCTTGGGAAAGCTTTGCAGGAGGTTTGTAAAATCGGGCGGTTTCGCCTAGAGGCTGTGTTAGTCAATGAATCGGAGGCGAAAGCGATGAAGCAAGCGAACGGATCAGAGAGAATCATGTACTACGGCAAAGGTGATGTATGGGTGTATCGTTCTTATGCGAAGCCGCTGACGAATCTGACGTTAATACCGGAGTCGGGCTTTACCGGACGTGATAATGTGCTGTTTGGGATGAACATTAAGGTGGCGGTTAGCGGAGAGAAGTTCTTTACTTCTTTCACAGAGGGAGACAACTCGATGGTTGTTGCCACAGATTCGATGAAGAATTTCATCCTGCGCAAAGCTGGAGAGTATGAAGGCGCTACTGCTGAAGGGTTTCTAGAGTTCGCCGGCCGCCACTTTCTAGAGACGTACCCACAGATGACTGGTGTGAAAATGACAGCAGATCAAGTATCTTTTGAAGTGCTGCCAGTTCCTAGTGCAAAAGGATTTGACGGTAGTGATCTTGTTTACCGTTATTCGCAAAATGAACATCCGACCGCGCTGGTTGAAGTCGTGCGCACAGATGAGGGGATTGCTGTCGTGGAACATGCAGGCGGTATCGCTGATTTGAAGCTGATTAAAGTAAAAGGAAGTTCCTTCGCGGGCTTCGTTCGAGATGAGTATACGACTCTTCCGGAATCTTTTGACCGTCCTTTATTTATTTTCTTAGATATTGCTTGGAGTTATGAAGAAGTGGCGGATGCTCTAGACTCTGACCTCGGACGTTATGTGGCTGCTGAGCAAATTCGTGATATTGCGCATACCGTATTCCATGAACAACATTCACCGTCGATTCAAAATCTTATTTATCGAATCGGGCAGCGCTCGCTCACTCGTTTTCCGCAATTAAAAGAAATTCGCTTTGAATCTAACAATCGCACGTGGGAAACGATTTTGGAGCAAGCTTCCGTTGGTGAAGGTAAGGTGTTTACAGAGCCTAGACCGCCGTATGGTTTCCAAGGTTTTTCCATGACAAAGAGTGACGTGGAGGGGCTATGAGCGCTGGTTTAACATCGCACGTACTGGATATTAGCAGTGGACGACCGGCTAGTGGAGTGCGGATTGAGTTGTTTCGTCTACAAGACGGGCGCTCAGATCTGCTTCGCTCGGAAGTAACGAATGCTGATGGTCGCCTTCAGGGGCCGATGCTTAGCGGGGAAGATTTTACATCAGGAATTTATGAGCTTGTCTTTCATATAGGAGATTATTTCAGAGGAATTGGCACTGAGCTTGCAGAGCCTGCTTTCCTGGATCAAGTACCGGTTCGGTTTGGCATATCGGCCAAAGATGCTCATTATCATGTGCCGCTGTTAATCGCGCCATGGGGTTATAACACATATCGAGGAAGTTAACGCTGGCAGGATGGCTGCAGCATGAAAGACTCCGAGGGAGGGATTCGTATGACTAACCAATTTGACCTCGTAATTCGGAAGGGTACCGTAGTCCTGAGAGAGGAAGTGTGCCAGTTAGACATCGGTATTCAAGGTGGCAAAATTGCTGCGCTAGGCGAAAACCTCGAATACTCGGAGGATACACCTGTCTATGATGCAGAGCATTTGCACATAATGCCGGGGATGGTTGATGCACATGTTCATTTCAATGAACCAGCACTCGGTCACTGGGAAGGGTTTGCTACTGGATCAGCAGCGCTAGCGGCTGGCGGATGCACGACCTATATCGACATGCCGCTGAATGGCGTACCTCCTACCGTTCGCTTAAGCGCACTTGAACGGAAGCTGGCAGCAGCTGATGGACATTCCTTGGTCGATTATGCGCTTTGGGGCGGTCTTGTTCCCGGCAATGTGGGCAATCTACAAGAACTGGCGGAAGCCGGTGTCATTGGATTTAAGGCGTTCATGTCCTGTCCTGGCGGAGAAGGGGAAGACATTTTCGCTGAGGTGGACGACCTGACCCTCTATGAAGGGATGAAAGAAATTGCCCGCTTGGGGCTAGTGCTGGCGCTTCATGCCGAAAGCGAGGAAATCGTATCCACGCTGGCAGCGCAGGCACTTGCGGAAGGCAGACGCGGGGCGCTTGATTTCGTCGCGACGAGACCAATTGCAGCGGAGCTGGAAGCGGTGAATCGCGCACTGTTCTACTCCGAGGAGACGGGCTGCAAGCTGCATTTCGTGCATATTAGCAGTGCGGAGGCTGTGCAGGCCATCACGGAGGCGAAGGCCAAAGGGCTGGACGTCACGGTAGAAACGTGTCCGCATTACTTAGTGCTAACTAGCGCCGATTTGGAGCGGCTAGGTCCTGTTGCCAAATGTGCGCCTCCGCTGCGCACATCGGAGGATCAAGCTCAGCTGTGGGCGGCGCTGGTAGATGGGAGGCTGGACATTCTCTCCTCGGATCACTCGCCTTGCCCTACGCACATGAAGCAAGGGGATTTCTTCGAGGCGTGGGGCGGGATATCCGGCGCGCAAAGCTCGCTGGAGCTTATGCTGGACGAAGGCTATCTACGCAGAGAGGTGCCGCTGCCTATGCTGTCTAGGATGCTGTCCCTTGAGCCAGCCAAGCGTTTTGGGCTGCATCCCCGCAAAGGTGAAATCGCTTTAGGTGCGGATGCTGATTTAGCTCTAGTGGATATGAAGCTGAGCTATTCTCTTCAGGAGAGTGATCTGCTTTACCGCCATAAACATAGCCCATATGTAGGGAAAGCGTTCGGATGTCGGGTGAAGGCGACCTTCTTACGAGGTACTAAGGTGTATGAGCTTGGTGAAGGGGTAATGGAGAAAGCAGACGGGATTTGGATGCGCCACGCAGCAGTGATCGGAGGTGAGGATGGTGGCTGAAATGACACCGAACTCGCTGGATTTGCTGTCACAATACACTGAGCAGATGCTCGAAGTACTGGAGTGGCTTTCTTCTTATGGCGCTGACCCAGAGGGGGGAGTCACTCGTTTGCTTTATACGGAGCCATGGCTTGAGGCGCAGCAGGCACTTACCCAGAAAATGCAGCAGTTGGGGCTAGAAGCTGGCTTCGATGCAGTTGGTAATGTTTTCGGAAAACTGCAAGGGAAGAACCTTGCTTTGAAGCCGGTTCTTACAGGTTCTCATGTAGACACGGTGAAAAACGGAGGTAAATACGATGGGGCATACGGCGTAGTGGCCTCCATGATGGCACTTGGTTATTTGCAGGCGGCTTATGGGATGCCGAAGAGAACACTAGAAGTGGCTTCATTTTGTGAGGAAGAGGGAAGTCGCTTCCCGTTGGCTTATTGGGGCTCTGGACATGTGACGGGTGTGAGGTCGCTGACTGGAGCTTCGGGGATTGTTGATACTGAAGGTGTGACTCTGCTTGGCGCGATGCAGCAAGCTGGATTCAATAGTGCAAATGTAGGTGAACACCCTGCGATACGCGAAGATATTGGAGCATATATTGAGATTCATATCGAACAAGGCTCTGTTCTGGAGTATAAGCAGAAACAGATTGGCATAGTAACAGCGATTGTTGGTCAAATAAGATTAAAAGTTAACGTAATGGGCACTTCAAATCATGCTGGGACGACTCCGATGACGATGCGAAAAGATGCTCTTGCAGGGGCTGCGGAAATGGTGGCTCTGACAGAGCGGATGGCGCTGGAGGAGGGTGAACCGCTTGTAGCTACCGTTGGTCGTTTGGAAGTGATGCGGGGAACATCGAACGTGGTGCCGGGGGAAGTTGAATTTACGCTGGATATTCGGCATACTGACGAGTGGAAGATGGATGCTTTTCGTGCGAGATTACTAGCTGAGTTTGAAGTAATCGCGAAGCGAAGAGATCTTCAAATAGATACGACGCTAAATTTACATGCTTCGCCTGTGGCTATGCATGAAGGGATTTCGGCAGAAATTGAAGCTGCCTGTGATACTCATGGGTTCGAGAGTATGCGGCTGCCTAGCGGGGCAGGGCATGATGCTCAGTTGTTCGGGCCGATATGTCCGACAGCGATGATCTTCGTTCCAAGTCGCGCTGGGATTAGCCACAGTCCTGATGAGTTTACGGAATCGGCAGATCTGGTTGCTGGGTTCCAAGCATTGATTCATGTGTTGTACCAATATGGCTATGGGGGGAAAGTATGAAATCTTATAAAGACTTGTCGCCCTCGCTGCGAACGATAATGACCCCTGGACCTGTGGAGGTCGACCCGCGGGTACTGCGGGCGATGTCTTATCCGATTCTGGGACAGTTCGATCCTGAATTCACTGAACTGATGAATGAGACGATGGAAATGCTTCGCGATGTATTTCAAACAAAAAATCAATGGGCTTTTCCAATAGATGGCACCTCGCGCTCGGGTATTGAGGCTGTTCTAGTGAGTGTGATTGAACCGGGGGACAAGGTGCTTGTTCCTATTTATGGCCGCTTCGGCAATCTGCTTGTGGAAATCTCGGAACGCTGCGGTGCAGAGGTTGTCCTGCTGGAGAGAGAATGGGGCACGGTGTTCGATCCAGAGGAAATCATCGCTGCCATACACCGGGAAAAACCGAGCATCGTTGCGATCGTCCACGGCGAAACATCCACGGGTTGTATCCAACCGTTTGATGGCATCGGAGCAGCCTGTCGTGAAGTGGATGCCCTGCTTGTTGTTGATGCCGTCGCTACGATTGGCGGAGTCCCAGTTAAGACAGACGAATGGCAGCTGGATGCTGTTATCGGCGGGACGCAAAAGTGTCTATCCGTTCCATCCGGGATGTCGCCAATCACGTATAACGAGCGAGTCGAAGCCAAGGTTATGCGGCGCAAAACCATTGAACGGGGACTGCGTGAGAAAGGCTCGGCGGTGTCAGCCGGGAAGCCAGTCGCGAGCAACTATTTCGACCTCGGCCAGCTTCAGGACTATTGGAGTCCGAAACGGCTCAATCATCATACGGAGGCAACCTCGATGTTGTACGCTTTGCGCGAAGGCTTGCGAATTGTCTTGCAGGAAGGCCTAGAAAATCGATACCGTCGTCATCAGCGACATGAGGCAGCGTTAGTTGCAGGCCTCCAGGCAATGGGCTTATCGCTATATGGGAATCCGGCATGTAAGCTGACGGTTGTGACCTGCATCCGTATTCCAGATGGAATCGCTGGTGAATCTGTGCGTTCGATGTTGCTAAATAGTTTCGGCATTGAAATCGCTAGTTCTTTCGGACCTCTGAAGGGTCAAATTTGGCGAATCGGCACGATGGGCTTTAGCTGCAATCAGAAAAACGTGCTCCACGTGCTTGGTGCACTGGAAGCCGTTCTCCTCTGGCACGGCGCCGATATTACAGTCGGCAAGGCTTTGCAAGCGGCGTTAACGTTATATGCTCGTAAAGAGGAGGAACTGCCATGTTGAACATCATGCCGCGAGCCGAGCGTGCCATGATTGCTACGCCTCATTACTTGGCTAGCAGTGTGGGAAGTGCCATTTTGCAGCAGGGAGGCAATGCGTTTGATAGCGCGATTGCAATCAGTGCGACACTTGGAGTCGTCTATCCACATATGACTGGGCTTGGCGGTGATGCCTTTTTTCTCATGCACGATGCTGCGACGGGTACATTTACAGGCTTTAATGGAAGCGGGAAGTCTGCTGCGCAGGCGACGCCTGATTTTTACAAGGATAAAGGGTTACATGCGATTCCCCAAAGAGGAATTCTAAGCGCGATTACCGTTCCGGGAATGGTCGATGCCTGGTGGCAAGTATGGGAGAAGTACGGAAAGCTGCCGTGGGAGAAGCTGCTCGATCCAGCGATTGCTTATGCGGAAAAGGGTTTTCCTATCTCGCGTAATTTGTTTTTTTGGATGCGCAAGGATGAGGCATTCATACGGGCTTCTGAGCAGCTGAGTGCCTTATATATGGCGAACGGCGAGCTTTTGAAGGAAGGGGATCGTCTTGTTCAGAAGGAGATGGCCCATACATTACGACAAGTTCAAAGAGAAGGTAGAGATGCCTTTTACAAAGGTTCTTTGATGCAGACTGTAGTAGACGGCATTCAGAGGGATGGTGGATTGCTGCAGGAAGATGATTTCCGGACTTATTCGGGAGAATGGGTGGAATTGCTTTCGACAACCTACCGTGGGTATGAGATTTATCAAATGCCGCCGAATTCACAAGGATTCACAGCGTTAATGATGATGAATATGCTGGAAAATATAGAGGTTAGTGCGGTTCCGAGGGCATCAGCGAATTTTTATCATATGATGTCCGAAGTAATCAAAAAGGCGTTCAAAGACCGTGATCTTTACTTGACGGATCCCCATTTTCGCGAGATTCCACTGGAGCGTCTGATTTCTAAAGCCTATGCTGCAGAGCTCTGGAATGAAATTCAAGCGGAACCTCTCAAGGTGAGTGAGCACCTGTCACCAGCGATCGGGCAGGATACGGCCTATGCGGCTGTTGTCGATGATGAAGGGAATTCGGTTTCGTTTATACAAAGCTTATATTTCGACTTCGGTGCTGCTTATGTGCCAGGCGATACGGGCATTATTATGCAAAATCGGGGCTCTTTTTTCTCACTGGATCCCGCATGCGCGAACGTCTTAGAGCCGAATAAAAGGTCGTTTCATACCTTAATGCCTGCCATGGTGAGCAAAGAGGGGAAGCCTTACATGCTTTTCGGCACACAGGGTGGAGAAGGTCAGCCGCAAACGCAGCTTTCCATACTGACAGGCGTGTTGGATTATAGTTTGTCCATTCAAGAAGCCATATCGCTACCGCGCTGGGTATACGGCCGTACGTGGGGGGAAGATGGCGATGCGCTGAAGCTCGAACATCGTCTGGATGGCGAGGTGTATGCACGTTTGAAAAGGTGGGGACATCGTGTTGAACCTGTGAACCCTTGGGATGGGATTATGGGGCAAGCGCAGGGCATTGTGATTGATGAGAAAGGCTTCATGAGCGGTGCTGCGGACCCTCGCGGTGACGGTTTAGCCATCGGTTGGTAGGACGATAAATCCATAAAGCGAGGTGCGATGAGTGATGGAGGCTTATGACATTTTGCAAGCGGTGGAGAGTAATGCGCAGGCGCGTGTATTAGCGACGGTTATTCATGTGGAAGGCCATGCTTATCGCAAGCAAGGGGCAGTAATGCTGCTGATGGCGGATGAAAGCACGCTTGGCAGTATTTCTCCTGGATGTTTGGAAGCGGATCTATCCGCATACGTACCTGCTGTATGGGAGTCGCAAAAACCGCAAATGGTGGAGTACGACATGAGACCGGCAGACGATTTCGGCTGGGGTGAAACGATTGGTTGCGGCGGGTTGATTCGTATCCTGTTGGAGCCTGTTGCCGGGGAGCTGCTTGTTAACCTGCTGGTGGTCAAAGCAAGCTTGGATCGCGGGGAGGCCGTGCAGCTGCTGCGTACATTCTCGGATGGGTATTCGAATATAACGTATACGTTGTGTAATCTCAATGATGATGTGTCTACAGACCGACACTCTGTGTATACCTCATTGTTTACGCCGAAGCCGAGGGTAATTGTGTTTGGGGCGAATCCAGATGCGATTCCGCTTGCCCAAATGGCGGTAAGTGTTGGGTTTCGAGTGGTCGTAGCGGACTGGCGGGAAGCTTACTGCAATGCGCAGCGTTTTCCGGAATCGGAGACGGTCGTGGCTTTTCCAGAGCAATTGGTGGAACAACTAAAGCTGAATCCGCAGGATTATGTCATTGTCATGAGTCACCAGTTTGAGAAGGATGCAGCATTCGTACGAGGAGCTATGGAGTCAAGCCTGCGTTACCTCGGTATCATGGGTTCAAGGGATCGAACGGAGAAGATGCTTGAAGGACTAGAGCGGCCGGATTGGCTGCATTATCCCGTTGGTTTAAACATTGGTTCAGAAGGCCCTGTTGAAAATGCAGTCAGCATAGTCGCTGAATTGATACGTATTAAGCGTGGTGTTCGCACGACTGGAGAGTGGGGCTCCTCTGTAGTCATGGGGCGAGATATCCAAAGCTGCCGCCCATGGTGAGCGCTGCGAAGAAAAAGATCATTGGCGTGTACTTGGCGGCAGGCAGCAGCAGACGGATGGGGACAGCGAAGCAGTCGTTAGAAATGGCTGAAGGTGTACGGCTTGGCGGTGTTGCTTTGCTGCAAGCTCTACATTCCGAACTGCATAGTGTGGTTGTTGTCGTGCGTGTTGGTGATCCCTTGGATTGGTTACCAGAAGAAGCTCACATGCATATATTATTAGGCAGATGCCGTATTGAGATATGTGCGGACGCCGAAAGCGGGATGGCGCACTCGCTGCGCACGGGGATCCAGGTGGCGGAAGAGATGAGCGCAGATGGCATCCTAGTCCTGTTGGCGGATCAGCCTTTCGTCGATGGTCAGATGCTATTTCGCCTTACGAATGCGTTTAATAAGGAAGCGGGTTACGATTATATCGCCAGCGGGGATAAGGGGATGCCGAAGCCTCCTGTTATTTTGGGGCGAGGGATGTGGCCAGCGGCGGCTGCTTTGGAAGGGGATGCCGGAGCGCGATCCTTGTTTCACTTGCCAGTGTACCGCGGCCAAATTGTGGAAGAGGAAAACCAGTTGAAATTTATGGATGTTGACACATTGGATCGTTATGAACAGGCTAAAAAAATATTTTCGCACCAATATATGTGAACTTAAATAACATAAAAAACGGAATGAGTGCATTATTACTAATAATGCGCTATTTTTTTATACAAAAACACAAAATCGCGTTAAGTTAGTTGACGCAGTTTTTGGATATTGTTTATAGTATATCTAATTTATATGCGGATGGCTTTTTGAAAAACGGTTGGGGTGTAAGGATTGATGCTGGTTATTCTGGATTTGGTGATTCGGGGGCTAGTTTGAGGGAATAAAGATTGGATAGCTGTAAGGATAAGCCCGAGGGGAACGACGATGCGTTATTTGCTCTGAAAATGCTGATTAGGGCGTTGTTTCCGAAATAGAGGCTTGTCGTTCCTCAAAAGCAGTTAGTTTCAATGAAAAGTGCTCAGTAACGGTGACGAAGTAAGTATTCTCGGAAAATAGTCTCGTTTACGAAGTAAGTTTCTAACGTAAAACGCAGTAACGCTTACGATGTAAGTTTTTCTAAAGAAAAACTCTTAGGAGGGTTGTACATGTCTGTTCCTTTGTACCAGCTGCCAGAGCAGCAGCCTTCAGTATGGCAGCCTACAAGCGTAGCGGAAGCCATGCGTATGAAGCATAAATGGGGAGATGACTCGGTACTCATTGCTGGGGGCACCTGGCTCCGCACTCGCTGGGAAAACGGTCTTTCACCGCTCCCACAGCATCTGATTAGCCTTGGTAAAATCTCATCTCTATCGGGATTAACGGTCGATTCTCTTGGAAACATTCATATAGGGCCAGCTCTTTGTTTAGCAGATTTGATGAAAAATAAGCTGGTTTTGCAAAGTTGCGGACTCCTAGTTCAAGCCTGTTCTGAGATCGCAGCGCCCTCTGTACGGAATTTAGCCTCAATCGGAGGTAACGTAATGTCACGAACGGGGGATCTCATTCCTGTATTGCTTGTCATGGATGCGCAAATCATTTGCTCGGATGGACAGAATGAACGTTCACTGGCGCTGACGGATTGGCTGGAAAGTCAGATTTCGTCCCAGAACGAGGTAATGACAGGGATCGTGGTGCCAACATCGGCTCAGTTGGAAGAGGAGAGTAAGTATGAGTTTTATCTAAAGGTGGGACGAAGAGAAGCGTTCACCCCATCGGTTGTAACGGTAGCTGGAAGGCTGTCTCTAGGAAAGGATGGAACCCTTACTAGTATTGCGTTAGCTGCGGGTGGAGGAAGCGCTGTTCCAGCAAGGTTTAAGGATTTGGAAGCTGCTTCCATTGGCCAACCATTATCCAAGGAGCTTCTGAAGTATCTGCATAAGGGAGTATTCGCGGAATTTGATGCTGTGGCTGATGATTATGCTGGGGTTACTTATCGCAAGCAGACAGCGGCCAATCTCATCGTTTCTGAGTGCTATAAAGCGTGGCAAAAAGGGGGCGGAGCGGATGCTCCTAGGTCGTGAAACGTATGCAAAAAAGTGGATTATCCGACCTGACGGTGAAGAGAAGGTAACCGGAAAGCTCCGATATCTCACGGATTTAACAGCACCCGGCATGCTGCATGGGAAGGTGCTTCGCAGTCGTTACCCTCATGCATGGATTCTTTCCATCGATACAAGCAAGGCGATAATGACACCGGGTGTGCGCGTCGTGGTAACGGCAGAGGATGTGCCTGGGATGAATTTATTCGGCATTGCCTTCCCGCATCAGCCTGTTTTCTGTCATGATCGCGTTCGCTACATTGGGGACGCTTTGGCGGCGGTAGCTGCGGATACGGAAGAGATCGCTGAATATGCACTTAGCTTAATCGAGGTTGTTTATGAGCCATTGCCTGTTGTAGATGATCCAGAAACGGCGCTAGACGCAGGTGCGATTAGGCTACATCCCGATGGCAACCTGCTTCATCGAACCAGCTTGAAGCATGGGGAGGCAGAAACAGCGTTCGAGGGGTGTGTACATATTGTTGAGGAGACGTACTTTACGCCTCGTCAAATGCACACCTATATGGAAACGGAGGGCGGCTTGTTTATCCCAGAGGATGATGGCCGATTGACGGTTTACTCGCCGACGCAGCATGGTTACAAGGATCGGATGCAGCTATCAAGGATTCTAGGGATGGCTGAGGAGCAGATTCGGGTAGTATCCAGTCCGATCGGCGGCTCGTTCGGCGGTAAGGATGAACTCAATGTGCAGCCCTTCGGTGCCCTAATGGCACTGAAGACGGGATCTCCGATTAAAATGCACAATTCGCGTCGTGAATCGGTCATATCTGGCATCAAACGGCATCCGATGCGGATTAAGATGAAGACCGGCGTGGATCAAGAGGGACGTTTTGTCGCACATCAAGTCAGCATTCTTGCGGATACAGGCGCCTATGCAACGTTGGGTTGTGAGGTATTGAATTTTGCTACGGAACATGCGATAGGACCTTATAACATTCCGAATGTAGATGTTCAAGGGACGAGTGTATATACGAATAACGGCGTATCCGGTGAGTTTCGGGGTTTTGGCGGAAATCAGGTGATTTTTGCCGTTGAGAGCCAAATCGAGCGGTTAGCCGAGAAGCTCGGAATGGACTCCTGGGAGCTGCGCAAGCTGAATTTGCGTGCTCCGGGAGACCCGGGGCCGATGGGGCAGAAGATTGTGCAAACCGAGGGCGCAAGCCAAGTGTGGAGCAAGGTGAAGGAGTCGCCGCTCTGGGCGAAGCGCGAGAAGCTGGAGCGGGAAGGCGAGGGAGTGAAGCAGCGAGATCAAACGGAGAGGCTGCAGGCTGAAGAGCGGGAAGGCAAGGGCGAAGATCAAGCCCCGTGGCTCCGCCTAGGCGTCGGCGCAGCAATGGTGATGCACGGTGCCGGGCTCGGCCTAGGCATCCCGGATCACTCCGGCGGACGCATCGAGCTTACGCCGGAGGGCAAGATCCAGGCCTCCTTCGGCTTCGAGGAGTTCGGGCAAGGGCTTTATGCAGCACTCACGTTGATGCTGCAAGACTTTTTCGGCTGCACCGCCGAAGACATCCGCATCGTCATCGGCGATACGGATCGCGTGCCGAGCAGCGGATCCAGCACCGCTTCGCGCGCCACCACGATGATGTGGCGCGCACTGCAGCGGCTGAAGCCGCCGTTCGTGCAGGCGCTGCTTCAGCAGGCGTCTGCACTCGCCGGCCACGCAGCCGAAGAGCTGGCAACCGGCGCAGGCGGAATTCATCGCAAGGGCAATGAATCGGGTAAGCCGGTTGTGACGTATGCGGAGTTGGCGGAGGCAGCAGCCAAGCCGATCATCGCGCATACGGAGTTCGACTACCCGACGACGCCGGAAGGGCTGGTCGGCGCTCATTATTTATACTCCTACGCATCCGTCATCGTGGAAGTGGAAGTGAACATGCTGACGGGGCGAGTAAAGGTGCTGCAAACCGATCACGTCATTGCAGCAGGTCCTGTCATTAATCCGATGGGGTTCCTCGGACAGATTGAGGGCGGCAGCGTGATGGCGCTGGGATACACGTTAACTGAGGATGCCGTCATGAAGGACAGCAATTACGTCCGGCATAATTTGGACACGTACTTGGTCCCAACCTTCAAGGATAGCCCTTATACCATTAGGGTAGAAGCGATCGAAGATTTGCCCGAGGGCGATACATTTGGCCCGCGAGGGGTTGGCGAAATCGGTTCGGTCGGTTTGGCCCCGGCCATTACCGCAGCGGTCCGGCAAGCAACAGGTATTTGGGTAAATCGACTTCCGATTTCACCGGAAAACATCGTGCAGTCCATCGACTGGTTAGAAGGGGTGGAGGCCATTGATTAATACAACTTATGTGCTTGAATGTTCCATTAACGGTAAGGCTGTCGCAGTACCGGTTCCTGCTTCCAAACGGATGTCGGATATCCTGCGCGATGATTTGCTTTTAACAGGAACCAAAATTTCTTGTGAGATTGGACGATGTGGTGCCTGCATGGTACTGCTTGATGGTAAACCCGTTAATTCTTGTCTGCTCATGGCTTATCAAGCGGCGGGTAAGGAAGTAACGACCATTGAGGGGATTTCGGCAGGGGAAGAGCTGCATCCCGTTCAGCAAGCGATGTTAGAGGAAGGAGGGCTGCAGTGCGGTTATTGTACCGCTGGTATGGTCGTCACGCTTACGGCTTTATGGGAAAAGAATCCTACCCCGACTAGGGCGGAGGCCGAAGAGGCACTGTGCGGCAATATATGCCGATGCACGGGCTATGAAGGCATTTTCAGAGCTGTAGAAAGATGTGGTTTGTCGATAAAAAGAGAGGGGTAGAAGCCATTATGACAAAAAAACTGATGTTCTCCTTAACAGCTATCTTACTTATGATCCTAACCGCTTGCTCTGGACAATCAACTACGACTAGCACCACGACCGCACCTAATGCATCCCCTGCTTCAACCCAAGCTGGCAACGCAACGCCGTCATCAGTGGAGAAAAAGCTGCCTAGAGTTGCCTTTGTCTATATCGGTGTTCCCGGTGATGGGGGCTGGACCTACGAGCATGATCAAGGCCGTTTAATGTTGGAAAAAGAGCTCGGCATCAAAGCGACAACGGTTGAAAATATTCCTGAAGGCCCTGATGCGGAGCGTGTTTTTGAAGAGTTAGCACAGAAGAACGATATTATTTTCGGAACGTCCTTTGGTTATATGGACCCGATGTACAATGTAGCTCAAAAGCACCCGAAGGTCACATTCCTCCACGCAACTGGTTATAAAACACTGCCTAACCTAGGGACATACATGGGGCGCGAATACCAAAGTGCTTATCTCGTTGGTATGGCGGCTGGCAAAATGACCAAGAACAATCACATGGGTTATGTCGGTGCATTCCCAATCCCAGAAGTTATTTATACCATTAATGCTTTTACCCTTGGCGCACAAAGCGTTAATCCGGACATTGATGTGTCTGTGGTCTGGAGCAATACTTGGTTCGATCCGGCGACAGAGAAGCAAGCTGCGATTTCTTTGCTGGATAAAGGCGTTGACGTTTTGGCTGCGTACCAAGATTCACCTGCAAGTATTCAAGCGGCAGCGGAACGCAAGGTTTGGGGGATCGGAAACGATTCGGATATGGGCCGATTTGCGCCGGAGACGTATATTTCTAACCCGAAATGGAACTGGGGACCTTACTATGTGCAGACAGTTAAAAGTGTCATGGATGGGACTTGGAAATCTAGCGCGTATTTCGGAAGCATGAAAGAAGGCATTACAGATATAGCTCCTCTAGGTAAAAATGTGCCAGCCGACGTTAAAGCCCTTGTTGAGAAGAAGAAGCAAGATATCTTGAACGGTACCTTCGAAGTATTCCAAGGACCTATCGTGGATCAAGATGGCAAGACACGTTTTGAACAGGGGAAAAAGATGACGGACGAAGAGATTTTGGGCACAACCTGGTTTGTTAAAGGCATTAAAGGAGTCATTCCTAAATAAGTAGGAGAGGACGTTAGGACGATGACGATACAAGATATTGCTTTGATTGACGAGTGGCATCCGGTGTTGTTGTCGTCAGATCTGCTAGAAAAACCTATACCTGTAATAGTGTTAGGTGAAAAAGTGGCTGTATTCCGTACTTCGCATGGTGTTCACGCCTTCAAGGACTTATGCATTCATCGGGGAGTACCATTATCACTGGGCAAAGTGAAGGGGGATGAACTCGTCTGTGCTTACCACGGTTGGTCCTACAACGGCTGCGGTACTTGTACGCGAATTCCGTCTCTGCCCGCTGATCGAGCGATTCCGTCTAAGGCGAAAGCGTTCGTCTACGCATGTGTAGAAGCGCACGGTTTCATCTGGGTGAGCTTAGGTACACCGGTTCATTCTCTTCCAAAAGTGAGTGCTTTTATCCCTGACGGCTTCAAAGAAGTCATTATGGGACCTTATACCCTGCAAGCTGCAGGACCTCGTATCATAGAGAACTTCCTCGACGTGTCCCACTTGATGTTTGTACATGAGGGTCTGCTAGGTGATAGTGAATTCGCTGAAATTGGGGATTATCAGGTTTACGAGGAGGGCGGTGTCCTTACTTCAGAGGAAATCGTCGTCTATCAACCCGATCCGGATGGAACGGGGCGCGGCGTACATAGCCGATACGTATACAAAGTGTTCGGTCCGCTCTGTGTTGCTTTTACCAAAAGAGATCGCGATACGGATCATATCTTCCGGTTGTTCTTGATGGTGCTGCCGGAAACGGAGCAGATGAGCAAAGCGTTCATGTTGAAGCAGAGGAACTATGCATATGAGGAACCTGACGAGGTTTTCGTTCAGTTCCAGGATCTGCTCATTGAGCAGGATCGTGAGATGGTCGAAAACCAGAAGCCAGAGCTGCTGCCGCTCGATCTTCAGGCGGAGCTGCATCTGAATACAGATCGCTTGAGCATCGCGTACCGCAAGCGGCTTCGGGAACTGGGCGTCACCTTCGGGACGGCTTAGGGGTTAAATTAAAACGCTGCGGCGCATGGGAGTAGTTCTTCTCCCCTGCGCCGCAGCGTTTTTTTGGATTATCTTTTTTTCCTATTATTCTTCATTAGCGTCATTCTTCTGGAATGGCGCAGCCAAGAATAATAGGTACGTAAGTCACGCAATTCCATGGTTTTAGACATAAATCCGAGGAAGGTGATGACAATCATTCTATGTAAGGGTTTGCCAGTTAGATCGGTTTCTTTCTCTACTTCAGTAAATTGCACGACCATTAGTAAATCATCGTCGATAACGTATACTTCTTCTTCCTTGCGGTAATACGGTGCTATTTTGCCACTCTTAAGCTTATCCCACAAGTACTTACATATATCCTCAAGCTTTGATGGTTCACCTTCCACACGAGAGATCCATCGACTATGGGCATGATGCGTGATAACGATATCGACGATCTTTTTATCAGCTAGTTCGATATAGAAGGGCTCATAGGTACTCCATCGGCTCATTATTTTATCTTTCATACCGTTGAACTCCTTTCTTCTCATCCATACAAAGAATCAAGTGTGGTTTTCCATATATATACTTATTATCATAAAGTTAACTTGTTTCGAGGGCATCACATAAATCATTTCACTGATTTCAACCTATTTTTCATTCTTGTGTAAAACATGCAAAAACATTTGCATGAAGACGAAAAAAAGGATTGCATGATTAGCGGGAGGCTAATTATACAATCCTTTTTTAATTTGGTAAAATAATACTAGAGTTTACCACCAATCACCTGCGAGTTTTACTAGATCTTTCTGCCTAGCCTCTGCTGGACGATTAAAGGTTCTAACCGCTGCGGCAGATTCTACTTTAGATAACGATAGCTCAGTTAAGAAAGGGCTTGCATCTTCGCGCAATTCGTTACGTTTTAACATGTGAACGGCTTGCTGCAATTTCGGGGTTAACTGGATGACCGGCATAGGATCACTTCTTTCTTATACGATTGGACTACACATGTATTATAGCAAATAAATGGAGGATGATGGTGGATGAGAAATAAATATGCAATAGGATTGTGTGTGTCAATTTTCATTGTATTGCAGATTTGGTGCTCGTTCATTACCTTTCATTTCCCTTATATCGGGATTTATGTCGAATTGACACCACAACAACAATGGGTGATCAAGGAGATGACTCCGGAAAGCGCGAGTGCAAAGCTAAACCTCAAGCTTGGGGATATCGTCAAGCAAGTGGATGGCAAGCTTCCTGATGAATCTCCGACCATTCAAAAATGGAAAGCGATAGAGAAAGCTCGCTCGTTACTGATTTCAAGAGACGGGCTTGAGTACGAAATAGTGGTAAACAGGAATAGCACTACCTTCTACGATATGGTTCCGTTAGTAGAGGAAGGTGTATGTCTGTTCATGGCTGTTTTGCTTTTTATGAAAATGCGCCGTTCTCCATCAGCCAAGCTGCTCGCAGCTGTTTTTCTAACCATGGCTATCATTTATATGAGTCTGGGTGCCTCTGTAAGGGGAGATGTTATTGGAAAGCTGTTGATCGCCAGCTTTATGATGGCTCTGCCGATTATCTTTTTGCATTTTTTGGTTATCTTTTTCAAGGAAAAAGGCAATATGGAATTGCCAACTCGAATTTTAAAATATTTGTATGCCGTCGTAATCATAGCATTTGCTATAAGAAGCCTATACTTTTATCCTCCGATGGCCAAGGTGTTTCGTTATGATGGCTCCGTAACCTTAGTCTTTTTCATTATTGGCTTTGTTTTCAATATGAGTGTTTTGACATTTCTGCATGCTAAAGTTCGAAAACAACAATCCTACGTGTCGAGCATTATTAAGAGTGTATGGTTGTCATTGTTGATCTCTTTTTTACCGGTCATCTGCTTCTCCTTAATTCCTCAATTAATTACGGGACAACAAATTTTAAATGGAAGGTATACAAGCGGGCTTATTTTGGTTTTCCCCATTTCATTTGCCTATTTGATTGCTTCCAATCAGTTGTATGATATTGGGCTTGTTATCAGGCGTTTTATGTTCGCTAGTTTAATGGCGATCATTCCCGTCAGCCTGTTTACAGGGGCCTACGTTTTCTTATTTGGCCAAGAAGTAGATGATAAACAAATTTTATTCATATTCATTGGTTCCATTATTCTTGTTTCGTCGGTTCTGTATGCAGCCGAGTATTGGACAACGCGGCTTGAACCGTTTTTGTTCCCAAGAAAATACGCCCTGCAATTTGCTTTGAAGAAAATTTCCAAAAACCTTGGGACCATTTCCAGTTTCCGTGAGTTGAAAGAGATTATCCTCGTGGATATTGTTGGTACACTTCAGGTGATGGGTGGAGCCATTGTGTTCCAGTATAAGAACGATACCGAGATCATTTACGAAGGGGAAATAGATACTTCAGAAGTTCAGCAGCTTGTCAACTTGTCATCCTTGCTCGATCATCCACTTTATACATGCATGGAGATGAATAGCCATGAAGAGTATACGAGTTATTTGATTATGACACGCAAAAAAACGAACACATTGCTTGCGAAGGAAGAGCGGCAGTGGCTGCAGCTAATTACAACCTATTTGGAAGTTAGCTTGGAAAATGTCCACTTGATCCGCAAGTTAACAGCCAGGTTGCACCAATTTGCTTCCCAGCTTCCTAGTGAAAACGCAGCGCAGGATATTCAATGGTTTCGTAAGGTGATGTTTGAACTTCAGGAAGAGGAACGAATTCGGATTGCTAGCGATCTTCATGATACAACGATGCAGGATCTTTTCTTTCTCAAAAGAAGAATATCCACGCTCGCAGATAAGTCAACGATGCATCAAGAAGATCAGGTACAATTGAAAAACATGAATAATTTTGTGGAAATGATTAATGCCAGCCTTCGCCAAAGCTGCTTTGAGTTAAATCCCCATTTGCTAAAAGAGGTCGGTCTGATTCAAACGCTGAAGATGTACTTGGAAAAGGAGTCATATACAACGCCATTTGAGCTTGAATTTCTAACAGGTCATGCTGCTGTCATCGAAACTAAAGATTTGCTTACGAAACGGCATATATTCCGAATCGTCCAAGAGCTGCTTAATAATGCAAAAAAACATTCGCAGGCTTCCAAAGTTAAGTTCCATATCATGGAAAGAGATTTTCGTTTCTGGTTAATTTATGAGGATAACGGAGTGGGATTTCATGACAGAGACGAAGTTCACCTGGAGATTGGCGCATCAGGCATGGGGATCGAACAAATGAGAAGCAGAGTCTTGCACGTGGGTGGACACTTTGAGCTCAACACACAAAAAGGAAACGGAACGAAGTTTATCATTACGATACCCATCGAGGAGGTGATTTCAGCATGATTGAAGTCGTTAAGACATTGGTTGTCGACGATCATCCTTTATTTGCACGTGCGACCAAATCTTTGTTAGAAGAGATCGATGGGATTGAAGTTATCGGCGTTGTCTCTAATGCCAAACAATGCTTGGAACAAGTGGAGCTGCATGAACCTGGTCTCGTATTTCTAGATTATCAACTTCCTGATCTATCTGGCACAGAAGTCGCTGCTCAGTTAAAGGACATTTATCCGAATATGCATATTGTTATTTTTACGGGAATCGATGTGACGGGTATCTTAAATAAATTAATCGAAATCAAAGTAAGCGGCGTTCTATCGAAGGAGTCGAGCGAACGAACAATTAAAAATATGGTGAATTGTATTTTGGATGGCCACACGATGCTGCCGTTATCATTCTTTCACCAGATGCAAATAAGTGGAGAATATACGAAGGATGACTGTGTGTTACAAGAGGAAGAAGTACTCATGATGAACATGTTGGTAAAGGGAGCGACTCACGATCAAATTGCGGAACGCATCTTTATGAGTAAGCGAACTGTCGATAATTATTTACGCAAGATTTACGACAAATGGGGCGCTAAATCAAGAACAGAAGCCCTAGAAAAGTTTATTAAAAGCAAATATTACACGCAAACTTAGGGGAGGAAATGATGCAGGACATCCAGCAGCATATGCATCGTGTTATTGATGACTATATTTATGTAGAAGATTTAAATACTCTGCTTAAATCTTTTATAGATGACAAAGAAAAGGAAAACTGTACATGGTCTAAGATCACGATTTGCACGCACATGATGTTAGGAGGAGACTCGCCGCACATTCATCGACTTGCTGCGGTGACGGAACTGGTCATTCTCACTTTGGACATTATGGATGATTTGCAGGATCAAGATCAAGGGAGTAAGCCATGGATGCAATGTCCACAAGCCATTACGTTGAATGCTGTTATGGCGCTGTTCATGGGAGTTATAGGTGAATTGGGGCACTTGCAGGTCAAAGATAAGATGCTAGTCGAGGTAAGTAAGATCATTTCGAGATCGATTAATGGCCAACAAAAAGATGTAACCAATACAATATCAACCATAGATGACTATCTGATGATGACGCAAGAGAAATCAGGTTCCTTATATCGGCTTGCCTGTTTCTTGGGCTATTCCTCTTTAGAATGCTCGGAAGAAACGATTGAACAGATTCATCAATTAGCTGACTGTATCGGCCTTATTCATCAAATTCAAAATGATATGAGAGATCTTATTCGGTTTGATGTGAAAAACGATTTGATTGGAAGGAAACGAACGCTTCCTGTGTTGTATTTACTTTCCATTGAAGATACGGCATTCAGCCAATTGAAGGCCTATTATGAGGGTGAAATTACCATAGATTTCCTTTTGGAAGAGAAAGAGGATTTTTTGCAAATGATTCATGATTCCGGATGTATGGAATATGCGCGAATTGTCCAATCTGTTTGCATTCAAAAGGCGGAAGAGATTTATGAGAATTTGCAAGCTATCTCTCCTTGGAAAGAAGGGTTTAAGCAAATGACGTACCAGGATTTTCTGGATGCGGACTAGGTGGTCAAACGCACGCTTTTCATGTATTTACTGATGGGGGAGTAGTGTGGACAATTGGTTCTTTGGCTTAAATGGTTTTGAAGGCTGTTAAGTTCCCCGCATGCGCGGTGGGACTTAATGGCCTTTTTTCAACTTCTTAGAAAAGAAAGTCTTATTGACAACTCTTCTCAATTAAAATAAAATAGATATTACATAATAATTATTCTAAATAAGTCATGTGCTATTTTATCACAATTTTACTTACGAAGGAGAATGCAGATGTCCCATAACCACTTAACAACGAACCAGGGTGCGCCTGTAGGCGATAACCAGAACTCACGGACAGCAGGCCAGAATGGCCCGACGCTTTTGGAGGATTACCACTTATTAGAGAAGATCGCTCATTTCGATCGGGAACGTATTCCGGAACGTGTGGTTCATGCGCGTGGAGCGGGAGCTTTTGGGACCTTTACGGTTGAAAATTCGATGAAACGATATACGAAAGCGGGCTTTCTAGCTGAAGCGGGTAAAGAAACGGCGGTATTCGTACGCTTTTCCACTGTTATTCATGGTCAAGGGTCACCTGAAACAGCACGGGATCCGCGTGGTTTCGCGGTTAAATTTTATACAGAAGAAGGCAATTACGATCTAGTCGGCAATAATCTGCCTGTTTTCTTTATCCGCGACGCAATGAAATTTCCTGATATGGTTCACTCTTTGAAGCCAGCGCCTGACACGAATGTTCAGACACCCGACCGCTATTGGGATTTCATGTCACTGACACCGGAATCGACGCATATGCTGACTTGGGTATTCTCGGACTATGGCACACCAGCGAATTACCGTGAAATGAATGGTTTCGGTGTTCATGCGTTTAAATGGATTAATTCCGTAGGGAATTATGTGTATGTGAAATATCACTGGAAACCGCATCAAGGCGTTCGCAATTTGAGCAAAGCCGAAGCATCAGCCATTCAGGGCGAGGATTTCAGCCATGCGACAAGAGATTTGTACGACCACATCGATCGCGGCGAATTCCCGAAATGGGATTTGCATGTGCAGCTGCTGCAGCCTGAGGATTTGGATTCTTATGATTTTGATCCGCTGGATCCAACAAAAGTGTGGCCAGAAGATCTGATACCTTTGCAAAAAGTAGGTACGATGACGTTAAACCGCAACGCACAGAACTTTTTTGCTGATGTGGAGCAAGCAGCTTTTGCGCCAAGTGTGTTGGTATCAGGGATCGAGCCTTCGGAAGATAAGCTGCTGCAAGGACGGCTTTTCTCCTACCCAGATACACAAAGACACCGACTCGGTGCCAACTACCTGCAAATTCCGGTGAACTGCCCTTATGCAACCGTGCAAAATAACCAGCGCGATGGCGCTATGCAAATGAAGCAGCAGCCTGGCAGTGTGAATTATGAGCCGACTCGTCATGCCGATGCACCGAAAGAAGCGCCTGAATTCCGCGACAGCAGCGCTCCGCTGGGCGGATCAGTTGTGAGACAAAAAATCGCGAAAACAAATGATTTCGCACAAGCCGGAGACACATTCCGCAGCTTCAGCGAGCAGGAGCAAGCGAATTTCATTTCGAATCTAGTAGGTGATCTCTCGTCTGTTCACGAGAAATCGAAGCTGCTGGCGATCTGTAATTTCTACAGAGCCGATAAAGGGCTTGGAGAAAGCTTGGCAGCAGGCTTGAACGTAGATATTTCAGGTTACTTACAACATTTGAACCGCTAATGGTCATCATAAATAAATAATATAAATGCCAATAAATCGAAGAGGAGGTTCCCATCATGGTACAACATGATCTGAATCAAGCGCTGCAGCTGATGCGCGCCAAAAACATACCTTTAACACCGCAGCGGTGTGCAATACTTACGTTTCTATATGAGCAGGGCAGTTACACAACGGTCAAAGATATTTGTGAAGCATTGATTGTTAAATATCCTCATATGAATGCGATGACGGTTAATAGCAGCTTGCATGTATTTAAACAGCTTGGTTTAGTTAATGAATTGCCTGTTATCGGTGCCTCCTTACGATATGAAGCGGCAATTTGTTCATAAATAATAGGTAAGGCGCTGCAGTATGAGTAGAGATAAGATTGTCTCTTCTCACGCTGCAGCGCCTTTTTCTAGTATAATCCCGATTGCTTTTTAGTGCTTTCGCGTCTGAGTTCGTTTACGGCATCCATAAGCTCTTTACTGAGATAGGATTGAGCTTCTTGATAGACAGGTTCAAGCGCCTGCTGCCATTCATCCCGTTCCTCATTGGTCAGGAGGTGAACGTTCATCTGCCCAATCCGCTGTAACTCGTTCCATTGTTTACGGTTGATCTCGATCGCATTTTGATTCGCCCAAATCGTTGTTTCCTGCATGGCATCATTGATCGTTTTTTGCTGTTCGGCGGATAGTTTCTCCCAAAATACTTTATTCATTAGCACGCCATAACCTAGATAAGCATGATTACTTATGGTTAGATATTTTTGGACTTGATACATCTTTTTAGAGTAGATGTTCGAAATCGTATTCTCCCCACCGTCTACCTGACCGGACTCCATACTGCGATAAACTTGGTTAAAGGGAATAGGGAATGTCTTCACATTCAGCTTACGAAATTGGGATTCAATGACTTTGCTTGGAAGAATCCGAAACTTCAAATCCCGAAAATCTTCCGGATGAGCAAGAGTACCGCGATTAGACGTCATTTGCTTAAAGCCATTGGCCCAAAAACCGAGACCAACGATGCCCTTTAGTTCTAATTTACGCATTAAAATGTTCCCGATCTTGCCTTGAAAAGCTTTTGCTACATCCTCATCGTTTTGAAAAACGAAGGGGAGATCCATGGCCATCCATTCAGGAACGACCTCGGATATATTAGAGAAACTCGGCGCAATCATTTGAATGCTGCCCTTCTGCAAAGCGGCGACTTCATCGGCTTCATTGTACAGAGTACTGTTCGGAAATAGTTCTACTTTGATGGTGTCGTTAGTCTTTTCTTTGACTAGTTGGGCGAACTTTTGAGCCGCTAATCCTTTGGGTGTATTCTCCGCTACACTAAAGCTGAATCGAATGACCGTTTGTCGGCCGAGTCCGATCTGCTCATCATCACCCGCGAGCGGCCCGTTATTAAATTGCCAGGAGAAACCGAATCCCAACGCAGTCAGGAGTCCGATTAAAAGAAACATAGTGATACCGACAAACGTTTTCATACGGACCCCCAGCTGTTTTATATCGTAAATTCAGTGTAACATAATGTAGGAGGATCTTAGAAATAAACGGAAAGCTAGAAAGTGAGTGATCAGGTTTTGAAGATCAAGGGTCTTCGCATGAATTGGAAAATTACGATCCTGTCGTTCGGTATCGTATTATTTGCGATATGTATCGGCGGTATCATTTTAATAGGCCGTGTGATTCACTTACAGGAACAAGAGCTTGGACAGAGACTGCTTGTAACTGCGCGCACGGTTACCCAATTGCCTTCTATCATCAGCGGGTTAACCGAACAGAACAAAAGGCAGGAAATTAATCCGATCACTGAACGTCTACGGATTATTAATGACGTTGATTATATTGTTGTTATGGACATGAACGGCATTCGTTGGTCACACCCGTCATCCTCCCGGATCGGGGAGCTTTCGCAGGGGGAGGACGAGCATGCTGCCTTTGCTGAGCATACGTATCTTTCCAGGGCAAAAGGAGAACAAGGGACAGCGCTTAGAGCCTTCGTACCTGTCATGAATGAGCAGCACGAACAGGTAGGAGTCGTACTGGCGGGGAAGCTGGTGCCGGGAATAACCGGTATCATTCTCGACATGCGGGGGCAAATTTATGTGACGGTATTTTTGTCTTTGCTCTTTGGTATTTTGGGTTCGTGGATGCTCTCTAGGCACATTAAGGAGCAGATGTTTCGTTTAGAGCCTGCTGAGATCGCGCAGCTGCTCGTTGAACGAACGGCTACTTTCAATGCGATGCATGAAGGCGTTATTGCCATAGACAGCCGTGAAAACATTACGGTTTTTAACGATAACGCCAAAAAAATGCTTCAAGTCGAAGGGGAAGTACTCGGACGCCATATTCGGGAAGTGCTGCCAGATACGAGACTTCCAGAAATATTACAGCTCAATCATGCTATTTACAACCAAGAGCTTCATGTTGGTCCAGCTCATATTTTGAGTAATCGGGTTCCTATTAAAGTAGGCCATCAAACGGTTGGCGCAGTAGCTATTTTTCGGGATCGCTCTGAGGTGACGAAAATCGCTGAAGAGTTGACCGGAGTAAGGGCATTTGTTGATGCGCTTCGTGTGCAGAATCATGAATATATGAACAAGCTGCACACCATCGGTGGTTTGATCCAACTTGATCATAAGCAGAAAGCGCTGGACTATTTGTTCGAAACTGTGGAAGCACAATCCGAGCTTAGCAGCTTTGTCTCGAGCAAAATCACTAATGAGAGCGCTGCTGGCTTACTTTTGGGGAAAATCAGCCGCGGCAGAGAGTTGGGCGTTGACGTTCGTTTGGACCGAGCAAGCAGGTTGATACGATTTCCAGATAATTTGGATCAGCACGACATTGTGGTCATCTTAGGGAATCTGATTGAGAATGCGTTTGATGCCCTGAAGCAGAAGGAAGGCAAGAAAGAGGTTTTTATCAGCATTGAACAGGATGATGACATATTATCAATTTTGGTTGAGGATAATGGAAAAGGCATGAGTGAGGAAACCAAACAACGGATGTTTGAGCGAGGCTTCTCCACAAATGTAGGCGAAAGCAGGGGCATTGGTTTGTATTTAATCCATAATATTGTGAATAAATGCGGGGCCGATTTAAAAGTGGAGTCCACGGTTGGTGTGGGGACGAGCTTTATTCTCACATTCCCCATGCACACAAGAGAGGAAGAAACTCATGTACAGAGTCGTACTGATTGAGGACGATCCGATGGTTCTTGAAGTGAATAGGCAATTTGTTGAGAGGGTTTCCGGCTTTGAAATTATAGGGACAGCGTCCAATGGCATAGATGGTATCGAGAGAGTTCGTGATTTGAAGCCAGACCTCGTTATTCTTGATATTTATATGCCGGGGCAAAATGGAACCGAATTGCTGCAGCAGATTCGAAATGAACAGTTGAATACAGATGCGATTGTAATTACGGCCGCTAATGACATTCCAACGATCCAGCGGATGCTTCATCAGGGAGCAGTGGACTATATTATGAAGCCTTTTAAGTTTGAGCGGGTCCGAGAGGCGCTGGAAAATTACCGAATGATGAAGAGTAGATTAGGTAAAGAATCTACACTATCACAAGTTGAATTGGATCAATTATTACACGGTAACAACGGGGGAGAACCGATTCCTGAATCACCTACGTTCAGTGTGCAAATGGATTTGCCTAAAGGTCTGCAAGCACTGACGATGAAACAAGTCATGCTGTTTCTGATGCAGCAGCACAAATCGTTATCCGCTGAAGAAGTAGCCGAGGGCGTAGGACTGGCAAGGGTTACGGCACGTAGGTATCTGGACTTTCTCGAGAAGAATAAGCAGGTGAAGTTAGACCTTGAATATGGCGGGATTGGGCGCCCGATTAATAGGTATGTATGGATGGCAGAGGATAGAAGATCATAAGTCAAAGTGAAGACCAAAAAGACCATAAGTACCAATATGGTCAAATTCTTCACGCCTTCTTTTGAAAGCGGTATCATGAAAACAGAAATAGATGATACAACAAAGTCTAATATCGCTTGAGGTGAAGAACGTGTCAATCCCATCGGGAGTTAATACAAGTATTATTTTGAGATTAGAATTGGATAAGAATACCGCGTCGTTCGGCAGTGTGGCTACAGCCATTAGTGATGCAGGTGGAGATATTATAGCCATTGACGTCGTTAGAACGGATAAAAACATCACGGTTCGGGATATCACGATCAATGTATACGATAACAAGCATACGGAATTGATTGCTGCAGCCATCCGCAAATTAGCGGGAGTGAAAATCGTTCATGTTTCGGATCAAACGTTTCTGCTTCATTTGGGCGGGAAAATTGAAATGAGTCCCAAGTATCCCATTAAAAATCGAGATGACCTCTCCAGGGTGTATACACCGGGTGTTGCCAAGGTGTGCATGGCGATCCACGAAAAGCCGTCGCTTGCCCATACGCTCACCATCAAACGCAACACGGTCGCGGTCATATCGGATGGAACTGCCGTACTTGGTCTAGGTAATATTGGACCTGAAGCAGCAATGCCTGTAATGGAAGGAAAGGCGATGTTATTTAAGCAGTTAGCTGGCGTCGATGCATTCCCAATATGTCTGGCTACACAGGATACAGATGAAATTGTAAATATTGTGAAAGCGCTATCGCCAACTTTTGGCGGAATCAATCTAGAAGATATATCTGCACCTAGATGCTTTGAGATTGAACAGCGGCTTATCGAGGAACTAGATATTCCCGTTTTTCATGATGACCAGCATGGTACAGCAGTGGTGCTTTTGGCGGGGTTGTTTAATGCCGTTAAGATCGTAGGCAAGAAACTTGAGGATTGCAAAGTCGTGCTTTGCGGCGTTGGAGCGGCAGGAACGGCTTGCACCAAAATGCTGATGGCTGCAGGAGTTCGAAATATCATCGGTGTCGATCGACAGGGTGCTATCACGCGTAATGGCGTTTACGATAATCCGTTTTGGCAGTGGTACGCGGAACATACGAATCCGAAGCAGATAGAAGGATCACTCACGGATGTTATTGAAGGGGCAGATATTTTTATTGGCGTATCGGGTCCAGGTGTACTTAAAAGAGAAGACGTCGCCAAGATGGCGGAAAATCCGATCGTCTTTGCGATGGCAAACCCGACGCCAGAAATTCTCCCAGAAGAGGCAGAGCCTTATGTGCGGGTTATGGCTACTGGCCGTTCGGACTACCCGAACCAAATCAACAATGTGCTGTGCTTCCCAGGATTGTTCCGGGGATTACTGGATTGCAGGGCATCCAGAGTGACTGAGAATATGAAGCTTGCAGCAGCCAAGGCGATTGCATCGGTTGTTCAAGAAGATGAGTTGAATGAGTATTACATTATTCCAAGTGTGTTTAATCAATCAGTCGCGGAACGAGTGCGAGATGCGGTTATAGAAGCAGCATATGAAGACGGGGTCGCAAGAAGACGCAAAGAGAAAGTCCAAGCCTAGCTTAGATAGAGATGAAGGAGGAGTTATGATGATAATGAAACTTAGAAAAAACCTAACACTGCAGGTACTGTTAGCGATTGTGCTCGGGATTGCGCTCGGTCAGTTTTTCCCTCACCAGGGGGAAAGCTTAAAAGTTCTTTCCGATGTGTTCGTGAAAATGATCAAGATGGTCATCGCTCCAATTGTTTTCTTTACCATTGTAATCGGGATCTCTGGTATGGGGGATATGAAAAAAGTAGGTCGAATCGGCGGCAAGGCGCTTCTGTACTTTGAAATTATTACTACGTTTGCAATGGTTATCGGGGTAGCTGTCATGTACATCATTCGCCCTGGCGCAGGAATGAGCACGGCTGGTGTGAAGGCCGCAGATGTTGCAAAGTATACGAAAGACGCGGCAGCAAGCAGTCACGGCTTTGTCGATTTCCTTACAAGTATCGTTCCGGATAATGTGATGGCTGCATTCTCCAAAGGTGATATGCTGCCGGTTCTATTCTTCTCTATCTTGTTTGGCCTCGCGATGGCTGGTCTTGGGGACAGAGTGAAACCCGTTACGAATTTCCTAGAGAAAATGAATGAAATTTTCTTCCGCATTGTAGGAATCATCATGAAATTCTCACCAATTGCTGCTTTTGGTGCGATGTCTTATACAATCGGCAAGTTCGGCGTTCATTCTTTGTTTTCTCTCGGCAAAATGATGGGGTCCGTCTATGTGACCATGGCGCTGTTCATCTTTATTGTGCTCGGATCCATTTGTAGAATGTATGGGTTTAGCTTAATTAAGCTCTTGAAATTCATTAAAGAAGAGCTGCTGCTTGTATTAGGAACATCATCATCCGAATCCGCATTGCCGCGCGTTATGGAAAAGCTGGAGAAGTTCGGCGCATCCAAGCCGGTCGTAGGTCTCGTTGTTCCCACTGGTTATTCGTTCAACCTTGACGGTACATCGATCTACTTATCTATGGCAGGGTTATTCATTGCACAAGCCTATGGTGTAGAACTAAATTGGATTCAGGTACTGACCTTCATGGGCGTACTGATGCTAACTTCGAAAGGTGCTGCGGGTATTACCGGATCTGGCTTCGTCACACTGGCGGCTACACTAGCCGCAATTCCGAACAATGTCATTCCCATTGAAGGCATGGCGCTTCTGATTGGGGTAGACCGGTTCATGTCCGAAGCGAGAGCAATTACGAACATCATTGGTAATAGCGTAGCGACAATTGTCATTGCGAAGAGTGAAAATCAGTTTAATCCAAATCCAGAGGAAACGGATATGTCTCTGCAAACGGGGTCTGTGAAAGAAGTTTCTGCTGTGTAGTGTGAATTGGCTAAAAGAGGGGTATTCCATTTATTGGAATGCCCTCTTTTTTATGCAAATAAGAATTGTGCCTCCTCATAACGAGTACAAGGGAGAGAGGCGGGATTTCGGCAGTAATTGTTGCACTTTTATACGAAAAAAAACGTAAGAGCACATTATTTTCATTCTTGGGGGGGCGTCGTAGCGTCATGATTGTTTTTACAACATACTTCAACTAAGGAGCACATCTCCATCTCATGGCCCAACCAGACAAGCTGCATCCACAGTTCTTCTATCCGTTTCCTAAATTCAACCCGCAACTGGCATCATTAGATTTTAGCGGAACGTAGAAGCCTTATTTTGCGCAAAACCGCGTATTTCACGTTTTCGCGGAACGAGGAGCCTCTATTTCCCGCTTTCGAGGTGTTAAAATCGGAAAACCGCCAAAATAGCGCCCCCACGTTCCGCGTACCGATCCGGAATCGGCATAATCACCGAAATAGAGGCTCCTCGTTCCCTACGATCCGCAGATAAGCAGCTTATATGTCCGAAGTCACTCCACAGAGCTGAATTCGACCAGCTGTTTATCAGTATTTGAATAGAATACTATTTTACCTGCCTCGCACCGAACTTTTCTGCTATACACTCCGATAACGGAGCACATCATATGGTTACTGCGGGTCAAACATTAATGTTCACCCACCAGTGAACCTATTCTTGATTATCTACCTGCCCTCACACTCAACTTTTATACGAAAAAAAACGTAAGAACACATTATTTTCATTCTTGGGGGTGGCGTCGTAGGCGTCATGATTGTTTTTACAACATTATTCAACCGCAAATAGGGATTCATGCATCCAGTAACCTCAACCCAGCATAGATGACGATTGACCCGAATTAAGACACCTTCAAGTGGAGAAAGAACGGGTGAATGAATCGACGGTCGCTGTTGTACAAGAATTTGGCCTTTCAAACAATCTCACCCATTGGAGGTGTAAGCCGTTATTTAGTGCGTTGAGCTTTAAATAAAGGGTCTTGTCGAAAAATATTAGCATAATAAACGTCTGCTTATCGAGAGTATTTATTGCTAACAAATCGGGTCTCAGGAGATGATGAGAATCTCATCTGAGGTCGCAAACCGTTTAAAAGATAGAAAATGCACCAAAAAGCGAACTATCCAAAAGAATTAGACGAAAATTGTTCGTTTTTTGAAATTGACATCGCACGTTAGTTGGTAGTAAACTAGGGAAGCGGGAAATGAAGCCGCACTAATTGAAAATGTCGAATCAACTCGTATAAAATCAGGGATAAGGCCTGAAAGTTTCTACCCAAAAACCATGAATTTTTGGACTACGAGGAAGCGAATGAGGGAAACCATAGGAAGACGATGGTCTTTTTGCATTCGGTTCTTTTGCTGTCCAGCGGATAGAATCATGTATTCTAGCTCTGGGCGTTTTTTGGGTTTAAGGGCATGATAGTATAGTAATTATTTAAAATGAAAGTTTTAAAAGTTAGCTTTCAGAACCGAGAAGGTTGGACGAAAGGTGGAGAAGGAGGAACGGAGCGTAGCTGGCTACGTGAGTACCGGACTTCCCAGGTTTCGTTCAAGATTCGATGTCGAGATACATCATCGCATAATCTTCGTTATCAAAGTTGATTTTTAAAATTACAATATGAGAGTAGGTTTATGATGACGGTACGTGTTGGTGTCATAATGGGAAGCCAGTCGGATTGGGAAACGATGAAGCACGCATGCGACATGCTGGAAGAGCTGGGAGTGCCTTATGAGAAAAAGGTGGTTTCTGCGCATAGAACGCCGGACCTTATGTTCGAATATGCAGCTTCGGCGGCAGGCCGCGGCATTCAAGTGATTATTGCCGGAGCAGGAGGGGCGGCGCATCTACCAGGGATGGTAGCAGCCAAAACGGAGCTTCCGGTTATTGGTGTTCCAGTCAAAACGTCCACGCTGAACGGACTTGATTCCTTGCTCTCGATCGTACAAATGCCAGGCGGCATTCCCGTCGCGACGGTGGCAATCGGACATGCGGGCGCAACGAATGCTGGCCTCTTGGCAGCGCAAATTCTGGGCGCATTCGAGCCGGAGCTGCAAGCGAAGGTCAGAGCGCGTCGCGAGCGAATTGCTCAGACCGTGATTGAAAGCAGTGACCTGTTATGAGTGAAGCATCAAACTTAAGCGATAAGGTCATCAAGCCAGGCGGCACCATCGGCATCTTGGGCGGTGGGCAGCTAGGCCGAATGCTGGCCTTGGCCGGACGCAACATGGGGTATCGCTTCGTGACGCTCGACCCTACGGATGATGCGCCTTGCGGTCAAGTCGCGGATGAGCAAATTCAGGCGGACTTTGACGATGTTGAAGCAGCGAGGAAGCTCGCAGCCCTATCGGACGTCATCACCTACGAATTCGAGAACGTCGATGCACATGTAACCAACATATTAATGAATGAGTCCTATGTTCCTCAAGGGAGTGAGCTTTTATACACGACCCAGCATCGTCTGCGTGAAAAGAGAGCGATTGAAGCAGCGGGCGTACCTGTGGCTCCATATGCTGAAATCAAGAGCGCTGCGGAACTAAAAGAAGCGGTAATACGTTTCGGGACACCGTGCGTGCTCAAAACAGCAACCGGCGGCTACGATGGCAAAGGGCAATGGGTTCTTCGCTCGCTGGACGAGGTGGAGGAAGCTTACGAAACGCTCAGCCGCGCCAAAACAGAGCTGGTTCTCGAACAATTCATTCATTTTGACAAAGAATTATCCGTGATTGCGGCAAGAAGTCCACGCGGCGAGGTAAAGGCTTTTCCCGCTGCTGAAAATATACATGTACATAACATCCTGCATCAATCGATCGTTCCCGCGCGAATCCCTGCTCAGGTGCAAAAGGAAGCTGAAGAGCTTGCTGTACGCATCGCAGAATCGCTTGGTGTGATTGGTTTGATCGCAGTGGAGTTATTCCTGACGAAGGATGGACAGCTTTACGTTAATGAGCTTGCGCCACGCCCGCACAATTCAGGTCATTACACGATGGAAGCCTGCCGGACTTCACAGTTCGAGCAGCATGTTCGCGCGATTTGCAACCTGCCGCTTGGTTCTACCGAGCTGTTGTCCCCGGTTGTGATGGTCAATTTGCTTGGTGAGCATGTTGAACCGCTGCAAGAACTGATCGACCGACCCGATTTCCTGGAACACAGTGAATTAGGCGTTTCCGCGAAGGTTCATCTATATGGCAAGAAAGAAGCGAAAGAAAAACGTAAGATGGGACACATCAATCTCCTTACAAGCGACGTAGCGAAAGCACTGACTTGGATAGAACAGACAAGCATTTGGGAAAGTAAGTAAAAGAACTCATTGGAGGAACGGCTAACATGATTGAACGTTATACACGCCCAGAAATGGCACGCATTTGGACAGAGGAAAATAAATTCCAAGCTTGGCTTGAAGTCGAGATTCTTTCTTGCGAAGCATGGTCAGAGCTCGGAGTTATTCCTAAGGAAGATGTGAAAGTACTGCGCGAGAACGCAAGCTTCAACATTGACCGCATTTATGAAATCGAGCAAGAGACGCGTCATGACGTAATCGCCTTTACTAGAGCAGTTTCCGAAACGCTGGGACCTGAGCGCAAATGGGTTCACTACGGTTTGACTTCGACTGACGTTGTCGATACGGCACTTGGCTACTTACTGAGACAAGCTAACGAGATTTTGGACAAAGACATTCAGAATTTCATCGAAATCCTTCGCAATAAAGCGATCGAACATAAAGATACAGCAATGATGGGCAGAACGCATGGTGTGCATGCAGAGCCGACGACGTTTGGTTTGAAAATGGCCCTTTGGTACGAGGAAATGAAGCGTAACCTGGAGCGTTTCCGTTTTGCAGCTGATGGCGTACAATTCGGTAAAATCTCAGGTGCAGTAGGCACCTACGCGAACATTGATCCGTTCGTTGAAGAGTATGTGTGCAGCAAGCTGGGCACGAAAGCAGCTCCGATCTCTACACAAACCTTACAGCGCGACCGTCATGCTGAGTACATGGCGACGCTGGCGCTAGTTGCTACGTCTCTTGATAAATTCGCGACTGAAATTCGTGCACTTCAGAAGAGTGAGTTCCGCGAGGTTGAAGAGCCGTTTGCAAAAGGTCAAAAAGGTTCCTCCGCAATGCCGCATAAGCGTAACCCAATTGGTTGCGAGAGCATTTCCGGTCTGTCCCGTGTGATTCGCGGGCACATGGTTTCCGCTTACGAGAACGTAACGCTTTGGCATGAGCGCGACATTTCGCACTCCTCCGTTGAGCGTATTATTCTGCCGGATGCGACGCAGCTGCTTAACTACATGCTGAACCGTCTAGGCAACATCATCAAGAACTTGACTGTGTTCCCTGAAAATATGAAACGCAACATGCGCAGCACCTATGACGTTCCTTTCTCTGGCCGCGTTATGACGAAGCTGATTGACAAAGGCTTTGCTCGTGAGCAAGCGTACGATACGGTTCAGCCAAGAGCGATGCAAGCATGGGAAGAGCAGCGTTCATTCCGCGAAATCGTGGAGAATGCTTCCGTGATTACTGAAGTGTTAAGCCCAGAAGAGATCGCAGATTGCTTCGATCCAAGCTGGCATTTGAAACATGTAGATACGATCTTTAACCGTTTAGGTTTGAAATAAAGCAGGGCATTTTAGCAGGAAAGGATGTGTGGTTCGTGGCTAACAATATCTTGGAGTCAGCTGTTGAAATGATTAACGCTCCCCTGGTTCATAAGGGTAAAGTACGTGAACTGTATGATCTGGGCGAACATTTCCTTATCGTGGTGACGGATCGGATTTCGGCTTTTGATTACATGTTGAAGCCTGGTATTCCTGATAAGGGGTACGTTCTGAACGCGCTAAGTAAATACTGGTTCGGCGTGACGAGCGGTTACATGAGCAATCACATTGTGCACACGGACGTGGAAAAGCTCCATGCGATTATTCCGAGTGCGGAAGATAGAGAGCTTCTAAGGGAACGTACTATTGTAGCGAAAAAAGCGGAGCGCATCTCTATCGAATGCGTGGTTCGCGGTTACATCACAGGCAACGGCTGGAGACAGTACGAGAAAACCGGCGAGATCAATGGTCGCAAACTGCCTGAAGGCCTGCGTAAAAACGAGCGCTTGCAAGATCCTATTTTCACACCTGCGGCTAAAAATGATGTCGGTCATGACGAAGACATTTCCGTGGAACAAATGATTGATTTAGTCGGCGAAGAGCTGACATATGCGCTGCAAGAGCGAAGCATCATGCTTTACACGCTGGCTCATTCGATTTGTGAGCAAAAGGGCATTATTTTAGCTGATACGAAGTTTGAATTCGGCTTTTATGCGGGTGAACTTATTATTATTGATGAAATTTTCACGCCGGATTCCTCGCGTTACTGGTCCCAAGATAAATACGCCCTGGATATCGAGATTGATTCGATGGACAAAGAGCCCGTTCGCACTTATTTAGCGGGATCGGGCTGGGATAAAAATAGTGAGCCGGATGAGCTGCCAGCTTCCGTTGTAGAAGAAACTTCGAACCGTTATAAAGAAATTTTACACCGTTTGGTGGATTAAATTAACTCTAAGGAGAGATTAGAAATGAAAGCAACGGTCTACGTAACGATCAAGCAGAACGTACTGGATGTTCAAGGAACTGCGGTGCAAGGAGCGCTTCATTCCATGGGTTTTGACGAAGTTGGCAAGGTGCGCATCGGGAAATACTTGGAGTTAGAACTGGATACAACGGATAAAGCAGAAGCAGAAGCGCGCGTAAAAGCAATGTGCGAGAAGCTGCTTGCGAACACGGTTATCGAAGACTACCGCTACGAGTTGGCGTAACATACCAGAAGAAGGAGGAAAACGTCATGAATTTTGCGGTTCTTGTATTTCCGGGATCGAACTGCGACATCGATATGTACAAAGCAATCGAAGATACCATTGGTCAGCCGGTTGAGTATGTTTGGCATACAGATGGCGACTTGTCCAAATACGACTGCATCCTCGTGCCGGGTGGATTCTCTTATGGGGATTACCTGCGTTGCGGAGCGATTGCACAATTTACGAACGTAATGAAAGCTGTGGTTAAGGCTGCGGAAGAAGGCAAGTACATTCTAGGTATTTGTAACGGATTCCAAGTGTTAACGGAAGCAAGATTACTGCCAGGCGCTTTGCTGCGCAACAACGGAATGAAATTCCGCTGCCACCAAACGATCCTTAAAGTGGAGAACAACACGACGGCTTTCACGCGTGATTACGCGGAGGGCGAGTTGATTGAAATTCCAATTGCTCACGGCGAAGGTAATTACTATTGTGACGAAGCTACACTAAAAGAATTACAAGAAAACAATCAAATCGTATTTCGTTATGAAGCGGGCAACAACCCGAACGGATCACTTGATGATATCGCTGGAATTAGCAATAAAGCAGGTAATGTCGTTGGTATGATGCCTCATCCGGAGCGTGCCGTTCATGAGATTCTTGGCTCCGCAGATGGTAAGAAAATGTTCACATCAATTCTAAGCGCTTGGAGGGAGAAACATGACGCAGCAGCTATCCGTTAATGAACCAACAGCCGAGCAAATCGCGGAGCAGAAAATTTACAAGCAAATGGGCGTAACGGACGAAGAGTTTGCCAAAATTTGCGGCTTCCTTGGACGCAATCCGAACTATGTAGAAATCGGTGTATTCAGCGTTATGTGGTCCGAGCATTGTTCTTATAAAAATTCCAAACCTGTTCTTCGCAAATTCCCAGTTACAGGACCTCGCGTTCTGATGGGACCTGGTGAAGGCGCAGGGATTGTAGATATCGGAGACAACCAAGCGGTTGTTTTCAAAATAGAAAGTCATAACCACCCTTCAGCGATCGAGCCTTATCAAGGCGCGGCGACAGGTGTGGGCGGTATTATTCGTGATATTTTCTCAATGGGCGCGCGCCCTGTAGCGCTTCTGAATTCCTTGCGTTTCGGCAAGCTGGAAAACGACCGCGTGAAGTACTTGTTCGAGCACGTTGTATCCGGAATCGCTGGATACGGGAACTGTATCGGGATTCCGACAGTCGGCGGCGAAGTGATGTTCGACGAGAGCTACGAGGGGAACCCGCTCGTTAATGCGATGTGTGTGGGTCTTATCGACCACAACATGATTCAACGCGGTGTTGCCAAAGGTGTTGGCAACCCAGTGTTCTACGTTGGTCCAGCGACTGGCCGCGACGGTATTCATGGTGCGACGTTCGCATCCGAGGAGCTTACGGCTGAGTCCGAAGCGAAGCGCCCAGCGGTACAAGTGGGCGATCCGTTCATGGAGAAGCTCGTGCTGGAAGCGTGCTTAGAGTTAATCAATTCCGGCATCGTACTCGGAATTCAAGATATGGGCGCTGCGGGGCTTACTTGCTCCAGCGCAGAGATGGCTAGTAAAGCGGGCAACGGCATGGAGCTTTACCTCGATGAAGTTCCGCAGCGCGAAGAAGGTATGACAGCGTATGAAATGATGCTGTCTGAGTCTCAAGAGCGTATGCTTTTCGTTGTTGAGCCGAAGCATGAGGCGCAAGCTAAGGGCATTTTCGAGCGCTGGGGTCTCCACTGCGCCAAAGTCGGCAAGGTAACCGATGACGGTTACCTGAAATTGATCCACCACGGTGAAGTCGTGGGGAACATGCCTGTCGGCGCACTCGTCGACGAGTGCCCGGTGTACAATAAGCCGAGCAAGGTGCCGGCTTATTACGAAGCTAGCGCATCGATCGACACGACTCGTTACCCTGAGGTAACGAAATTGACGGATGCGCTGAAATCAGTGCTCGCGTCTCCGACGGTAGCGAGCAAAGAGTGGGTGTACAACCAGTATGACCACATGGTTCGTACAGATACGGCAGTACGTCCGGGTTCGGACGCAGCGGTTGTGACCATTCGCGGTACCCGTAAGGGCCTCGCAATGACAACCGACTGCAACGGACGCTATGTGTACTTGGATCCGGAAGTAGGCGGACGGATCGCGGTTTCCGAAGCAGCGCGTAACGTTGTTTGCTCCGGTGCCGAGCCGCTCGCGGTTACGGATAACCTGAACTTCGGCAGCCCAGATAAGCCAGAGATTTTCTGGCAGCTGGAGAAATCCACAGATGGTATGGCAGAAGCTTGCCGCTTCTTGGATACACCGGTTATCGGCGGTAACGTCTCGCTTTACAACGAGAACGCCAAAGGTGCGATCTACCCAACTCCGGTTATCGGGATGGTTGGTCTTGTTCATGACATCGACCACATCACGACGCAAAGCTTCAAAAAAGAAGGCGACATCATCATCCTGCTCGGCGAGACGAAAGCAGAGCTCGGCGGCAGCGAATTCCAATATGTCATTCACGGTGTAACCGAAGGCCGTCCTCCAGAATTGGACTTGGCTACAGAGAAACGCCTGCAAAATGCTGTACTAAAAGCAATTCAAGAAGGTCTTGTTGCTTCTGCGCATGACTTATCCGAAGGCGGCTTGGCCGTTGCTTTGGCTGAAAGCTGTATCGGCGGTAAATTGGGTGCAGCTGTTAATGTGGCGTCTGACCTTCGTCCTGACTTCACGCTATTCAGTGAAACACAATCCCGTATTTTGCTGAGTGCTTCCCCTGATAAAGCGGACGCTTTGAAACACTGGATTGCTTCACAAGGCGTACCTTATCAAGAAATTGGAACAGTAACAGGTTCAGATCTGACCGTTAAAATCAATAACGAACAGCGTCTCCAGTCTCCGGTAAACGAGCTGGCGAAAGTCTGGAAGGATGCGATTCCATGTCTAATGGCATAAAACAATCCGAGGCCCTAAAGCTTCCTGCTGCTCCAGTTGTCCAAGTGGGCGACGGGCAGCATGAGCTTTGGACAGGAGAGTATTTCAACGAAGGTGTAGGCGGCCATGGCGGATTGTTTGATAAGCTGAATGAGGAGTGCGGGGTGTTTGGGGTGTATGGTCATCCCGACGCTTCCTCTCTGTGCTATTACGGGCTGCATGCCCTGCAGCACCGCGGACAGGAAAGCGCTGGTATCTGTACAGTAGAAGATGGAAAGTTTAACTATTATCGCGGGATGGGACTTGCTAAAGAGGTGTTCACTAACGAGAATTTGTCGCCTCTGACAGGTTCCACAGCGATTGCGCATGTGCGTTATTCCACAGCAGGCGAGAGCAAGCTGGCGAATGCGCAGCCTCTAGTTTTCAAATATCGGGAGGGCGACCTTGCGATTGCGACAAACGGTAACCTCGATAATGCCAACATTATCAAGCGCGAGCTTGAGAAGAAGGGTTCGATCTTCCAAACGACGAGCGACACCGAGGTTATGGCGCATTTGATTGCCCGTTCGGAGCACGACGATATTGTGGATGCGGTTAAAGATGCGATGAATCAAGTTATCGGCGGCTTTGCCTTCCTGATCGTCACCAAGGATAAATTGATCGCTGCTCTCGATCCGAACGGACTTCGTCCCTTCATGATCGGCCGTCTGGGAGATGCGTACTTGTTCGCTTCCGAGTCCTGCGCCTTCGACGCGGTGGGAGCTACGTATTTCCGTGATGTGCAGCCGGGGGAAATCATCGTGATTGACCGCGACGGCTTCCGCTCGGAGCGTTTCACGGAAAGCGGCCGACGCGCGATTTGTGCGATGGAGTATATCTACTTTGCTCGTCCAGATAGTGACATTGATACGGTGAATATTCACTCCGCGCGTAAGCGGATGGGTAAGAAACTGGCGATGGAAGCTTTCGTTGACGCTGATATTGTAACAGGGGTGCCGGATTCGAGTATTTCGGCTGCAATTGGTTATGCGGAACAAACGGGTATCCCTTATGAGTTGGGTCTGATCAAGAACCGCTACACAGGCCGGACGTTCATTATTCCAAGCCAAGAGCTTCGTGAGCAAGGTGTTAAAATGAAGTTGAGCGCTGTTCGCAAAGTCGTCGAAGGCAAGCGTGTTGTCATGATTGATGACTCCATCGTGCGCGGGACAACGTCACTCCGCATCGTCAATTTACTTAGAGAAGCTGGGGCAACAGAAGTGCACGTGCGTATCTCTTCGCCGCCTTTTATGAACCCATGCTACTACGGGATTGATACACCGGATCGTAAAGAGCTGATCGCTGCGATGAATTCTATCGAAGAGATTCGTAAAGCGATCAACGCGGATTCCTTGCATTTTCTGACCAAAGAAGGTCTGTTAGATTCGATCGGTCAAGGCTCTGCAGGGGCGGAGAGCGGCTACTGTACGGCATGTTTCGATAACACCTATCCAACAGAAATTGTGGATGTTACTAAGGTTGGTTGTGCTTGCGATTAATTGGTTAATAGATAGGGAAATGCAATAAGTTGGAATAGACACAACGGGGGGCTCGCTTAGGCGGTCGACCTCCCGATACATATACAAACTAAGGAGTGGAAGCGAAGTGTCGGATGCTTACAAAAAGGCTGGAGTCGATATCGCGGCAGGGAACGAAGCAGTAGAACGGATGAAAAAGCACGTCAAACGGACTTTCCGTCCTGAAGTGTTAACTGACCTCGGTGGCTTCGGCGGGCTGTTCAGCTTGAACAAAGACAAATACGAGGAGCCTGTTCTCGTATCTGGTACGGACGGCGTGGGCACGAAGCTGAAGATCGCTTTTGCAATGGATAAGCATGATACGATTGGGATTGATGCTGTCGCGATGTGCGTGAATGATATTATCGTTCAAGGCGCGGAGCCACTTTTTTTCCTCGACTATCTCGCTTGTGACAAAGTAATTCCAGAGAAAATTGAAGCTATTGTTAAAGGGATCGCTGACGGTTGTGCGCAGTCTGGCTGCTCACTCATCGGTGGCGAAACGGCGGAAATGCCGGGCATGTATGCGTCAGGGGAGTATGACATTGCCGGGTTTACGGTTGGAATCGTCGACAAGAAAAAGATCATCGATGGTACAACGATCCGTCCTGGAGACGTGGTTCTAGGTCTGGCATCGAGCGGTGTGCACAGTAACGGGTTCTCTCTTGTGCGCAAGCTTTTGCTGGAAGATGGCGGTTATACGCTTCAAGGACATGTGGATGAGCTGGGCGATAAGCTTGGTAACGTGCTGCTTGAACCAACGAAGCTTTATGTGAAGCCAGTTCTTGCGATGCTTGAAGATGTTGCGATCAAAGGGATGGCACACATTACAGGCGGCGGTTTCATCGAAAATATTCCGCGCGTTCTGCCTGATGGCGTGAACGTCGAAATCCAATATGGATCGTGGCCGATCCTGCCGATTTTTGAATTGATGCAGCGTGAGGGCGGCATTTCGAACAACGATATGTTCCGCACGTTCAACATGGGCATCGGGATGGTTGTTATCGTTGACGCGGACGATGCGGAGAAAGCTATTGCCGCAGCAGAAGCACAAGGCGAGAAAGCTTACCGTTTAGGCGTTGTTACAGAAGGCGAGCGTGTAGTGACGTTCCAAGGAGCTGAGGTTTAATGCAGCCTTACCGAATTGCGATTTTTGCTTCGGGCAGCGGCTCGAATTTCCAGGCCATCGTAGATCAGGTACAGAAGGGGAAGCTTGATGTCAGCATCGAGCTTCTTGTCTGTGACCGCCCGCAAGCGTATGTAGTGGAGCGTGCTATAGAGGCGAAGGTGCCTGTATTCACGTTTGTTCCGAAGGAATATGAGAGCCGTGAGGCTTACGAGGCTCTTATCCTTAAGGAGCTGCACGATCGTCAGGTTGATCTGATCGTAATGGCCGGCTACATGCGGATTATTACGAATGTGCTTGTTGAGCCGTATTTCGGACGCATGATCAACATTCATCCTTCGCTGCTGCCGTCGTTTCCCGGCGTGCGTGCGATCGAGCAAGCCGTCGAGTACGGCGTGAAGCAAACCGGCGTGACCGTTCACTTCGTGGACGGCGGGCTGGACTCCGGGCCGATCATCGCCCAGCGCGCTGTGGAGATCCACGAGCACGAGACTGCGGACTCGCTGGCCGAGCGCATCCATGCGGCTGAGCATGTGCTGCTTCCGCAGGTGATTCGCTGGCTGCGCGAGGATCGCGTGAGCATAGATGGCCGCAGGGTTAGCGTGCGGGCGTAGGTTGGCGCCGTAACTCCTAAGATTAAGGTTCCTTGTGGATAACTCGGCGGTGCGCGCTGCTGTTTGATATCACTTAAAGTAGCTGTTTTACGCCAATTGCGTGAGCTTGATCGAAGTTAAGGCTGTTTTTCATCGCTAAGTTGGGATGAGCGGGAGAAGTTACAAATATTATTTTCTGGGAGGAAGCATAGTGGCAATCAAAAGAGCACTAATCAGCGTTTTCGATAAGACGGGAATTGTTGAATTCGCGAGCGAGCTGTCGAAGCTGGGCGTTGAGATCATTTCTACGGGTGGTACGCTTAGTTTGTTGAAGGATAAAGGGGTGCCGGTTATCGGTATTTCCGAGGTTACAGGGTTTCCGGAGATCATGGATGGCCGCGTCAAAACGCTGCATCCGAATGTTCACGGCGGACTACTGGCCGTTCGTGACAACGTGGAGCACCAAGAGAGCATGAAGAAGCTCGGTTTGGAGTATATTGATCTGGTTGTCGTGAATTTGTATCCTTTTGCTGAAACGATTGCTAAGCCTGATGTGACTTACGAAGATGCGATTGAGAACATCGATATCGGTGGGCCGACGATGCTTCGTTCCGCAGCTAAGAACCATGCGTTCGTTTCCGTTATCGTTGACACGACTGACTATGCAAAAGTGTTGGAAGAAGTTCAAGAGACTGGTGACACAACGCTGGAAACGCGCAAACGTCTAGCTGCCAAAGTGTTCCGTCACACAGGAGCTTACGATGCTTTGATTGGTGACTACTTGACTGGCCTGCAAGGCGAGCCTTACCCAGAGCGTTATACAGTGACTTATGAGAAAATGCAGGAACTTCGTTACGGAGAGAACCCGCATCAAAGCGCGGCTTTCTATCGTAAGCCGAATGCGGCTGCTGGCAACATTACAACAGCTGAACAATTACATGGTAAAGAATTATCGTACAATAATATTAACGACGCTAATACTGCGCTTCAGATTGTTAAAGAATTCAGTGAACCTGCGGTTGTAGCCGTTAAGCACATGAATCCTTGCGGCGTAGGTATCGGTACAAACGTACTAGAAGCTTACACAAAAGCGTACAATGCAGACCCAACGTCCATCTTCGGTGGTATCGTGGCTGCGAACCGCGCGGTGGATGAGGCAACAGCTCAATTACTGCATGAGATTTTCCTGGAAATCGTTATTGCGCCTGATTTTACACCGGAAGCGCTTGATATCCTTTCTAAAAAGAAAAACATTCGCCTACTCAAAGTAAGCGGCTTAGATACAGTAGCTGGCCGTAAAGCAGAGCCAGTGATTACAACGGTTGAAGGTGGCATGCTCGTACAAGCTAGCGATGCCTACCAGCTGACCGAAGCTGATCTGAAGGTCGTTTCTGAGCGTCAACCGACGGCTGAAGAGATGAAACAATTGCTTTTCGCATGGAAAGTAGTTAAGCACGTTAAATCTAACGCAATCGTACTCGTTGCAGACGACATGACGGTTGGCGTGGGCGCTGGTCAAATGAACCGCGTTGGCGCAGCCAAAATTGCCATTGAGCAAGCTGGCGACAAGGCGAAAGGCTCCGTTCTTTCTTCCGATGCATTCTTCCCAATGGGCGACACGCTTGAAATGGCAGCAAAAGCGGGAATCACAGCGGTGATTCAACCGGGCGGCTCCATTAAAGACGAAGAATCCATCCGCGTAGCGAACGAAAATGGCATTGCCATGGTCATGACAGGCGTTCGTCACTTTAAACACTAAAACAATTGAGAATGCTCACGATCATTAACCGGACCGTGGGCATTCCCCATGAGAGGGGTTTCCTAGATGCGTGTATTAGTTATTGGACGAGGCGGGCGCGAGCACGCGATTGTATGGGCACTCAGCAAAAGCCCGAAGATCAGCAAATTGTTCTGCGCACCGGGGAACGGCGGGATTGCTGGCTTAGCGGAATGTGTGCCGATTACGGAACTGCAATTCGACGAGATCAGTACATTTGCGAAGGAGCAGGCGATTGACCTCGTGATGGTAGCACCTGACGATCCATTAGCAGCTGGTTTGGTTGACCACTTGGAGTCCAAAGGCATCGAGGCTTTCGGACCTCGCGCGAATGCGGCGATTATCGAAGGCAGCAAAGTATTCATGAAGGAACTGCTCAAAAAGTACAGCATCCCGACAGCGACTTACGAGTCTTTCGACGCTTATGAGCCAGCGCTTGCTTACTTACGCAGTCAATCGGCTCCAATTGTGATTAAAGCAGATGGCTTGGCCGCGGGTAAAGGTGTTACCGTTGCACAAACGATGGAGGAAGCGGAAGCAGCGCTTCGCGATATTATGGTGGATCAAGTTTTTGGTAAATCCGCTGGCGCAAGCGTCGTGATCGAGGAATTCCTAACCGGACAAGAGATGTCGTTGCTAGCATTTGTTGATGGGTCCACGGTTCGCCTCATGGTGCCTTCGCAGGATCATAAGCCTGTTTTTGATAACGATAAAGGGCCAAATACGGGCGGAATGGGCACGTACTCCCCGCTGCCGCATATCCCTGAGTCGATCGTACAGGAAGCACTTGTGAACATCGTTCAACCTACAGCTGATGCGATGGTAAAAGAAGGCCGTCCCTTCAAGGGCGTGCTTTATGCCGGTTTGATTTTGACCCCGAATGGCGTGAAAACCATTGAGTTTAACGCTCGTTTCGGTGATCCAGAGACGCAGGTTATTTTGCCTCGCCTCAAAACCGATCTGCTCGATATTTTCCTAGCTATCAACAACGGAACGTTGGCTGACCAGCCGATCGAGTGGAGCGAGGAAGCGGCAGTTTGTGTAATTGTAGCTTCACCAGGCTACCCAGGTCCTTACCCGAAAGGGCTGCCGATTACTGGACTGGATCAAGTACAAGACTCGCTAGTGTTCCACGCGGGGACAGCTATCGAGGATGGCCAAATTGTCACCAATGGCGGACGCGTTCTTGGAATCACAGGCCTTGGCAAAGATATCATTGAAGCTCGTCAGAAAGCTTATGCGGATGCGGATCGGATTCATTTTGACGGGAAGCATTACCGTACGGATATTGCAATGAAAGCTTTGAAATAGCTGAAAAACTTATAAAGCACAGCCTTTTGTTCATCAAAGGGTTGTGCTTTTTCATTTTTCTTAGTCCGTTTGTAAAAAAAATGCAATTAATTGACCGTTGTAAGCGTTTTATATGTTAGGTATACTAGGCAATGTTAGATAAGAAGTAAAGTGAGGCTGAATCATGACAATACTTAAAATTGCGGGGCTGCATCCGAAGCCGCATTCGTTGAAATATCGTCTAATCCTGATCCTGTTTATCAGCTCACTCGCACCATTAATTATCATTGGGAGCATTTCCTATTTCTCCATGTATGCGATTTTACAAAATAAAGCAGAGGGCGGGGTCCAAAGCAATTTGCATCAAGTAAGACTATTGCTTGAAGATACGCTCGGTCAGCTAAATCACACTTCTCAACAGCTCGCCTTTGACGGGAGGGTCGGCAAAAGCCTAGAGAACTATTTATCAGCTGATTTATATGAAAAGAAAAGATTGAATGACGAGATCAGAAGCGAGTTAGGCTTGATTCATTTTACGAACCCGACCCTTGGATTAATGTTTTATTACTTTGAGAAAGACAAGCAGGTATTATTTGAGAATTTTAACGTTCGTGAAGATTATGACCTTAAGCAGCTGCCTGTCCTTATCAAATTCGATAAACTTACTTATATGGGACCACATCTTTCTTTAAACCCGATCGACGGCAATGAAGTGCTGTCCATACTGCGCAAAGTCGAGCTGCCGGATCGTGACGATGTATATGTTTATATTGAAACTAATTTTAAATTGGCCGAAAGCATACTCAAAGACAACGATCAATTCGGCGGCAACTTGGTACATCTTATCGTCGATAATCATGGCCAAATTGTTTATAGTGAGAATTCAACTGATTTTCCTGTGGGCATGCTGCATAATGTCAATAACCAATCGAATAAAGACATTTCGAGCAAATATATGATGTTTGAGGAGACCAGCAATCAATCTTGGAAGGTATTGGCCGCTGTCCCCAAATCGGTATACAACCTCGAAGTAAATAGGTGGATAAAGCAGTTCGCCTTTTTTGCCATCTTAACGCTTATAGCAAGTTTCTTCATTGCCTGGCTGATTTGGCGAACGGTATATCGTCCACTCAAGCTGCTAAGTACGGATATTCGCAATGTAAAAAGTAACAACGAGGTTTTCCCGAGAAGACAATCTCAGATCTTGGAGTTTGCCGTTATTTATAAAGAGTTTGCAGAAATGAGAAGCCGCATCTTCGAATTAATCGGCGAGGTGGAGCAGAAGGAACAAGGCAAAGCATTTCTCGAAGTCGAGAAATTAATGACGCAAATCAATCCTCATTTCATTCACAATACGCTCGATACCATTCGTTGGCTGGCTCGTGCCAATGGGCAGAAGGATATTGACCGCTTGGTTTCCACGTTGAATAAAGTGCTCTATTATAATCTCGGAAAAGGCGGACCTGCCCGAATTAAAGATGAGATTGAGGCTTTAAAAAATTATGTTGAGCTGCAGGGCATCCGTTATAACTTTCAATTTGATGTGAAAATCCATGCCGCTTCCGAGGCGCTTGAGCTGCCGGTTCCACGATTCATTCTACAGCCGCTTGTTGAAAATGCGTTATATCACGGCTTGGAGGATAAAGGCATTATCGAAGTCAGTGTCATAGAAGACGGTGAATCGCATGTCATTATTGAAGTTAGAGACAATGGAGATGGGATGACTGAGGAAGAAATTGATCAATTAATGAGCGAGAATACGTTAGAGAAAAAGAAGGTAGGTATGGGAATCGGGCTGCAATATGTAAACCGTATGATGAAGTTCCAATTCGGAGAAGCCGCGAGTTTTCATATTAAAAGCACGATCGGTTCAGGGACGACGATTATACTTCGTCTTCCAATAGGAGGAATAGTTGGATGATAAAAGTTATGGTTGTGGACGATGATCACTTGGTGCGTAAAGGCTTCATCGCGATGATGCCTTGGCGTGAGCATAACCTAGAGGTCGTAGGTGAAGCCGGTAATGGTAAAAAAGCTTTGGAGTTTCTGGAGAATAATCAGGTGGACTTGCTCATTACTGATTTAGCGATGCCTGTCATGTCAGGTATAGATTTGATGAGGTGTGTGAAAGAACGTTATCGGGATATTAGTATGGTCGTATTGACGTTTCATCAAGATTTTGAACTAATTCAGGAAGCGCTCCGCCTAGGGGCGCTGGATTATATGACCAAGGTCGAGCTTGAACATGAGCAGATGGACGAAATATTAAGAAGAATTGTAGGTAAAATGCAGGAGCAGAATGTACGAACAAGGGAAACGAAAGTGGAGATCCAGGACACTCCTACGTTTGCCGAAGAGGATGAAGGACCGTATTCGCCGGAAGTGAAAGCGAGTATTTGGAAGGCAGTAGACATTATACATCAAGAGTTTCAAAATGAGCTTCTTCTACCGGACATCGCAAAAAGGGTAAACATGAGTCGGAGCTATTTCAGCCGCTGTTTTCGGGATATTGCCGGGAAAACGTTTAACGATTATATCCGGGAAGTGCGGGTGAATCACGCGAAAGTACTGCTTTGTCAAAAAGGGAAAACGATTAGTTGGATCGCCACACAGTCTGGGTATCCAAATGAAAAGTATTTTGGCAAAGTGTTCCGTGAGTTGACGGGGATGCTGCCCGGTGAGTTTCGCAAGAGCCAGAGTTAAATTCGGGCTTTCACAAAATGATGATAGTAACACAAATCGTCTCCAAAGAAGTGCACTTTTGTCTCCTGAACGTTCCCAGTATGCCAAATTAGGAGACGATTTGCTCCTAAACGTAAGACATTAACTGACCCGAATGTCTTTCATTTTCTTTAAAATGTAAGTGAAGGGTTATTAATGAGGAGGGGCAATATGAAAAAGAAAACAACGCTAATTTCTATGATTGCATTGGTTGTTCTGATGACGGCATGTTCAAGCAATAACGTAGGGACCAGCAAGGATGGCGGCGGGCAAGCAGCAAGTCCGAACGTTAAGGTGGACCCGTTTAAGATGCCGAATCCGATTGAAGTGACCACCTTCAAAAGCTTAAGCCCAGGCGCAAAATTACCTGCTGGTGATACAGTAGAAAGCAACCAGTACATGAAATATATCTCACAAAAAACAAATATCAACTTTAAAATTTTATGGTATGCGGCTTCACAGGACTATGAGCAAAAGATGAAACTGGCCATCGCGAGCAACGATCTACCTGACGTTATGCTTGTAAACGAGCAAATCTTTCTTTCCCTCGCCGAAGCCGGACAGATTGAGGATTTAAGCAAAGTGTATGAGAAATATGCTTCCCCATTAGCTAAGGAATTGTATGCATCAACGAACAACAAAGCGATTGAGAAAGCAACCTATAAAGGTAAATTGATGGGTATTCCGAATATTAGCGTACAAGCGGATGCTGCAAGTATGGCGTGGGTACGCAAGGACTGGATGGATAAATTGGGACTTCAGCCGCCTAAGTCGATTGACGATGTCGCTGCAATCGCCAAAGCTTTCGTAGAGAAAGATCCAGACGGTAGTGGCAAAGCGGATACAATTGGAATCGCCGGTTTCGAGAAAGCATTAACGGTAAGCGGTAAAGCGCAACGTGGTGACTTCAAAGGTATTTTCCAAGCGTTCGGCGCTTATCCTTCCAACTGGATCAAGGATAGCTCCGGCAAAGTCGTTTACGCTTCGATACTTCCTGAAACGAAACAAGCACTCGGCAAGCTGCGTGACATGTATGCGGCAGGTGCAATTGATAAGGAATTTGCTTTGCGCAAAGATCCGAACGAGAATATCGTATCCGGTAAAGCGGGTATGTTCTTCGGACCCTGGTGGTCCGGCGGGTTGGCTGCTGATGCTATGAAGCTCAATCCGAAGGCTGATTTCGTACCTTATTTGATCCCTGATACCAAAGGGACTGTGAACACGATGATGGTGCCGGTAAGTACACAGTTTATTGTTGTGAAGAAAGGGATGAAGAATCCTGAAGCGGCTATGATTTACGCGAACACGTTTATCAATGCTCAGCGTAAAGTAGATCCAGACGCTCTGAACTTAGACTTTACGGTAAGCGCAGAATACTGGCCGATTGGAAATTCCACCTACGATTATGCGGATGCTGTGGAGCGAAAATCCGATACTTTGAAAAAGGCTATGGGCGGACAGATCAAGCCTGAAGAGCTGAATCCGGAAATGAAAGAATTGCTTGCAAAGGCAACTCGCGACAAAGCTAATCCGAAAGCAGATCTGAAAGATTGGTCAGGATATTTCGGTTACACCGTTCCAGCAGATTTGCTGAAAGTGAACATGAATAAGGTGTACAGCGAATTTACAGCGAATACGAAAACGATGGAAAGAAAATGGGTTAATCTACAAAAATTAGAGAATGAAACTTTCTTCGGCATCGTAATGGGCGAGAAGCCCCTTGATTCGTTTGATAAGTTCGTTACGGATTGGAAAGCGCAGGGCGGCGACGAAATAACGAAAGAAGTAACGGATGAAATCAGCAAGTCCAAAAAGTAACGTGTAATGAAAAGAGCGCATCACCTAACCGAATGGTGGTGCGCTCTTTCTACCATCAAAATGGATAAGTTTGAACAGAGGTGTATCACTTATGAACATAAAATCGTTTTATAAGCACTACCATTTGATGCTCCTGCCGGGTATCGTGCTTCTCATTATTTTTCATCTAATACCGATGTTTGGAATCGCGATTGCGTTCCAAGATTTCAAAATCGGATTGGGAATATGGGACTCCCCCTGGATCGGCTTCGAAAATTTTACGTACATGTTTCAACTGAGAGACAGTAAAGTTATTTTCTTTAATACGGTATTTATTGCCGTGTGTAAAATTATCGCGCATCTCATCATTCCGCTTACATTTGCCATTTTGCTCAATGAGATTAGATTCAGGATATTCAAAAGATGGGTGCAGACGGTTGTGTACCTGCCTCATTTTATTTCATGGGTTATCTTGGCTGGTGTTGTGATGGATATGCTGTCGTTAGACGGCATTATCAACCATATGTTGAAAGCGTTAGGTTTCGAGCCGATTATGTTTATGGCCAAAAACAGCTTGTTTCCAGGCATAGTCGTTAGTACAGACATTTGGAAAGAGTTCGGATTTGCTGCCATTATTTACTTAGCTGCACTAGCTGGCATTAACCCTTCCCTCTATGAAGCGGCCGAAATGGACGGAGCTAATAGATTGAAACAGTTGTATTATATTACGCTGCCGAGCTTGGTTCCTACTGTCGTTTTGCTGGCTACTTTAAGCATAGGCAATATTTTGAATGCAGGTTTTGATCAAATTTTCAATTTGTATAATCCTCTTGTCTACGAGTCAGGAGATATTATCGATACTTATGTGTACCGGGTAGGACTTGTACAGGCTCAATATGGCTTAGCTACAGCCGTCGGTTTGTTGAAATCAGCGATCGGTTTCATTCTCATCTTTATTTCGTACAGAGTTGCCTATACGTACGCGAATTACAGAATTTTCTAATGAAGCAGGTGAATGCCAGTGGTACGTAATAAGACGATTTCGGCTCGTATAACCGAAGCAGCTCTAATCTTAGTGATGCTAGTCATCTCAGCCATGTCGCTTGCGCCTGTTGTGCACGTGTTCTCCGTCTCGTTTAGCGACAACGCGGCAGCGGCTGGGGGATTCGTTAAGTTTTGGCCTGTTGGCTTTTCTTTGGAATCGTATCGTAAAATTTTGGAAGAACCGCATTTTTTCAATGCGTTCTTAGTTTCCGTCAAACGGGTTTTGCTGGGCGGGGGAATCAATTTCGTATTGACCGTTATGATGGCGTACCCGTTGTCGAGAAGCAGCAAGGAATTCCCATACCGGAACGTTTATATGTGGTTCATGCTGTTTACGATGCTGTTCAGTGGCGGGATTATTCCGTTATATTTGACCGTCAAATCATTAGGGATGTTTAACTCCATCTGGGCTCTTGTACTGCCGGGTGCGGTGCCGGTTTTTAACGTTATTTTGTTAATGAACTTCTTCCGGAACTTGCCAAAGGAGCTGAGCGACGCGGGTTACATGGACGGTGCGGGACCTTGGTATATGATGGTCAAAGTCTATCTGCCGCTTTCGCTGCCAGCAATGGCTACAGTCACTTTATTCAGTATTGTCGGTCACTGGAATTCGTTCTTTGACGGTATGATCTTTATGCGCAGTGCGGAAAATTATCCGCTGCAAACGTATATTCAGCAGCTCGTTGTCAACCAGAACGTGTTGGAACTTGATTCGACTAAGCTGGAGTTACTGATGAAAGTATCGGATAAGACACTCAACGCTGCCAAAATCGTTGTTTCGATGGTGCCGATTCTGATCGTTTATCCGTTTCTGCAAAAGTATTTTATACATGGAATCATGCTCGGTTCTGTAAAAGAATAGACAAAGAAGAGGTGCATATACGATGGAGTGGAAGGTCATGACTTTCAATTTGCGATACAATGAGCCGAAGGATGGGGACAACGCATGGCCCCATCGTGTGAGGCGCGTTTCCCATACAATCCAAGAGCACGACCCTATTCTAGTTGGCACGCAGGAAGGCTATTACGACATGCTGACCGAGCTTCACGGGGAGCTGGATGCGTACAATTGGATCGGCATGGGCCGGTTTGGCGAACATGAAAATGAGCATTGTGCTATTTTTTATAAGAAGGATCAACTTGAGGTGCTGGAGGAAGGTCATTTCTGGCTTTCGGAAACACCAGAAGTAACGGCATCCAAAAGCTGGGGAAGCATGTTCCCTAGAATGTGCACTTGGGTTCGATTCCTGGACAAACACACTCAGAAAGCATTTATCGTGTACAACACCCATTTGGATCATCATAGTCAAGAAGCTAGAGAAAATGGTGTTAAAGTGATTTGGGATTATATTCGTTCGCATAAGTCCGAGTTTTCTTTACCCGTTATTTTAATGGGGGACATGAACAGTCATCCGAGCTATCCGCCTATCCATTATTTGAGGGGGGAATACGGGGACGAAGGCCCGAAAGGGTGGCTAAAAGACGCTTATACCGTTATAGAAGGAAATGTGGGCCGAACTGCGCACGACTTCAAAGGTGGAGCAGACGAGGCGCCAATTGATTATATTTTCGTATCTCCCGAGGTGGAACTGCTGGAAACGACTGTTGATAGAAGGCAGGTTGAAGGGGGCTACCCATCGGATCATTATCCGATTATTGCTTCTTTGCGCTTACCTTAAAACAGAGCAGATCAAGGAGAGCGACAGATGAAACATGTGGAAAGAATACGTTCAGTTACAACAATTACGCGAAGAATTGCTCATTCGGAGCAAAGCACTTATATCGAAGTACCTTTTGAAATGCCCAAACATGTCGAGGAAATTGTGGTCAATTACGTGATCGAATCACAAGGTGAACAGAAGGCCGTGATCGACTTGGGTCTGAGGGACACCGGCAGAGTGAGAGGCTGGAGCGGTGGAGCGCGCAAAGCATTTCGACTTGGAAAGGAACGATCAACTCCCGGGTATTTATCGGGGGACTTAACACCCGGAAACTGGGCGGTTCTACATAACGCCTACAAAGTTCCGAGCGAAGGTTGTTCCGTAACCGTTACTATCGAATTTCTTTATAAGATATCTCGCTGGCTGAAAGGCGATCTACATACGCACAGCGTGAACAGCGACGGCACTTTTACGCTGGAAGAGAATGCGGCAAGGATGGAGGAACTCGGCTGTGATTTCATCGCCATGACGGATCACAATACGGTCAGCCAGAACATGACCTATCCGCGCCATACAAGCGTTGTCATGATACCAGGAATGGAATTCACAACGAATTTCGGACACAGCAATTTCTTGGGTGTTACCGATCCGATCCGTGACTTTCGGGTGAAGGGTCAGGAAGACGTCAATGCCAAGATTGCCGAAGCCCGTGCTAATGGAGCCAAAATTGTGATCAATCATCCGCACTGCGAGAATTGTCCATGGGAATGGGATTTCAATGTAGATCACGACTGGGTAGAAGTATGGAATGGCCCCTTTACCGAGCGGAATGTTAGAGCGCTGAATTGGTGGCATAGTCAACTCGTCTCTGGCAGAAGGCTTGTTGCTGTTGGCGGTAGCGATACCCATCGTCCGGATCCATACGTCAAGCATGCGATGCCATGTACATGGGTGTACGCTTCTGAGAAAACCGTGGATGCAATTTTAAGCGCTATTGGGCTGGGTCATGTGCTGATTACTTATGCGCCAAACGGGCCTTTTGTGGAGCTGAACTGCGGTTCTTATCGGGTTGGAGACATCGTTCCAGCAGGAGAGCGCAGTAGAGAAGTGTGTTTGCAAGCCGAGGATCTGATGGCCGGAGATATGATCAAACTGTTCAGCAACATCAGATTGGAAAAGGAAGTACTAGTGTCCTCAGACGGCGTGCTGTCCTTCCATTTTGACGCAGAGGGAACAACGTTTGTACGCGCCGAAGTATGGCGGCATTTTGATGAGGTCAACATGACGCTTATGGCTGCGTTAACGAACCCGATTTATTTTGACTAGTAAATAGTTTGAAAGCAGAAACACAACCTTTTGCATGTTAAAAGGCTGTGTTTTTTTATGTCGAAAATAAGAGGTGTTTGTCGAAAGAACACGGAATTTCTAGTGATAATCTATAATCAAAGAGATAAGTGGGGGCGATGAAGATAATGAAGCTAAAAAGTATTCAAAGTAAATTTATGCTGCTGCTTGTTCCTCTAATTGTTGTTACTCTGTTTGGCATCGTCGCGTTCGCATACGTTAAGAGCAAAGGGTTGATTAATAACGAGATTGGGCTCAAAATGCAGCAGCAGCTAGAAAGTGTGACCAGCAGCATTAATGGAAAGCTTGTTGTGCATCGTAAAGTGGGAGAAGTGCTTGCCAGGACGGTTGAGTTTGCACCTAACCAGTTGACTTTGGACAATTATAATAAAATACTAAGTAGTGATTTGACCACGAGTGAAGATACATTTGGTTTAGGAATTTTCTTTGAACCGTTCAAGTACAATGCCAAAACGAAATATTTTTCGTCTTACGTGTTCCGAGAAGGGGACAAAATTAACTTAACGCAAGACTATAACGCAGCCGATTATGATTATCCGCACTGGGATTGGTACAAAGTGGCTCAGGACACCAAGCAATCGGTTGCGTACTCTGATCCTTACTATGACGAACCGACGAAAGTCACCATGGTGACGGCGAGCGTGCCAGTCTATGATCAAAAGAAGCAGTTTCTCGCTGTTGTCACCGGCGATTTTAACCTAGCTCGCTTGCAAAAGCTTGTTGAAGAAACGAAGGTAGGCCGCACAGGCTGGGCGTTCATGGTCGATGCGAAAGGCAACTATCTAGCTCTGCCGGATAAGTCCAAGGTGATGAAGGTCAGTATGGATAAGGACCCGAACCCGTCGATAAGTGCGCTGGCGCCAACGCTGCTTTCCCAGCCAAATGGCCAGTCAACCATCACAGATGACAAGGGAATTAATCGTATTTATTATCAAAAGATACCGGAAACGGGCTGGACGATTGCGCTCGTTATGCCAGAAAAAGAGCTGCTAGAGCCTGTGAAAAAGCTGGTCATTTCCTTGGGCATAGGCGGCCTGATCGCACTGGTCATTATGGTGCTTGTGATTATCTTATTCAGTCGATACCTCATTAACCTAATACGAAAAGCCAAAGCGATGGCAGGTCGCATTGCGGAAGGTGATTTAACGCAGCATATGGAAGTAAAAACGAGTGACGAACTAGGACAAATGGGGCATTCCTTCAATGAAATGATTCAGAGGCTTCGTACGATGCTTGGATCGATTTCGATGCACACGCACACCGTTGCTTCTATGTCCGAGCAATTATCGGCTAGCGCAGAGGAAACTTCGAGAGCGACAGAGCAGATTGCAGATTCCATCCAGCAAGTCGCTTCAAGTGCCGATGAGCAAAGTCACATGAATGATACGTCGAAAAAGACGGTTACCGATATCGCCAAGCGGCTTGTATCGATTGTGGACGGCGTTAAGAAGGTAAATGATTCAACAGAAAAAACGGCTGAGACAGCTGAAAAAGGGAACAGAGCTGTAGGCGAGGTAACGGAGCAAATGAAGCTCATTCACCGCAACATGGAGCAATCGTCCATGATTGTAGATGAGCTCAGCGGGAAATCGCTGCAAATCGGGGAAATGATCACGTTGATTACATCGTTATCCAGTCAGACGAACTTGTTAGCACTCAATGCCTCGATTGAAGCAGCACGAGCTGGCGAGCACGGTAAGGGCTTTGCCGTCGTTGCGACCGAAGTTCGCAAGCTGGCCGAACAATCCGCGACAGCAGCGGACCGTATTCGCAGCTTAATCGGTGACATCCAATCTGAAATTAACAGTGCGGTAGATTCCATGAATAAGGGTACTCAAGCAGTCAATGATGGAACCTTAATGAGCGAAAGTGCGAAGGCTGCGTTCCTGGCTATTCTTCAAGCGGTGGAGGATGTTTTTGGACATGTGAAAGAAGTGTCTCAATCGGCTGTCTTCATTCAATCCGACTCGAAACATATGGTTGAGGTTGTCGAGCAAATTTGTGCCATTTCCAGTCAATCACTAGAGAGCACACACAGCATAGCCGCAGCAGCTGAGCAGCAGCTTGCTTCCATGGAAGAAGTTAGCGCAGCTTCTCAATCATTGTCCAAAATGGCTGACGAGCTCCAAGAGGTCGTCAAAGTATTTAAGGTATAATAACAAGATAGAAATTATTTGTCATCGGTGCCCCTGATATACTTGTCCTTGTTTTTGTAAACGTACCAAAAGGCAACGAGTACACCAACGATTAAAGCAATCGATAACCAGTGGTGAGAAATGAAGCTCCAGAGAGTATTCATGTGAGTATCTCCTCTAATTTTTATTTTAAGGATAGTTTTGGCAGGAGATGTTTGTTTCATGCATCGGGCAAGCAACAACATGAAAGGCGGAGAACCGTGAAGGTAACAAAAAACCGGAAGCCGTGGATGGCTTTCATGAGTGTTGTTGTATGGATGGTCCTAGTTCTGGTCGCGGTTGGTTGTTCGTCGCAAGTATTGGATAGCTCGGCTATACCGCAGGAATTGCCCATCGTAAACAAGGAAACGCCTGCGGCTACGAGTAGTGTGACTACGCAGCCGGTAGTGGAAAGTCCTGCTGCTGAGAAAGCACTGCAGGTGCCTACAGCAGAGTCTACACCAGAGGCTACAACGAAGCCTACATCAGAGGTTAGACCAAAGCCTGCGGCTTCCAAAACCACTGCCACGCCTAAACAAGGAAGACTTGTCATGCTGGATCCCGGACATCAGCGTTATGGTAATAATGCTCCGGAGTCGGTAGGTCCCGATACGCGGGAAACCAAGCCAAAGGTCAGCTCTGGCACGGTCGGCGTACGAACGAAAAAACCGGAATACGTGCTCAATCTGGAAGTTGCACTGCTGATCAAGGACGAGTTGGTCCGCCGCGGCATAGAGGTTGCGATGACCCGCGAGTCGCATGAGGTCGATATCAGCAATAAGCAGCGCGCGGATATGGCGAACGAAGCAGGAGCAGCGCTGGCTGTACGCATTCATGCGGATGGCGATAGTTCACCGAAGACCAAAGGGTTTTCGGTGTTGTACCCATCGGCTACCTCAGCAGCGGTGAAGCCTATCGCAGCCGAAAGCCATGAAGCAGCTGGCTTTATTCTAGAGCATCTGAAGGCAGCTACTGACACGGCTGGAAGAGGACTATCAGCACGCAGCGACTTATCAGGCTTCAATTGGTCCAAAGTTCCAGTTGTGCTGGTCGAGCTTGGCTTCATGACCAATCCGGAAGAAGATGAGCTGATGTCCAAAGCGGAATATCAGAAGAAGCTGGCTCAAGGTATCGCAGACGGTATTGAGCAGTTTTTGAAAAGCCGATGAGCTAGAGAATAGGTTAATATTGAAGCCGCCCCTATCAAGGGCGGTTTTATTTGTGACCAAAGGCGTATAATGTATAGTATATTGGTAAAAAGTTACCATTTAGGAAGAAGGGGGATCTGCCATGCTGCCATCTTTTTTCATTGCCCATGGAGCACCGAGTTTGGCGATCGAGCAGCATGCTTACACCGAGTTTTTGCAGAAGCTGGCCAAGAGCATTCCCGCGCCTAAAGCTATCGTGCTGTTCAGTGCACATTGGGAAAGTCCTGTGCAGAAGATTAGCTCGGCGATTCATCTGGAAACGATTTATGATTTCTCGGGTTTTTCGGAAAAGCTTTATGACATTAAGTACCCAGCTAAAGGGGATTTGACGCTATGTTTACATATACAGCGATTGTTTCAGGAAGAGGGCATTCGTTGTGAGCTCGATGATGAGCGAGGCTTGGATCACGGGGCGTGGGCACCGCTGCATATTATGTATCCAGATGCGCAGATACCGGTAGTGGCGCTCTCTGTGAATCCGCGTTTGACGGCGGAAGAGCATTATCGCATCGGTGCGGCATTAGGCCCCTTGCGGGAAGAGGATGTTCTCATCCTCGGCAGCGGAGGAACGGTTCACAACTTGCGTAGGCTAGATCAGAATAATCCTGTGCCGCAGGTGTGGGCGGTGGAATTCGATGAGTGGTTGGCGGAGCAGCTGGAGACGTGGAATTTGGATGCGTTAGTTCGATATGACGAAAGAGCGCCTAACGCGCGGGAGGCGGTTCCGACGCCGGAGCATTTTGTGCCTTTGCTGCTTGCACTAGGTGCGGCGGACACTACACGCAGGGCTAAGCTGCTGCATCATAGCTTTCAGATGGGCACGCTGAGCTTATGCTGTTGGATGTTTGGCGGGATGAGGAAGTCGTAGTCGGAAACCGAGCGGGAACAGCGGGAAATTGCTAATCCAGGAATCGCGCTTTGAACTCAGGCTTCGGCAGCATGCAGTGCTCCGCTTTGCCGAACCAGCGATAGCGGTTCCGCGCCACGAACGTATAGCCTAGATTCCTGAGCGGAACGGGAATGATGATGGCCGCATACGCCAGAGGCCAAGCGCCACGCAGCCTCCGGGCAATGCGCAGCGCAGCGGTTGAACGGGTATAGGAGCGGCCGCCCTCAATCAGGACGATCGTGCTGATGATATCCGTAGGCAGGTTGTGCTGCTCGAGCAGCTTTTGGCCGCTATCCGATTGTAAGGAAGCAAAGCGGAAAATCCCCTTCGGATCGTTCCGCAGGATGAACTGAACAGCACCGCTGCACAGATTGCAGACCCCGTCGAACAATACGATGGCTTGGTCATCGGTGAGTGTGGTCATGGAATAGCCTCCTTTTTGGCGAATAGGGAATAGTTGAGTAGTTGATGCAAAAAGTGCATCTAATTCCTGTGGGCAAACCGTCTATAAAGGTAGAAGCTGCAAATAGTGCAGCAAAAATGACCCATTTTAGCCAATTCAACGTGTTTAGGAGAAATTAGCTGTAGTTTTTGCAGTAAATCTGCTTAAAACGCCTTTTTGAGCTGAATTTGATGCACAAAATGCATGAATTTGTTTAAAACATACACATAATCCATCTCTCCCTACTATACCTAATCACAGTCGCAGCTCCAACTACCTTTTGCCCCACAAGCATAAAAAGTCTTCTACCTATCGCATCACTAGCATATACATTTACTAGAACGATTAAGAGAAGAGGTGCAGCCCTGTTGAAATCATTGCCTTCATTCCGTAAAAAAAACCTTAGCGCCTGGCTCGTCCTTGGATGCTCTGTCATAGTTATTGTCGGTTGCAGCGATACGCCTGCCTCCTTACCACCCGCCAGCCCGAATGCCGCTGAAGCTACGCCCGCCGCATCGCCAGCTACCAAACCTACTGCCACAGCTGTGGAGACGGAGCAACCGTACAAATTCCCGCTAACGGGTTTGCCTACCGATAAAGAAGTGAAGAGCCGGCCCTTCATGGTCATGGTCGAAAATGCCCCGCAAGCCAGGCCCCAAACCGGCCTAGATCAAGCCGACATCGTCTATGAGATTCTCGCAGAGGGCGAGATTACGAGATTCGTCTCCGTTTTCCAGAGCCAAGCAGCGAAGACCATTGGTCCCGTGCGCAGCATCCGCCCTTATTTCGTGGAGATCGGCGACGCGCTCGATGCGGTTATCGTCCATGCAGGCTGGAGTCAGGAAGCGATGGATATGATGGCAGGCCGCAAGCTGGCCCATCTCGATGAGGTGTACGGCGATGGCGCCTACTACTGGCGCGCGACGGATCGTAAGGCACCACACAATCTCTATACCTCTGTGGATAAAATGAAGCAGGGCGCCGAGGCGCGCAAATTCCGCTCCGAATGGAACGGACCGCTGCTCACTTTTGCCAAGGATGGTCAAAGTAAGCTTACCGGCGCAGCCGTGAACTATATTCAAATTCCTTATATTCAAGGGTATTTCGCTTCCTATGAATACAATGCCACTGAAGGTGTGTACAAGCGCAGCATGGAGGGCAAGCCGCATCTCGACAAGGAGACCGGCAAACAGCTGCAAACCAAAAATCTGCTCGTACTCGAAAGCAAGCATAAGATAGTGGACAAAGAGGGGCGCCGGACGGTGGATGTTTTTGGACCCGGTAAAGGTCTCATTCTGCAAGAAGGCAAATCCCAGCAGATCACTTGGGAACGTAAAAATGGCATGCTTCGCGCCTATGCGGAGGGTGGCAAGGAAGTGCCGCTGCTGCCAGGCAACACCTGGGTTCAGATCGTACCAGAGGGCACAACAGTGAAAATGGAATAACCAATAGATAGGCGCAGAGAAGCCGCCCTGCTTGGGTTTAGCACCAAGACGAGGCGGCTTTCTCGTGCGCTTTTTTGGAATTATTTTGACCTGCGTATGACTAGAGGTTGACCTGAGAGTGATCTGTGTAGGATAATCTTATCGGCGTTTGCGTTTGGTTAAGGAGGTTTTGGAAGCTCCTTTTCTTCTAGGGCCTGAGCTTGATTTCTTACGGCGTTTGGTTTTGGGTTTAAATATTTCTTCCAAGTCATCTGTTGAATTCACTTTTCCTTTGCCAATTGAACCCAAAAGGGTTTTCACCATAGGTGCCATTTGTTGAAAGGTGCTCATGAACTTCTGGACCTTGCCCATTGTGCCGATGATGCCGTCGATACCACCCATACGTTCAACGAAGCCGGAGATTTGCTTCAAATTCAAGCCGCTCAGTGGGTTAGACGAGGCACCACCTGCAGCTCCACCACCGCCACCTCCTAAGAGGTTGCTTAGGAAATTACCGCCTCCGCCACCACTTGCGCCGCTAGGATTTCCACCACCACCAAAAAATCCGCCACCAGCATTACCGCCGCTTTGGCCACCGAAGAGATTACCGCCTCCTTCGAAAGGAGTAGGAAATCCTCCGCCTTGTGCAAACGGATTGCCGCCACCGCCTAAGCCCGGATATTGCCCGAAGCCGCCATTCCCGAGTTGGGTAGGTAAAGTTAAGCTTCTTGTATGCACCTCAGGACGGTTACCGCCATTACCAATGATTTGTCTTTGATTGCTCACTAGGATTCACTATCCTTTTTATCAAATTTGTCTCCTACAGGATATGTCACTTGCCTACCGTTGGTATGGACGAATGTCACGGGTATAGTTAATTGTCACAATTCACCTCATTAACGCATAGAAATTTTAACGTTTCGCAATCCTAAAGGAAGGATTTATACGTGGCGTGTCGAATGATACACAGGAGCTTAAACTGATCTTATAAGCTAACATGCTTTTCTACCGGGAGTTGACAACCTATGCAATTAAAAAAATTAAATGATAAAGCAATAGACCAGCTTTTTGAAGCCGTGCTGACGCTCAAAGATATTGAAGAGTGCTATGTCTTTTTTGATGACCTATGCACAGTGAACGAGATTCAATCGCTTTCCCAACGCCTTGAGGTTGCTCGCATGCTGCGCAAGGGCTGTACCTATAACCAGATCGAAGCCGAGACGGGCGCATCAACAGCAACCATTTCTCGTGTCAAAAGATGCCTGAACTACGGAAACGACGGCTATGTGCTGACGCTAGATCGTTTAGGTCGTTAATTGAGTTGATTGTCGAAAAAGAATTCAAGATCCTGCGTTACTTGCGTAATGCGGGATTTTTCCTGTTTATTTGCAGGTCAATTGACATGTGTGAACACATTCGTTAGCATAGGATTTATAGGCTTGGTTAGAACGGGTGGGGAAAACAAAATGAGTGAGTATGGTGTGCTAGTCATAAGCCATGGATCTCGGGATGAGGGCTGGGTTCAGCTGGTCGATGATGCCGTGTCTGCCGTCAGGATGCCGATGAATGTTCCGATCTACGCTTCTTATCTGGAGTTGGTGGAAGGTCGATTAATTCAAGATGGTATTTACAGTTTAGAGGCGCAAGGCGTGACGGATATTATCGTCGTTCCACTGTTCGTGTCCTCTGGGAGTACACATATTGATGAAATCAGCTACGCCCTAGGTGTGATTGAACAGCCACTGCTCGAGACAGATATGGAACCTTTTGATATCAAGGCGCGCATTCATTTCACATCACCAATTGATGACGACCCCGTTATTGCTGAGATTATTTATGCGAAAATCAAAGAGCTTTCCGAATCGCCAAGCCAGGAAATCGTCCTGCTCATCGGCCACGGAAGTAAAGAGAAGGGCTTCCATCTCAAGTGGCGCCAAGGCTTAGAGCTGCTCGCAGAGCGGTTGAAAGTGTTAGGCGGCTACGACGAGGCGGATGTCGCTATGCTTTTGCCAGATCAAGTGAAACAGAAGATGACAGGGTGGGCTCAGAAGAAGCCTGACCATGCCGTCGTCGTTGCGCCGCTTTTTCTAAGTGAAGGCTATTTCACGACGCAAGTCATCCCTTCCCGCATGGAAGGGTTCGAATATCGGTACAATGGACGGGCGCTGCTGCCTAGTCCGCTAATTTCCAAATGGATCGAGAAGCAGATTGCTTCAGAAATCGCAGAAGGCGAAACAGGTGATGAGACGCAATGGTCAAAAGAGCAAGACTGATCTATAATCCGACTTCTGGCCGGGAAGAAATGAAAAAGCGTTTGCCAGAGATACTTCAGCGCCTGGAGCGCGGTGGTTTCGAAACATCCACTCACGCTACCATCGGTGAAGGCGACGCAACACTCGCTGCGGCACATGCCGTTAGTCGAGGCTTTGATTTGATTATCGCCGCAGGCGGAGACGGCACCCTGTGCGAAGTCGTCAACGGCATGGCCGAGAGGGAAGGCAGGCCCCCGCTTGGCATTTTGCCGCTGGGAACGACCAACGATTTTGCCAGGGCGCTCGGCATTCCTAAGAATTTGGAGTACGCCTGCGACCTGATCGTTCAGCAGTACACAACCGACATTGATGTAGGCAAAATCAACAACCGCTACTTCATTAATATCGCCGGTGGCGGCTCGATGACCGAGCTGACGTACGAAGTCCCAAGCAAGCTCAAGACCATGATCGGCCAGTTGGCCTATTATATGAAGGGACTCGAGAAGTTGCCTAGGCTAAAGCCGATTGAGCTGTACGTCAAGGCAGGCGAAATGGAACTTCATGAGGAAGTCATGATGTTCCTCGTCGGCAACTCCAACTCCGTCGGCGGCTTCGAGAAGCTGGCTCCCGAAGCGAGTATGAATGATGGATTGTTCGATGTGCTGATTCTACGCAAGTGTAATCTTGCTGAGTTTATAAGAGTGGTTACGCTCGCACTGCGCGGCGAACATTTGAGCGATCCGAATCTGATTTATTTCCAAACGAATCATATCGAGATCAATTCGCCGGACTACGTCCAGTTGAATCTGGATGGAGAGTTCGGGGGCACGCTGCCTTGTGTGATGACGAATTTGAAGAGTCATTTGCAGATTATTGTGGATGAGTCGGGGCAGTCGATTTATAAGAAGACGTTTTTAGAGACGTTGACCACGCCGTTTCATTTGAGGAACGGGCAGGGGGATGGGGATCAAGAGTAATTTAACCTCTCCGTCCTGTTAACTAAATAAGAGATTGAGCTATTGTTTAATTTTAGGTTTTTATTAAAGTGAGGGTCTTATGAGAGCAAAAGGTAAATCTGGCTCTGTGTCAGGTAAAGATAGAGGAACTGGGAAGTTTGGGACGGCAGGGAATAGAGGGAATTCCGGTAGGACAGGGAATTCTGGAAAAGCAGGGAATTCCGTCGCGAAGGCGGCTCCGGCTTGGATGGCCGATCTGCCGGTGCAGATCGGGCAGCAATATGAGGCTGAGATCATTGGGATCAGCCATGATGGCGAAGGGGTAGGCCGTGTGAATGGCTTTACCCTTTTTGTCGCTGGTGCGCTGCCAGGTGAGCGCGCGCTTGTGCGGGTGGGGCATTTGAAGAAGCAGTATGGTTATGCTGCGCTTGTGGAAGTTCTGGAAGTGAGTCCAGATCGGGTTGTTCCGGATTGTGGGATATACGAGGAATGTGGCGGCTGTCAGCTGCAGCATTTGAGTTATGAGGCGCAGCTTCGCGTGAAGCGCCAGCAGGTGGTGGATAATCTGCAGCGGATTGGGAAGCTGCAGGTTGCGGGGGAGCCAACACTAGGTCATCTTGATGCTGGTGCTTCAGATGAAGGGATTATAGTTCATCCTACGCTGGGGATGACCGATCCGTGGCGGTATCGGAACAAGGCGCAGGTCCCTTTTGGGGAAGAGCAGGGCGGACTCATCGGCGGATTCTATGCGCAGGGAAGCCATCGCATCATCAATATGGATGAGTGTTTGATTCAACATGAGTCGAACGACGAAGTCGTTGCTCGTGTGAAAGAGATCGGCGCGCGTCTTGGTATTCGCGCTTATGATGAAGAGCGTAATGCCGGACTGCTGCGCCACGTCGTCGTCAAAGTCGGCTTCCGCACGGGAGAGATCATGGTCGTGCTCGTAACTAACGGCACCGAGATTCCTCGTGTCGCCGAGTGGGTCGCGGGCATTCGGGCTGCACTACCCGGCGTTAAGAGCATTTGCCATAACATTAATGTGAAACAGACGAATGTTATTTTTGGGGATGATACTCGAGTCCTATGGGGCAGCGAGGTCATCTATGACTATATCGGCGATGTGAAATTTGCAATTTCCGCGCGATCGTTTTATCAAGTGAACCCCGTACAGACGGAAGTCTTGTACGGGAAGGCACTTGAGTACGCCGCGCTGACTGGCGGCGAGACGGTTGTCGATGCCTACTGCGGCATCGGTACGATCTCCCTGTTCCTCGCCCAGAAGGCGGGACAGGTGTACGGGGTCGAGATCGTCGAGGAGGCGATCGCGGATGCACGGAAGAATGCCGAGTTAAACGGCATGACGAACGTGCACTTCGAGGCAGGCCCAGCGGAAGTGGTCCTCCCCGAGTGGACACGCCAGGGCGTCCGGCCCGACGTGATCGTGGTGGACCCGCCCCGCAAGGGCTGCGATCCGGCGCTGCTCGCGACGATCCTCGAGCTGCAGCCGCGGCGTGTCGTCTACGTGTCGTGCAGCGCATCGACACTCGCGCGCGACTTGCGCGTGCTCGTCGATGGCGGGTACGGCGTCGCGGAGGTGACGCCGGTTGATATGTTTCCGCATACGACACATGTGGAGTGTACAGTGTTACTAAAATGGGTGGTGTAGCAAACAAATAAACCTTTGATATAACAAACAAACTCCTGACAAAATCGCAATAAAGCCTTGATAAGCCAGGAAAATGCCAGAAATAGAACGCCAGAATCGAGCCACA
>NZ_JCAUAW010000032.1:0-64086 GCF_059692155.1 Paenibacillus sp. JT22N1
TGCATGTATTAGGCACGCCGCCAGCGTTCGTCCTGAGCCAGGATCAAACTCTCCATAATAGTAAAACTATTTGAAAGCTTAATTGCTCATTTGCGTTGCTAGCGAGATTTTACAATCTCTTTTTTGAACGATTTCTCGTTCGTGCTTACTCACTCGTTGTTCAGTTTTCAAAGATCAATTTCTCTTGTTCAACCTGCTCTCTTTCGAAAGCCGGAAGACCAATATACCATACCGAGAATTACTTTGCAACTTATTTTTGTAAGTTGTTTTTGTTAAGCTCTTTGTTGTCTCAGCGGCAACTTTTATAAGATACCACAGACGCCATGGACATTGCAAGTACTATTTTAAAAAGTTTCGAGACACCGATCGGCGCCTCGAAACTTAAGCCATTATTCACCTTGACGTTCACGCATAAGCGGAAATAGCAGTACATCTCGAATGGACGGTGCATTCGTCAATAGCATAACCAATCGGTCAATTCCTATTCCTAAACCACCCGTTGGAGGCATACCATATTCAAGCGCACGAATGAAGTCTTCATCCATCTCATGTGCTTCGTCATTGCCTTGCTCTTTCTCACGAAGCTGAGCTTCAAAACGCTCTCTTTGATCGATAGGATCATTAAGCTCCGTAAATGCATTGGCATGCTCACGCGCTACGATAAAGAGTTCGAAGCGATCCGTGAAGCGCGGATCCTCGGGGTTCTTTTTGGCAAGCGGTGAAATTTCTAAAGGATGTCCGTAAATAAAGGTCGGTTGTATTAAGGTCTCTTCAACAAATGTTTCGAAGAATTGATTCACAATATGACCGAATGTCATATGAGGCTCAACTTGTACATGATGCTCTTTGGCCAAGCGATGAGCTTCCTCGTTCGACATGTGAACGCTAAAGTCCACACCCTTAACTTCTTTAATGGCATCCACCATGGATACACGTCTCCAGCCAACAGCTAGATTAACCTCGTGATCGCCATATGGAACCGTTGTACCACCAAGAACCTCTTGCGCAATATGTGCAATAAGCTCCTCCGTAAGCTTCATGATGTCTTTATAGTCGGCATAAGCCTCATAAAGTTCTATCATCGTAAACTCCGGATTGTGACGGGTAGAGATACCTTCGTTACGGTATACACGCCCAATTTCGTATACTTTCTCTAATCCACCAACAATCAGACGCTTCAGATGAAGCTCAATCGCAATACGCATATGCAGCTGCATGTCTAGAGCATTATGATGTGTGTTAAAAGGACGCGCAGACGCTCCACCTGCTACGGAGTGTAATGTAGGTGTCTCCACTTCTAAATAGCCCAGAGAATCCAAGTACCGACGCATGGACTGGATAATACGGGAACGAAGAATAAATGTCTGCTGCACATCTTGATTCATAATCAAATCAACGTAACGTTGACGATAGCGCAGCTCTACATCACTAAGACCATGGAATTTATCCGGCAGCGGAAGCAAGGATTTGGTCAAAATCTCAAGCGATTTCACTTTAATAGAAGTTTCGCCGGTTTTTGTTTTGAAAACAACACCCTGAACCCCAACCATATCGCCTAGATCCAGAAGATCAAAGGCTTGGTATTTGTTTGCGTCTAGTGCATCTTCACGCACATAGATTTGAATTTTGCCTGTAATGTCTTGAAGATGTGCGAAGCTGGCTTTACCCATGCCTCTTTTTTGCATAATACGTCCGGCGATACTGACCTCATGTTGTTCAGCATCCAACTCTTCTTTGGTTTTATCTTGGTATGCAGTAAGGATTTCTTTCGTTGAATGCGTCCTTACGTATTTGCTACCAAAAGGATCGACCCCTAGACCGCGAAGCTCGTCCAATTTATTACGGCGAATGACGAGCAATTCGTTCAATTCCAATTCCTGGCTCATGCTTTCATCTCCTACTTATTAGTAAAGGGTGCTAAAACCGGAAAAAAGCTTCCGAAAGGAAGCTTTCCAAAGGAATGCGGCTGCACGCTACTTTTTAATATCAATAATTTGATACTGAATGACGCCTGCAGGAACGACAACGTCAACGTTCGCGCCCCTTTGTTTACCTAAAATAGCTCTACCTACAGGGCTTTCATTGGAAATCTTATTCATCAACGGATCGGATTCCGCCGTACCTACGATGTTATACTCAACCAAATCACCGAATTCCAAATCCTTCAGCGTTACGATTGAGCCAACACTCACGGTGTTGGTATCGACATCATCGTTATTAATAATACGCGCATTGCGCAGCAATTTTTCTAAAGTAATGATTCTGCCTTCAATAAAAGCTTGTTCGTTCTTCGCGTCTTCGTACTCTGAGTTCTCACTGATATCGCCATATCCGATGGCAACCTTGATTCTCTCAGCCACTTCCCGGCGCTTCACTGATTTCAGATGCTCAAGCTCATCTTCGAGCTTTCTTAAACCTTCTGGTGTAAGAATGACCTCTTTTTCAGCCATTTCCAACTGATCTCCCGTCATGTGAAAGATTTTCATATCGTTGAATCGATGCTTCCTGCTAGGAGTTGGGTCTTAAAAGAGCTGATTCAAGTAGTATGAATTCACGTTTCTTAAATAAGTTAGTTGCTCGTTTGTCTTTCAATATATGCAGGAACACATTAATATTGACTGATTATATTGCAACGGTTTCAAAATGTCAATCTCAACCATAGCTGCATTTTTTATTGAAGTACGGCTGATTCTTCATTCGTAGGTGATGAGGAATGCGCATAGAGATGCTCGACATAATCATTCAAAGCTCGCACCATTTCATCACGCTTCAACATCTCCATAAGCGCATCCTTCACACGAGCTGCCCCAGTCATACCCTTGAGGTACCACGCCATATGTTTGCGCATCTCTTTCACGGCAACATGCTCACCCTTAAGAGCAACAAGACGGTCCATGTGTAATATCGCGATGCGGATCTTCTCTTCCGGTGTCGGCTCAGGCGGTAATTCACCATTAGCAAGGTATTGTACGGTACGGTAAAGCATCCAAGGGTTGCCTAACGCGCCGCGTCCAATCATCACGCCATCTACACCCGTATGGTCTAACATGCGTTTTGCATCCTCAGGTGTCACAACATCACCGTTCCCGATAACGGGAATCGAGAGAGCTTGCTTAACATCACGAATGATGTCCCAATCCGCTTTACCTGTATACAGCTGCTCACGCGTACGGCCGTGGACGCTTACTGCGCTTCCACCGCCTCTTTCGACAGCTTTAGCATTTTCTATCGCATAAATGTGCTCGGAATCCCAACCGATACGCATCTTCACAGTTACTGGTTTGCTTACTGCCGCAACAACGGTTGCGATCATTTCTTCAATTTTCTCAGGTTGGAGCAACCATCTTGCACCAGCGTCACACTTTGTGATTTTCGGTACTGGACAACCCATATTTATATCAATAATGTCTGCATTCGTCTGTTGGTCAACGATTCTAGCCGCTTGCACAAGCGTCTCGGTATCGCCTCCAAAGATTTGCAGACTTAGCGGTTTTTCTCGATCATCAACATAAAGCATTTCCATCGAACGGGAATTCCCGTGAACAATGGCTTTATCACTAACCATTTCTGCACAAACTAAACCCGTACCAAATTCTTTGGCTATGAGTCGGAACGCAGGGTTACAAACACCCGCCATTGGGGCAAGCACGACTTTATTGGGAGCTTCGACATTTCCTATTTTCAGCACCGAAGATTCCACTCCTCTCATCTCGCAACCGCCGCGACTAACTCATCCGGTTCAATATTCAGGACTTGCGAGATTTTATTTATTATTTTGGTATCCGGTTTACGTGTACCTCTTTCAATAGCACCTAAGATGGCAATCGACACACCGAGTAAATCAGCTAATTCGTTCTGAGTGTACCCTTTTAACTTACGAAAAGCGCGTATACGCTGAGCTACTGAGCTTTTTTCCATAGGATGACGCCTTCCTTTCCTTCCAGTTTCTCCAAATGCGCGGAGATGAATTCAAATGCAGCATCTTGTCGCTTGTAGAGAACCTCAGTGAGAGGAACTAATACAAAAGCCCGCTCATGCATCCGCGGATGCGGAATGATCAAGTCGGGGGTTGTAAGCTGATGGTCGCCGTAAAGGAGTAAATCCAAATCGATCGTTCTCGGGCCCCAGCGAAGATCACGCGTTCGACCCAGTCTTTTCTCGATGGCAAGCATAGTGAACAACAACTCTTCTGCAGGTAAAACGGTGATGATTTGAATAACCATATTAAGAAAAGCAGATTGATCTACATAGCCAACCGGTTCGGTTTCGTAGATGCTGGACAATCCAGTCACCGTTATGCCCGATTCCTGATTCAGCGCTGTAATCGCATCCTGCAGATAGTGTTCACGATCATCTATATTGGATCCCAATGCGACATAAGCTATCGTGCCTTGTTCTCGTTCTTCGGCTGTCATTCATTTGCCCGCTTTCGGTTAATCTCTACAGTTACCCCGTCAAAAAATACGGCAAAGGGCGGATGCGGCTTAATGACGCGAACCGTCACTTCATTGATACTAGTATAAGTATGCAGCAGCTCGGATGCAATATTTTCTGCTAAAGCTTCAATTAATTTATAAGTTCGACCTTCCACAACCTCTTTGACTTTGAAAAATACTTCCCCGTAATTAACCGTATCATCCAGATGATCCGACTTGCCGGGTTTGTCCAGCGGAAGCATAAGCTCTACATCTACATAAAAGCGTTGACCGAGCTTATTCTCTTCCGGAAAAACACCATGATTACCAAAGAACTGCATGCGGGAGAGTGTTATTTTGTCCAATGTAAGAGCCTCCAAGTTTAGGTTAACTGCGAACGAATGATGGCATCTGTCATAACCACTAAACGTTTCATCGCTTGAATATCGTGTACTCTGATCATCCCACAGCCTTGGGCAATTCCAAGCACCACGGTCGATGCTGTTCCTTCCAGACGTTCTTCAGGAGGCAGATTAAGCGTTAGGCCAATGACGCTTTTGCGGGATGTGCCTAAAAGGACCGGATATCCGAGATCGACGATCGTACGCAGATGATTCATGAGGAACAAATTCTGCTCGTAGGTTTTGGCGAATCCGATGCCCGGATCTAAAATAATACGTTCTTCCCGAACGCCAATTTCTCTGGCTTGATTCGCATAGAGTTGTAAATCGGTAGTAACGTCACGGAGAAAATCAGAATAAGTCGGGTTCACACGATTATGCGTGATGATAAACGGACAATCGTAGCTGGCCGCAACTTCTGCCATTCGAGCGTCGGCTTGGCCTCCCCAAACATCGTTGATGATATGCGCTCCCGCTTCTAATGCTTGCTTCGCGACCTCCGCTTTGTAAGTATCTATAGAAATAGGAATGTTTACTTCCTTACTTATTGCCTCAATGACCGGAATAACCCGCTGCAGTTCTTCTTCTTGTGTGACCTTGGCAAAACCCGGTCGGGTCGATTCTCCCCCGATATCAATGATGTCAGCGCCTTCGGCTACCATTTGGCGAGCTCTGCGCACCGCATCCTCTACCCTTACGTAATTCCCACCGTCCGAGAAGGAGTCCGGGGTTACGTTTAATATGCCCATAATGATCGTTCGATCACCAATGGGCAGCTCATGTCCTCTACAGGATAACACTTTCATTACCGTTCACTTCCTGTTGTTATTAGATGTTAGTTATAAAGCTCGCTAAGTTGGCGGGTTATCGGACCTACGATGCCTTTTCCAACAGAGTGAATTTGTCCACTGGGTGTGAACAGTGTCGTAATGGGTACGATCTCTTGTATGGAATTAACGATAAACACCTCATCGGCTTCCAGAAGATCTTCCCATCTGTATAGGCCGCCCTGTGTTGGAATCTGCTGCTGCTGTGCCAGCTGTAACACATAGGCTCTTGTGATGCCAGGTAAGATGCCTGTATCCAGCGATGGCGTATAGCAGGCTCTATCCTTTATGAAAAAGATGTTGCTCACAATGCCCTCAGCCACGTAACCTTCTTCGGTCAGCATTAGGCCTTCTGCGCCAGCTGCCCAGTCATACTGCTGCAGCTCTCTTTTAGCAAGGATATTATTCATATAGTGAAAGGACTTAAAGCGGTATAGTCCTTCCGGCGTATTACGAGGCAGCTTCAGCAGCTGCAGCGCTTTGCCCTGTGTATAGATCTGCTCGTCCCTTGGCGGAAGCGGCTTGATGTAAATGATCTCTGTTGGGTTTTGATAGACGCCTGATGGCAGCCCAAGGATATCAACTCCGGCCGAAACGGAGTAGCGGATATACGCATCCTCTAGGTTATTGGCTTTAAGCAGCTCATCAATCAGACGCTGAATGTGTGCAAGATTCGGCTCATAGCCAATCCCAAGCTCACGGCAGCCCTCTGTTAGACGCCGAAGATGCTCGGGCAGCAGGAACGGTTCTTTCTTATAGGTGCGAAATGTCTCAAAAAGGCCGAGGCCGTAAAGAAAGCCGTGATCGTAAACCGAGACCACAGCTTCCTTATCATTTGTTAGAATCCCATTGACACTAATAATCATAAATTAAACTCCCGCTTTGGCCGTGCGGCGAAGAAAATTCCGCAGGATCTGATGACCGTGCTGAGTAATGATCGATTCTGGGTGGAACTGCACGCCTTCAATCGGATATTCCTTATGGCGTAATGCCATAATTTCACCCTCAGCTGTACGCGCACTAACTTCCAAGCAATCAGGCAGCGTCTCGGTTTTGACAATTAAGGAATGATACCGAGTCGCTATAAAAGGGGATGGAAGCCCCTCGAACAAGGTTTTACCATCATGGAAAATCTCCGAAGTTTTACCATGCATTAATCGCTCTGCGCGAATGACGTCGCCGCCAAAAGCTTGACCAATCGATTGATGGCCTAGACAGACGCCGAAGATGGGAATTTTGCCCTTGAAATGGTCGATAAGTGATAAGCTAATTCCGGCTTCATTCGGCGTGCAAGGACCCGGAGATATTAGAATATGATCGGGCGCCAAAGCCTCAACGCCAGCTAAATCAATTTCGTCATTACGACGAACGACGACTTCTTCACCGATCTCCCCCAAATATTGGACGAGGTTGTACGTAAACGAATCATAATTATCAATCACTAAAATCATTCTAAGCTCCCCTTTCGTCAGCCCTGCTAGGGCTTAAGCTCGGCTCATGCTCCGCTCGCTATATTCTATCGCTTTCCACATTGCTTTGGCTTTATTCAAGGATTCAATGTACTCACGTTCAGGTATGGAATCAATAACGATGCCTGCCCCTGCTTGAATGTGGCCCATCCCTTGAACAGCTACCAGCGTCCGTATAATTATATTAAATTCCATATTTCCATTATAGTCAATCCACCCCATGGATCCTGTATAAGGTCCACGGCGAACTGGCTCTAATTCTTCAATAATTTCCATGGTGCGAATCTTTGGAGCACCTGTAATCGTGCCTCCTGGGAAGGTCGCCGCAATGACATCATAGGCGTCCTTCCCCTCTGCGAGCTCGCCGACGACTTCCGAGACGATATGCATCACATGGGAGTAGTATTCGATGACCATGAAGTCTTTCACATGGACGGAGCCGTACTTCGAGATGCGGCCGAGATCGTTGCGCTCGAGATCGACCAGCATGACGTGCTCGGCGCGCTCTTTGTCATTGTCGATGAGCTCGCCGGCTAGGCGCAGATCATCCTGCTCGTCCTTGCCGCGCGGGCGCGTGCCAGCGATAGGACGCGTCCGCAGGACGCCGTCCTCGAGCTGCACGAGCAGCTCTGGCGAGCCGGAGACGAGGGCGAAGCCTGCGAAGCGCAGCAAGCCCATGTAAGGCGAGGGATTGACGATGCGCAGCGCCTCGTAGATCTCCTCCGGCGTCGTGCGAAGCTGCCGGCTCTGTCTAACGGACAAGTTGACTTGGAACACGTCACCTTGGGAGATGTAGGCTTGGATGCGCTGCACCGCCGCGATGAAATCGGCTTTGCCGAAGGCAGGCTGGATGCCTGCGATGCTCTCGACGTCGATGTGCAGCTGCTCACGCGCTATCGCTGGTTGTTCCGCACCACTCAGGTGCGAGCCTGACCAGCTGCTGGAGCGGATCGCATGCCAGCGTGCGAGCATCGCTTCAGCCTCAGCGTGCGCCTGTGCGTAAAGCTGCCGGAGATAAGTGTCATCGGCTGCTCGGCTCTTCTCAAGCGGCATATGCACCGCAATGTACAGGCTCTTATCGATATGATCCAAGGTCCAAACTTGATCATACATAGCGAAGCTATAATCCGGAATCGGCAAGTCATTTGCCGCTTGCTCCTGGAGTTTCTCAATGGTGCGGATCACGTCATAGCTCCAATAACCTACACAGCCGCCAAGAAACTTAGGGGCTCCTTCGACTTTGGGGCTGTGATAAGCGGACATCCATTGCTTCACAATGTCTAGCGGATTTCCATGCAAGCGTGAAACTTGAGGCTTCCCCTTTTCAACTGGGTTGGCCATGGTCATTTCCGCATCCAAACCAGTTCCATGAACCGTAGAAAATGGCTGTAAACCGAAGAACGTGTAACGCCCCCCTTTGCCGCTTTCTAGGACAAAGGAATCAGGCGCGGCCACTTTCCATGCTTCTTGCCAAGAAGCGATCCGGTCGTCGGCAAGTCCCAGTTTAATGACATAAGGCAGCATCGTGTACGTGGAGGACCAATTACGCCACTGCTCTACTGTTGTTAGGATCAATACTTGCCCTCCTTCCTGTGACATCCGATGATTAGTTGTCCATTAGTATACTCCAACCTTACACAGAAAAAAAGCCCCCAGCAGCAGTAGCTGGAAGCTCGTTCGTAGCAAGTAATCTTATTGCTCTTCGAATTGATAAAGTGGCGTAGAAAGGTAACGCTCACCGTTACTTGGAATCACAGCAATTACACGTTTGCCTGCACCAAGTTCTTTAGCAACTTTAAGCGCCGCAAAAATCGCTGCACCGGAGGAGATACCACCAAGGATACCTTCCTCTTTGGCAACACGACGTGAAGTTTCGAACGCATCTTCGTTCTCTACGGCAATAATTTCGTCGTAGATGCTTGTGTTCAGAATGTCTGGAACAAAGCCTGCGCCGATACCTTGAATTTTATGAGGACCTGGCTTGCCGCCGGAAAGTACCGGGGATGCAGCAGGTTCAATGGCATAGATCTTGATGTTCGGGAAGTTTTCTTTCAGTACGCCACCTGCGCCTGTAATGGTTCCGCCCGTACCGATACCCGCAATGAAAGCGTCCAATTTGCCATCGTGTGCATTAATCGCTTCAACGATTTCTGGACCTGTTGTTTCACGGTGAACTTTCACGTTTGCTAGGTTCTTGAATTGTTGTGGGATGAAGTAGGAAGGATTCTCTGCTTGAAGCTCCTCAGCACGTTTGATCGCGCCCTTCATTCCTTCTGCTCCTGGCGTCAGAACCAGCTGAGCCCCGTAAGCGCGAAGCAGATTACGTCTTTCCAAAGACATCGTTTCTGGCATAACCAGAATCGCCTTGTATCCTTTAGCAGCTGCGACTAAAGCTATTCCGATTCCTGTGTTACCGCTAGTTGGCTCAACAATCGTATCGCCCGGCTTCAATATACCTTCTTGCTCAGCTACTTCGATCATGGAGATGGCAATACGGTCCTTTACGCTGGCACCTGGATTTTGGTACTCGAGTTTCACATAAATCTCTGCGCTTCCTTCTGGAACAACGCGGTTTAAACGAACAAGCGGTGTATCGCCAATCAAATCCGTAATGCTTTGCACTAATCTTGCCATGCTAATTCCCCTCCAGGTTAAATAATCGATGATTTCCGAGTTAATTAGTCGGTATTAATACATTAATCTTATCAATGCACTTACTGGTTGTCAACCATATTTTCACAGAATGTCAACGCAATTGAGGGTCAAGGATGTTAACCTTCCATTTTCCTCGAAGCTGCTGCACATAATCCTTGAGAGGCGGTGCTTCCCGAAGCGCTAGCTCTCTCCGCACATTTTCTCGAACGAAAGCAAGATCTGGATTTACTTTCTCTCGCCGATTTTTCAGCTTCACAATCGCGAATCCTTGTGGCAGAGGGACAGGCTTACTCACTTCTCCAACCTTCAGTAGTTTCGCCGTTTCAAGAACGGGAGCAGCAACAAAGGGATCGTCTCCTTCAATCCAACCCAAATCACCGCCGGTGTTATTGGTTGCATCATCTAGGGAACGATCTCTGGCAAGGGTCGCAAAACTCTCTCCTTTTGCCAGCTCCGCAATGACTTTATTCGCTTGATCCTTGGTTGACACGATAATCTGAAGAATATTATATTCGGTATCTTGCTTGAACTCATCGGCATGCGTCTTCATATAGTCTTCTACCTGAGCATCCGTTATCTGAATATGTTTGGTTGCGAGCTTCTCGAGTAACAATTTATTGGTTACATCTTCCTTGATTTCTTGCTCTGACAAACCTAACTGATTTTGCATGGATGCATAAAATTGTTGTTCACTCTCATAACCTTGCTGCATCCGTTTCAACTCACGGTTAATCTCCGCGCTTCCAATCGAAGTCCCTGTCTCGTTTCCTTCCAGACGTATCACTTCACGATCCAACATTTGACCCAGCAGTTCTGCCCCATAATGACGTTCAAGAGCTGTTTGAAGCTCCAGAATGGTCATTCCACGATCTCCAACTTTGGCGACTACCCGATCATTCTTCTGCTCACCCTGCTTCTCAGGTTTTGGTGGTTGACTTGGTTCTGATTGGTTTATGGTATGGGTGACCAGCAAGGATGCGAGCACGAGATTACCTACAGCCATCACGATAATGACTCCCCACAATCGCTTCACGTTCTGCATCCTGACTCCCTCTTTACATCTATAATGCTGCTTGCTCTATAGTTCAATCATCTGCTTCAAATCATCTTCGTTAAAGCGATAAGCTTCATTGCAGAAATGACAAACGACTTCAGCAAACCCTTCATCTTCAAGAATTTCTTGCAGCTCTGTCTTCCCTAAGGAAATAAGTGTTGTTTCAACTCTTTCACGACTACATTTACAGCGGAACATAACATCCATCTGAACAAGCTTCTGGAAAGATGGTAGTACGGTTTGAAGGATTTCTTCTAGATTCAAACCCCCACCGAGCATACTTGTGAAAGATGGAATGCGAGAGAGCATCTCTTCAATGTCCCCAATTTCGTCATTTGTTAATCCTGGGAGCAGTTGAATAACGAATCCGCCTGAGGCAAGAATGGAGTGATCCGTATTGACCAATACCCCTAGCGCAACAGCTGAAGGCGTTTGTTCAGACTTGGCAAAATAATAAGTGAAATCTTCAGCCAATTCTCCTGAAATGATCGGAACGCTGCCTTTATAAGGCTCTTTCATACCTAAATCTTTCGTTATGTACAAAAATCCATCAGTTCCCACCGCAGCAGCAACATCTAGCTTCCCATTCTCTTTAAGTGGAGGATCGACTAACGGATTATCAACATAACCGCGTACCTCACCCTTCGCATTGGCATCAACCACAATTTGACCGATAGGTCCATCGCCTTTTACTTGAACAATGAGATGTTCTTCACCCTTGAGCATAGCTGCAATGAGAAGTCCCGCAGCTGCCGTTCTTCCTAATGCGGCCGTGGCTGTTGGTGTTGTTTGGTGTCTTCGGCTAAGTTCTTCTGTGAGGACAGTCGTTTCAACGGCAAAAGCGCGAACTTTTCCACCCAGCGCCGTTCCTCGAATCAAATAATCGCCCATATTAAATCCTTTCCTTAAACAGCTTATGCATTTTTCTCATAAATCATTTGTAGACCTTGCAGGGTCAACAGTGGATTGACGATCTGAATAGTACGAGATTCACTGGAAATCAGCTCCGCAAGACCACCCGTAGCAATAACTGTTGGATTGACATTAAATTCTTGAATGACACGCTCGACAATCCCATCAACTTGGCCTACATAGCCGAAAATAATCCCTGCTTGCATAGCCGCTACGGTATTACGACCGACGACACTCTTCGGCTTTACCAGCTCGATGCGCGGCAGCTTCGCCGCCTTTTGATATAAGGCTTCCGTTGAGATCCCGATTCCCGGTGCAATCGCGCAGCCAACAAGCTGTTGGGAAGGATCGATGTAGTCGTATGTGGTGGCCGTCCCGAAATCAACAATAATACAAGGTGCCCCGTACAGCTCAAGAGCCGCGACAGCATTTACTATGCGATCAGCGCCGACCTCTTTGGGATTGTCTACACGCACGTTCAGTCCTGTCTTAATACCAGGACCAACTATGAATGGCGTCCTTTTCAAATAGTGTAAGCAAAGGTTTTCCATTACATTCATAAGCGGAGGAACAACGGAAGAGACAATGACACCTTCCACCTGCGCGAATGAGATGCCCGAGTGTTGAAAAAGGCTATGCAGCTGCATCCCGTACTCATCGACTGTCGCTGAACGGTTCGTACTTACCCGCCAGTGATGAAGGAGCGTTCGCTCTTGATAGAGGCCGAGCACAATGTTCGTATTCCCAACATCGATAACGAGAATCATAGTGCCGTCTCCTTCCGCTCATTCAGATCTAAGGAGATGTCAAGAGCTGCAACTGAATACGTCAAGCGCCCAACGGAGATCACATCGACGCCCGTTTCTGCCATCGCTTTAATGGTCTGAGGTGTCACAGAACCTGAGCCCTCTACTACAATATGCGGCGCTTTACTTTTAATTATGGAAACTGCTTCTTTCATCTTCTCAGGAATCATATTATCGAGCATGATGATATCCGCACCAACCGCTAATGCTTCGTGCAATTGCTCAAAATTCTCGACCTCCACCTCGATCTTCATCGTGTGGGGGATCTGCTGTCGAGCCGCTTGCACAGCTTGTGTGATGCCGCCTGAACCTTTAATATGATTATCTTTAATCATCACAGCATCGTAGAGTCCGAATCGGTGATTATGACCACCACCCACTCGTACAGCATACTTCTCAAGCAGTCTGTGTCCCGGAGTCGTCTTCCGTGTATCAACAAGTCTAGTCGGCACGCCTTCTAAAGCATCGACAAACTCACGAGTCTTGGTTGCAATTCCTGATAATCGCTGCATCAAATTAAGGCTTAATCGTTCACCTAGCAGAATACTACGCGTATTGCCTTCCACTTCAGCTAGTATGGTCCCTTTATAAACAGACGATCCTTCAACTACTTTTGTTTCAAAACGAAGAGAATCATCAACCACAGCAAAAACTTCTTGGGCGATTCGGAGTCCACAGACAATTCCGTCTTCTTTGACGTGGATAATCCCTTTGGACGCATGTTCCAAAGGGATCGTTGTCAGAGTAGTGACATCGCCGGTTCCAATATCCTCTTCCAGCCAAAGCCGAATATGTTTACGAATGAGTTCCATATTTAAATCGAGCATGTTAAATCCACTCCTCAATGCTATCTTCCCCGCGCTTAAAAACAATATGCTTCTTCCATACTTGATCATCCCGTTCGGGGAAATCTTCCCGGTAATGACCGCCACGACTTTCTTCCCGCGCTAGAGCCGCTGTTGTCGTAAGAAGTGCACAATTGAGTAAATTAGCAAACTCATAATCTTCACGTTTCGTCATTAAAGAACCGAAGATGGAGAGTTGTCTTGCCAATTCGTCATACCCTTTTTGCAAGCCTTTGGCTGAACGTTTCAGTCCCGCGTAACGAAGCAAAACCTTTTGCAGCTTAAGCTTTTTCTCGACAACGGCTTGATTCGGGATTTCCGTTCTTGGCGCTTTGGATTCAGCGCGTATTTGAATGTTACCTTCCAAAGGAGCGAGTTTCTGTATCCGTTCGATGATTCTTCTACCGAAAACAATAGCTTCAGATAAGGAATTACTGGCTAATCGGTTAGCGCCATGTACACCTGTAGAAGACACCTCCCCACAAGCGAAAAGACGGCGGACGATCGTTTCTCCGTGTAGATCTGTCTTTACGCCGCCCATCATGTAATGAGCCGCAGGTGCAACCGGAATCCAGTCGGTGCTCATATCTAGACCGTACTTGAGACAATATTCATATATCGTTGGGAATCGATGTTTAATTAATTCTTCGGATTCGTGCGTAATGTCGATATAGACGAAAGTCGATTTACAATTCTCCATCTCGTCGACAATGGCACGGGCTACGACATCCCTTGGTGCAAGTTCTAGTTGGGGATGGTAACGCTCCATAAAGCGCTCCCCTTTGATATTACGCAGATATGCACCCTCGCCGCGCACAGCTTCCGAGATCAGGAAGCGCGGAGCACCTGGGTAGCACAGCGCCGTAGGGTGGAATTGAATAAATTCCACGTCTTGTATTTGCGCACCAGCGCGATGAGCAATAGCTATTCCATCGCCTGTAGCGATGTCAGGGTTTGTGGTGTAGCGGAACAGCTGTCCCGCACCACCGGAGCAAAGGATCGTGGCATTACCGCGGACGAATACCCGCTGGCCGCTAGGCTTCTGTACGAGTGCGCCATAGCACTCGCCATCCTGCGTGATCAGGTCGATCACGAAATGATCGTCCCAGATCTCAATGTTCGGATCTTGCTTCGTGCGTTCCGAAAGAGCTCGTACAATTTCAGCGCCTGTGGCATCGCCATGCGCATGCAAGATGCGACGCTGGCTATGCGCTCCCTCTTTGGTCAAAGCAAACTCCCCGTTCTCAAGGTCGAACTGGGTACCCATCCGAATGAGATCCTGAACGCCGTTGGGGCCTTCATGAACCAGAACGTCAACGGCCTCTGGCGAACATAGACCTGCACCTGCTATCAGGGTATCCTGCATATGATATTCCGGTGAATCCTCGTCCGATATAACAGCAGCAATTCCGCCTTGCGCATAGCGTGTGTTACTGTCGAGGAGCGATTTCTTCGTAATCATCAGCACTTTCTTATTTTCACTAGCGCGAAGAGCAGTAAATAAACCTGCAATGCCCGCGCCAATCACAATAACATCTGTATGTACATGAGGAATGGAATCTAAATCTACATCTACAAGGTATCTAGGAATCATGCCGCTTCACCTGTTCTTCACCATTAATAGCTCGCAAAGCAAACCTATCCAATGAATAAATCGACTATAGGAATGCTTTGCGAGGGTACCCTACCTATTAAACAAGAGAGTAGCGCATGCTACTTTACTTGTAACATGCGCTCTAAGGACAATCTTGCTTTATCGGCTACATCTTCTGGCACATAAATCTCTGGCTGCATCGTTTCAAGACACTTCACAATTTTCTTCAAATTGTTTACTTTCATATTCGGACATACCAAGTATTTGGTTGCAAAATGGAACTGTTTATCTGGACTGTCCAGACGAAGCTGGTATCCAGTTCCATCTTCCGTTCCAACGATAAACTCTTTGCAATCGGACTCTTTGCAATATTTGATAATCGCTGTCGTACTTCCGACGAAATCTCCCAGTTTAACAACTTCTGGACGACATTCCGGATGAACAACGAACTGAGCATTCGGGTACTGGGCTCTCATTTCTTCCACATCTTTAACGGTCAGCATATCATGCGTATTGCAATAGCCTTCCCAGATAATCACTTTTTTGCTTGTGAATTTTGATACATAGTCACCCAAATTTTTATCCGGTACCCAGATGATCTCATCTGAATCGACGGAATTGATGACGTTGATGGCATTTGCCGAAGTACAGCAAATATCAGTTTCTGATTTCACATCAGCAGATGTATTAATGTAAGCAACAACTTTGGCATTAGGATGCTGGCGTTTCAGAGCACGTAGACCTTCTACATTCACCATATCCGCCATCGGGCAGCCTGCACGTTCGTCAGGAATAATGACTGTTTTGTTAGGAGCAAGAATCTTAGCACTTTCCCCCATGAAATGAACGCCACAGAATACAATCACATCAGCATCGGTTTGCGCTGCCTTCTGCGCGAGCAGAAAGGAATCTCCCCGGAAATCGGCAACCTCTTGAACTTCGTCACGTTGATAATAATGAGCAAGAATAATAGCATTCCGTTCTTTCTTTAGCTGCAGCAACCGTTCTTTGAGTTCACGGTTCTGCTCGGCTTTGCGTTCTAATGCTAGAGCTTCCATGGTGCTTCCTCCCCTGTCTGGGACGCATAATGTACTTCTTGTCTATCTAAAAATAGGATTAACAGTAGTATGTTCTAATCGTAATAAAATTAGAGATTTACAACTAATTTACACATTCTCACATCCCCTGTCAATGCGCAAATATGCCGAAAAAACCAGAAAATCCGGGTACACCTGACGTGTACACCGGATTTACGAGTTGCTATTGCTTGTTACTCTTCGGAATGATCCGAATTAGAATCTTTATCTTTGTTTAACTCCAATTTGTTGCTTTCGCTAGATTGGCTTTGCCCTTGAATGTTCACTTTGACCTCTTCGTCATCCGCGCTTGCATTCAATTTGCCTTTCTCAAGAAGCTCGATGATTTCGTCTTTATCGAGTGTTTCTTTCTCAAGCAGCGTTTTGGCTACGAGATGAATCTGATCCGCATGCTCCGTAAGCATCGCACGAGCACGATCATAACAAGTGCGAATAAAGCTTTGCATCTCTTGATCAATCTCATAAGCAATCGCATCACTGTAGTTTTGCTCATGTCCGATATCGCGGCCTAAGAACACTTGACCTTGCGAACTGCCGAACTGCATTGGTCCTAGCTTATCGCTCATTCCATATTCCATAATCATGCGACGGACAATACCGGTTGCTTTCTGGAAGTCACTATAAGCCCCAGTGCCAATTTCTCCGATAAATAGTTCTTCGGAAACACGGCCGCCCAGGAGTCCTGTTACTTTATCCAGCAATTCGTTCTTCGTCTGCATCATGCGATCTTCGCCTTCTTTGGGCAGCATCATGACATAACCGCCAGCGCGTCCGCGCGGAACGATCGTAACTTTGTGCACCATATCGGCATTCTCTGCATAATAACCAATGATCGCGTGTCCGGCTTCATGATAAGCAACAATGCGCTTCTCAGTCTCACTGATAATCCGGCTTTTCTTCTGCGTACCAACAATAATACGGTCAAAAGCTTCCTCAATCTCAGCCATCGAAATGTCTTTACGGTTACGACGAGCAGCAATCAAAGCTGATTCGTTCAAAAGATTCTCTAGATCTGCACCTGTGAATCCAGTTGTGTAGCGAGATAGCGCGTCCAGCTTCACGTCTTTGGCAAGTGGTTTGTTGCGAGCATGTACTTTCAGTACAGCTTCGCGGCCTTTGATGTCCGGACGATCTACCGTGATTTGACGGTCGAAACGACCTGGACGCAGTAAGGCTGGGTCAAGGATATCAGGGCGGTTAGTCGCTGCAACGATAATGATACCTTCGTTCGCGCCAAATCCGTCCATTTCTACTAGCAATTGATTGAGTGTTTGTTCTCGCTCGTCATGTCCGCCGCCTAAACCAGCGCCACGTTGACGACCTACAGCATCGATCTCATCGATAAAAATGATACAAGGTGAGTTCTTCTTCGCGTTCTCGAACAAGTCACGAACACGGGAAGCACCGACACCGACGAACATCTCAACGAAGTCAGAACCTGAAATACTGAAGAATGGTACGCCTGCTTCACCAGCGACAGCTCGTGCAAGAAGGGTTTTACCGGTTCCCGGAGGACCATTGAGCAGAACCCCTTTAGGAATTCTAGCACCGACAGCTGCGAATTTCCGTGGATCTTTGAGGAATTCGACAACCTCGATCAATTCTTGCTTCTCTTCGTCTGCTCCTGCCACGTCTTCAAACGTGACGCGTTTTTTCTCCTCATTATATAAGCGGGCACGGCTTTTGCCGAAGTTCATCACTTTGCCGCCGCCACCTTGAGCCTGATTTAACAGGAAGAAAAACAAGATGAAGATAATGACGAATGGGATGATGGAAGTTAGGAAACTAATCCAAACGCTATCCCGTTCCATAGTCTCGTACGTTTCTGATGGAACGCCATTCGCTTCAATCAGCTGGACGACCATAGGCTCGAACGGAGCATGGGTTTCGAAGCTCTTCTTATCAGCACCACTTGGTGGGTTAATGTACTTACCTTTAATCAAATATGTGTATCCATCAAACTTTAATGTCACGGATTCCACATTTTTGTTAACCACCGCTTGGCGGAATTTATCGTAAGTAATTAACTCCTTTTGCTCGTTTTGGGTACTAATGAAATGGACGATACCTACAGTAACCAAAAATATAAGTAAATAAAAGCCGGTATTCCGGATAATTCGATTCATCCCGAGCCTCCTCTCAAACGGCACACGTTTATTATTTTACCACATCCCGGTAAAGCACTACAACATAACAGCGTTGACGAGTCTGCGGGAAATGACATTAGCTACTGTAGATCTCTGGTTTCAATATGCCGATAAATGGAAGGTTGCGATATTTCTCTGCATAATCCAGACCATACCCGACTACGAACTCATCTGGAAGCACATAACCTGCATATTCAGGTTCGAGATCCACAGTTCTGCGTGCCGGTTTATTAAACAGCGCAACGACCGAAATCGTCTTAGCATTGCGTCGCTCTAGCACATCTATCAGATAACTCAGCGTTAAACCGCTATCGATAATGTCCTCCACGATAAGAATATGACGTCCTTCTACGGGAACATCAAGATCTTTAATAATCTTGACAACACCAGAAGATTTCGTGGATTGACCATAGCTGGATACAGCCATGAAATCGAGTTCCAATGGTACTCTGATTTGCTTCACAAGATCAGCCATGAAAATGAAAGCTCCCTTAAGCACACAGATAACCAATGGGTTCTTACCTTCGTAATCGATGGAAAGTTTCTCCCCTAATTCTTTAATCTTGCCTTGAATTTGTTCTTCACTGTAAAGAACTTCTTGAATGTCGCTGTACAAGGATGAACCCCCTAGTTTTATATTATGAATCCTTATAAATTTACATTCTAGAAGAACGAAATTTACGCATATTACTTCAGCACTAGCTTCATATGAAGTACACGTACTGTATCTGGTCCAACCAGAGCGTGCTTGGACCTACGAAAGCCAGCAATCCAAAGAATTTGCCCGGAAGCATCGACCAGCAGTGGAATGACATCACGCCGGCTTAGCGGCATTTTGGCATCAATGAACATATCCTTTACTTTTTTGGATCCGTTTAAACCATGGGGCTCAAACCGATCTCCTGACCTGCGACTCCTTACAACTAGCGGCAAGTTAAGTTGATCTAGATCCAAAAACACGTCCGTTGCATATGAGATATAAGCAGTTGTCTCCTTCGAACTAGCCGGCACCCATGAGCAAATCAGTTTGGCTTCAACTTCCGGCAGGCTCAGCTCGCTTGTATCTAATCCAACCTCATAAGCATAAGGCTTCGGAGAAGGAGCGAAGGTCTGAAATTGAATAGATTCATATTCTCTCACAATATAAACCTGTTCATCCACCTGAAGGACTTGATTAGAAACCTTATCCTGTAAAATCAACTCACGTATACTTTCAATTCGCGTAAAATCCAACCGATCTCTTTCCAAACAAAGACAGTTTAATATTAATTTAATCAAACGCCTTTGTAAAGCAACGTGCAGCTCAGTGAAATCACGTCTTTCTATACGGCAGCAGGCTTGCTGGAAAGTAGTTATTCGGTGAAAAACCTGCTCGGCTTCTTTGGCCAAATAATCATCCTCAGCTCGCATCAAATCCGTCAATCGATTCAGTGACTCTGGAAGTTGTTCATTATACTGCTTCAGCATCGGCATTACATCAAGCCTAATCTGATTTCGAAAATACTTCCGCAGCTCATTGCTGCTGTCCTTACAATACGTCATTTCATGCTGAGCGCAATAATTCACAATATCTGTTTTGTATATACGTAAAAACGGACGAATCAGTTCCACTTTTTTTTCGCGCCTGCGTTCCGGCATGCCAACCAGACCCGAAGGGCCTGTCCCTCTCAGAATCCGCATCATGACGGTTTCGGCTTGATCATCCGCATGATGAGCGAAGGCAATACGCTTAGCGCTGTATTTCGCTGCGATCTGATGTAGAAATTCGTAGCGCTTCTCACGGGCCGCGGCTTGTCCATTGAGTGACGTTTCCTCTATATAGGCGGGCACATCAATGACGCCGATTTCACATGGAAGTCCTAGGTCATCTGCAAGCTTCCCTACGAAAGAGGCTTCCGCATCCGATTCCGCGCCGCGGAATTGATGATTCACATGCGCAACAACGAGTTGCCAGCCGTAACGCTCAGCAAGGGCAAACAGGACATGAAGCAGCCCCACGGAATCAGGTCCTCCTGAAACCGCAACGACAACTACATCTCCTGGATCGACGAGTTTTTCTTCAATAATTCGCTGTTCCACCTTGGCAACAAGATCGATTTCCATCGGGTATTCCTTTCTATTCCTGCACTTTCCGTCATGCTACCAGTACATATAGAGCGTTGCCCCAAAAATAAAAATAGAAGCGGCGAAGCATATTTTCAGCCATGGCATTTGAAGTGTTGTCTGCGTAATCTTCTTACCTGAAACCAAAGTTCTCCAGTACTGATAGGCTTCTTGCGAAGAATCAAACTCATTATTTAAAGCTTTGTTAAGAAATGGCGCGATATGGGCGGCAACTGAATTTTCGCGCATAATGGCCGTTAGTTGATCTAAATCTCGGTTTTGAGGCAGCATTTTGGATAAACCAGTGAAGCGTTTGCGTTGATCGAGCGATTTTAATAGTAAAATGGCAAATGAAAATAGATCATAGCTCTCTTCCGCAACCCGCTCCCCCATATTCCAAAAGCCGCGGTCATACACTTCGGTTAACTGTTTAATCGCTCTGCCTTTAGGAGTCACACCCCCAAAATCAATGAGATCCACATCGCCATAATTGGAAACGATCATATTCTCGATTTTCAGATCACCGAAAACATAGCCGCTCTTATGAACCTCCGTTAACTTTCGAAGCAGGTTAGAACCAATCACATAGATCCAATCCTGACCACGTTTATGTATAAAATTAGAAATCGTCATTCCCTCAATATAGCGCATGACATAGAAAGAGACTTCTTTCCCATTTATCGTCATATCATCGGCATCTATTAAAAAGTTCTTGAACGAAGTTTCTGTCAGTGAGATGGCAAGCAAGGAATTAATCTCCGATTGATGATCAACCGTCTCATGACCTGCTTTAAGCGCAAATCTAGCTGTCCCTCTTCGTACGAGCGCCACTACTCCGTTGGAACCAGCACCTAATAAACGTTCGACCACATACATCTTGCCGTTCCATTTCCCTTGGATTTCTGACCCTGGACGGAAGGCGTCTTCATACCACGTAGTCACTCAGCATCCCATCCTCGGTCTTTGGTAAGATAGGCTTCTCCGTTATGAACTGCAAAGTTTGCAGTAACGCCGGACCTGTCGGAGTTGTACCCTTCATGTTTATTTTATAGAACATCTTGTCTAAATTTGCAAGTTGATTCGTCCAACTGAGATCCATTTCTAATTCCTGATCTCTCGTTTTGGTTGACGGAAAGTGGAAAACTGCCAGCTCACTCTTGCCGCTGCGGGCTCTAAGACTAAGCAAAAGATCATGAATCGCTTCACGCACCGCTGCATGCTTGGGCTTCATACTGGCACTCGCATCTATTAAAAGAGCTACGCGGAGTGAGGTGGTTTCACTCATGGTATCGATCACTTGAACCACTTCAGCGCGCTTCTCTGGAGGTAATTGCTCCAATTGATTAAAGCCTAGAATACTTTGCAACTCTTTGCCTACTGCATGCTGAATTGTTGTTGTTACCGTTTTGCGCGTCATCATCTGAACCGTCTGGGAAAGTTGGCCTGAATTCACGATTCGGCTCATCCCACCGCCTGCCGCAGCAATCTCTTGAATCTCCTCAGAGCCTAACACCCCTAGCTCCCCATGGTCAATCACACCAATGACATTCACGGTAACGCCTTCGGTATGCGCTTGTGCTGCCGCTATTACCGGACTTACCCCTACATTTGAACACCCATCTGTAATTAAAAGAATCTGCTTCATCATGATATTTGCCTCCCTGGCCCAAGAAAAGATTAGCTCTCTAGTAGTTCTACTCCTAGTTTTTCCATTTATGAGAGAGTCTAATCACGAACTAATTAAGCGAAATTAAAAGACAGCCTGCCCAGTGGTAATGGCGGACTGTCTCAAGATTGAAGAGTTATCGAGTGAATCTCCTTCTTAAGATAAGACCTAGTAGGATTAAGGTGATACCTGCGATTTCCACGTACAGATGACTAGATTCACCTGTCTTCGGGAGGGTCTCCGGTTTAGTGACAGGAGGAATCCCCCCCAAAGGCACATCATTATCAGTATCAATCGGTATGTCCGGATCCGTCGAAGGAGTAGGAACCGTTGGCGGTGTTGGCGTTACACTTGGCGCTGGTGTTATAGACGGCGTTGGCGGTGCACTTGGTGTCGGGCTTGGTGTTGGCGGTGGCGGCGATTCTGGCGGTGTTTCAGAATCAGTTTTCTTGGTGTTGATCACATTGAGATGAAATTCATCTCCCGGATGAAGGGTAATCGTATTATCCTCTTTATTTACAACGTATCCAAGAGGAGCTGTTATTTCACTCACTATATAATCACCTGCAAGCAGATTATTAAAGACAACCGTACCTGTTTCATCCGTTGTTAACCTGTTAATAAACGTTTTCGTGACACCCGATTTACGATGCAGTTCAAAAATTGCGCCGCTGAGCAATAAGGTGTTGTTTGCAGAATCAATTTTCTTAACCGTCAAAGACCCACGGACTCCGCTGCCGGTGCCAGATCCATCCGAAATGCCTACCACAATATCCTTGGTCGTTTCTTTCGTGATAGAGGTTACGTTGGTGCCGCTGAGACCGATTTTATTGGAAACCGTTTCGTTATCGTTGCCCATAATTAATAGGGGGCTTTGGCATCATATACAGCCCTGACAACTTAGAATTTTATTGAAATCGCTAGATTTGGCATAATTAGTTAACAGACATATTCATAAGTTAAGCATGATTTGAATTCTAAGTGCAACCACGAAGTGAAAATTTTCCAGTTTTAAAAAATGCAGCATCCACTATACTCTTATGAGAATAACTGCACATAAAAAGCCATAACAGCAAATGAGCTGTTACGGCTTCTATTTCTCCATTAACTAACCGTCTTGGGACGCTCCATTCGCGTAATTCCTGGCCAGCGGAATGTGGCCCACTCGGGCTGCCTCTTCTCAACGCGTGCCACAACGACGGTCATATCATCTTGAATTTCGCCATGATGGTGGCGGAAAATCCTTTCTAATAAACAGTCCGCAAAATCCTGCGGCATCGTCGTATCAATTTCCTGAATCATCCGCTTCATCCACATCTCTTTGTTTACCGCATGTCCCGGCGCATCGTAGATACCATCTGTCATCATGACAAGGATATCACCCGATTGGAGTGGGATCGAGACCAGATCAACATCAATCTCACTCAGGATGCCGACCGGCAGATTATTAGCCGATATCGAAATCACTTCCGTTCCGCGCTTAATGAAGCTAGGGGTAGAGCCTATCTTCATGAACGTTGTGTTTGCGCTGTACATGTCGATCAAGGCCATATCTACGGTCGCGTACATCTCATCCGAGGAGCGCAGCATCAACACCGAGTTCAGCGACTTGATCGCCAACTTCTCGTCCATCCCTGACTGCAGCAGCTGCTGCAGGATGCTCAGAGCTGTCTGGCTCTCCGCACGCGCGCGCTCGCCGTTACCCATGCCGTCGCTAAGCGCCACGGCATACTTGCCATTGCCCAGCTCCACCGTGGAGAAGCTGTCACCCGAGAAGAGGTCGCCCCCTTTGGCTGCGCCGGCGACCCCGGTCTCAACCTCGTATTCCTTGGCGGAGCCGAATACGACCGTGCTGTAGCCCTCGCCGCGCGCATGCATCTCCTCGCGCATGACGGCGACGTTCTCGCCGATAATTTCGCTCAAGAGCGGCGCAATGATTTTCCGACATTCATCGAAGCCCTTCGTGTATTGATGAATGATCTCAATCTCGATATTTCCTTCATCCAAGGAAATGATATCGATGGTATGGATGGATAAGCCCAGCTCCTCCAGGGCATTACGAATTTGCTCTTCTTGAAGGAACAGTTCCTGTCCTTCCCGTTTAATCTCCTTGGCCAAGTCCTCCATTACTTGGGATACACCCGAAAGCTGATCCGCCACGAGATGCCGGCTATCCATAATCTGCTTTTTCCAATGCAAATCATTCTTGTACAAGCCATATTGCTGCTTCATCACATCCAGAACTTGATCCGTGCGAATACATACCTTCCTCCACTCTGGTGGAATATTCTTCTTCGTCATACTCTCCTTCATCTCAATTTGGGTCATCATATCGGTCATATACGTATAGGTTTGATAAAATTTTTGATCCCAGCACTGGCTCTTTTTCCAGCAGGAATCACAAGCCTTCTGCGCAACCGCATTCATGAAATGGCCAACATCCTCCTCCTTGCGGCTCACCGCATCATCCGTCGTCAACTGTTTAAAACTGCGTGCAAGCTGGCGGAACACTTCAGAAAATTGTTCAACACGTCCTGCCGTAACATCCCGAACCCGCTTCGCATAGTCCTGTTGGGATTTCAGATTTTCCTGCGTACCAGGCACATATTTAGCAAGAGTCAGAATCAGACTCCGCGGTGTCAACAGGAAGAGTGCAACAGCTGCAAGCGACTCCCACGTGGAGTTGATCACATCAGCCCCCGATCCCATATAGAAAGCAAGTATCGATGACCCGATCAGCATTCCGAAAGCAACAGCCAATCGATTACCATCTTTGAGAAGTCCTGCTAACATCCCCGAGAAAGCCAGTAAACTCATTTGATAAACTGCATTGCTATTCGCAAGACTTAGGATTAATCCTGTTATGACACCTACCGAGGCTCCGAAAGGCGCTCCTCCCACCAGCGCAAATAATAGAATTAAATACCGGGACAGTACATGTTCTACAGTGATTGGACCCACAACCCAGCTCACCGTTCCTGTCATCACAGAAGCTAACAAGATAATCAGACATATAATTTCCTCATGTTTTAAATGGTAGTTCTTACGGGTAAGCGTAAATACAGGAATGGCTTGAATAAAAATTAGCGTCAGCACTAAACTTAGCAGTGCCTCAACGGAGACCATCATTAGCGTATACCAGCTTAAGTTCGAGACTACAAGCTCTGCAAAGAGCTGAACCAGCAAGGTTGAGCTGAATACAAGAAGCGGCGCTAAGGAAATATCAGAGCGTTCAAATTTCTCCAAAGCTTTTTGGATGAGTAAGAACACGATGATCTCCGTAACAAGATAACCAGTATTCGAACTCAGCGAGAATAAGCTACCAGCAAATGCAGCGACACCTACCCAGTGTAAAATATCTCTCCTTGTAAAATAAATGACAGCAATGAACGCAAGCGCAAACGGAGATAGCTGTTCCAAAATCATCGCACGACCGAGTAAGAAAGCCATCACGATGAGCAGTAAAGACCACTTCTTAGCTACAAAGGCTTGTACGAATCGATTTTCCACGGCAGCGCTGTGTGCGCCTATCTTCGCTTTCTGCCACAATCCCGACCAACCGCCACCAATCACTGTGCCTAAGCTTCTTCTCTGCATGTTTTCGAACACCATCCATTCATTCCTTATTTGTTTCTCTAGTATAGAGACAATCTAGCAGAAAGTTTGTCAGAATGAGTTGATAGATTCAAAGAAATTTCCGACAAGCTGCGTTTGCCTTGTCACCATGCCTCAGCCCTTGCCTAGTCTCGTTTTACCATATCGAAAACGTTTCCAAAAGTCTGATTGCCTCGAACTTTCGACCTGCGTATGGGGGAGATACCCGTAATTCCATGTCGATTGTTCTTTACGTTATTTTAACTATTTGACGTTTGGATAAAAAAAACCACACTCGCCTAAGCGAATGTGGTTCGTTACTGCATCTATTAATCTCTTCTTCCGCCTCGGCCACCGCGTTTGGACTCGGTGTTCTTTTTCAAAGACGAAATCCGCTCTTCACTATCTTTAAGGAACCGAGATACTTTATCTTCGAACGAAAACGGTCTAGCTCCGCCTTGCTGCTTGTTAAAGCCGCCGCGACCACCACCGCCGCCGCCTCGATTGAAGCCACCGCCGCCACCTGGACGACCGCCACCACCACCGGGACCACCGCTTGGAGGACCACTACGTTCTCCGCCGCTACTTGGACGACCACCTTGGTAGCCTCCTGGACGATCTCCACTTGGACGTCCTTGATAGCTGCTGCCACCTGTACGTTCAGGACGAGCTGGTCTTTCCTCAACTGGCTTGTCAACCGTCTGCTTGATCGACAGTCCGATCTTGCCATCCTTGTCCACGTTAATCACTTTGACCAATACTTTGTCATCCAGCTTTAAATGGTCATTAACGTCTTTCACATAGTTGTCCGCGATCTCCGAAATGTGAACAAGACCGGTAACTCCTTCAGCAAGCTCGACGAATGCTCCAAAGTGAGTAATCCCCGTCACTCTACCCTCTAACTTGGTGCCAACTTCAATTGCCATAAAGTAAAATGTTCCTCCCTTAAAATGTTGAAAACACTGGCTACGCCGATTATAACCGATGCAGAAACCACGGTCAACACGGCAACAGCCTCTTCTTCTTGTTGATTTTTATTGCGACTTTGAGACACTTAGTGGCGTCTCTCCGGTTTTACTATAATGAAAATCTCGACGAATAATTTGATCCAAATATTCGTCATTATGAAGTCGAGCGATTTCTTTCGTTGTTTGCTCTTTGAGTTTTTTTGACTCAACAAGCTGTTGCTCCATATTCGCTACGACACTACTCTTCTCTTGCAGCTTAGCGAACTGCCCCCAGATGTTCACAGCAGCCCAGCTCATAAAACATAGGACAAAAATCATCAGAAAACGCAGTCTTCGTTTCGAGCCTACACTGTTGCTGCGCTTGGATGGAACGGTTGCTTTAGCATGCATGAATAGGAATGCCTCCTACTTTGAGAATAACCTGCGAAAGATCAATATGATATTACCCTTAAGTTTCTTCAACCAAACAGGGATAACAAAATATTTATGCACAGGCCGAGTCATCCAAAGGAGTAATCTCCACACAGGATAAAGCAATTGTAGCACAATTCTATAAAGGAATATAGCTACAGCTAGTAAAAAGCCTAAAATAATCACAGTTAGACGATATAAGCCAATAATCGGTTTAATCAGGATAATTTCGACAGTTTTAGCAATGAAACGGTAGATAGCAATCGTAATTCGAATGAGAAGCAGCGTAAGCCGGATGACCCAAGTGCTGAGGAAGGCGAAATAAAAACAAATGCCAATCCCCATCCCCAGAAAAATAAATACACGAACTTGTCCTTCATTACTGTAAATGAGCAGACGGAACACGAGGATTGTCGCCACAATCCAATAAACCATATCAATGAACGGAATCGTCCATCGCGGCAGTCTCAGCTTGCCAGAGAGCACACGAAACACATCGAAGATCGCACCTATGGCGATTCCGCTCAGGAACATCATGAAGATCGTATGGAACTGAACATTTAGAGTCACTTGAATAACTTACCAAGGAACCCCTTGGATTTCTCCTGGGTATTTCCGTCCACATAAGCTAATTCGTGGATGATTCCTTCTATGGCGACCAACCCTTGTTCCAAACTTAAGTTCTTGATGTGCAAATTCTGTCCTTTAATCATCAAGTAGCCCATTTCCGTTTCAAGGAGGAACTCTTCACTGTCAAAGCTTTCTACGTTCAAAACTCCGGAGATCTCCAAGAGCTTGCGATTCAGCATTTTAATTTCTTGCCGCTTATTCGTGTTTTTCACGGGTTCAATCATGGCCTGTACCCCTCCTTCATCTATCATTACGATATGGGAGGATGTCCTATTTTAGAACCATGCATTAGCCTTCATACAAATATAAAAATAGCCCGAGACCCCTATTCAGGAATCTCAGGCTATTTCACAACTTGCCGTGTTATTCGGATTGAAAAGCTTCTTCCTTGAGCAGCGTGTACATCTGAGCAGCGTCTTCCTTGCGGGTCGACTCCGAAAGAACCTCGACTCGAATCGTCACTTTTTTCTGACCGAATTGAATAGAGAGCTCATCTCCGACTTTCACGTGTGTACTCGCTTTGGCATCTCTACCGTTAATCCAGACACGCCCTTGATCGGACACATCCTTCGCCACGGTGCGACGTTTGATGAGACGAGATACTTTGAGAAACTTATCGATACGCATTATTTTACAGCGTCTTTAAGCTTGTTGCCCGCTTTGAAAGCAGGAACGTTGGATTCCGCGATCACGATTGGGTTGCCTGTTTGTGGGTTACGGCCTGTACGACCAGAACGTTTGCGAGTTTCGAATGTTCCGAAACCGATTAATTGAACTTTATCTCCGGATGAAAGAGCGTCCGTTACTTCACCAAGGAATCCGTTTAGTACAACTTCAACGTCTTTCTTAGTAAGTCCGCTTTTTTCTGCAATGTTGTTGATCAAATCTGTTTTGTTCATGTGGTTTCTTTACCTCCCAAAAATGTTTGAAGATCTAGTCTTCTACTATGTAGCTATTTTGCAAAGCTGAGAGACTTTGAACTTTGTTCAAAGATCCCTATATTATATTTCCATATTCAACCTTACACCAAATCTAGTATTCTGCTTTTTTCGTCAAAATCCTTCTAACTCTGGCCAAGTTTTGTAACTTTTTTTGCTTCCTGCCATAAATTTTCCATCTCTGATAATTCAGTTTGTTCAAAAGAAAGCCCTCTTAAACGTAGTTGATCTTCGATATACGAAAATCTTTGAATGAATTTGCGGTTCGTCTGCGCGATCGCCTCTTCCGGATCAACCTTCAGGAATCTAGCGACATTGACGATGGAGAAAAGGACGTCGCCCAGCTCCTCGAGCCGATCTTGAGCCCCTACTTCGGTTGGATTAGCGATGGCTTCACGAAGCTCCGTTAACTCTTCTTCCACCTTATTCAGGACATCTTCCAGCTCTGACCAGTCAAAACCAACTGTTGCTGCCTTTTTCTGAAGCTTCATCGCCTTCATAAGGCCTGGCAGCTCGCGTGGCACACCGTCAAGTACGGATTGCTTCGTGACATCAATGCCCTTCTTGCGCTTCTCCTCCGCCTTCATGGCATTCCAGTTCACAAGAGCTTCGTCGGCATCCTCAGCCTTGTTCTCACCGAATACATGAGGGTGACGGCGGATGAGTTTCTCATTCAACGTGGCAATGACATCATAAACGGTGAACGTGCCAATTTCCTCTTCCATCTGCGCATGCAACATCACTTGTAAAAGCAGATCGCCGAGCTCCTCACACATGTGCTCCGGATCGTCCTCATCAATTGTTTCAAGAACCTCATACGCTTCCTCGATGAGATTTTTGCGCAGGCTTGCGTGCGTCTGCTCACGATCCCAAGGGCAGCCTTCCGGGCTGCGTAAGATTTGAACGATTTCATGCAATCGGCCAAAAGTGCGGTAATAGTCTTCATCCTTTTCACTCTTCGGCACCCAGACAAGGGAAAGATTGCCGTACCCCTTCACATGATCAAGCTCATGCAGGGGGACCTCGATAATCTGTTCCTCCCCTGCCACACCCAAGGAATGACCAACGACAACACGGTAATCATCCGAATAAGCATCCATGAGGCTAATCTTAAGATCTGACGCGGTAAGGCTATCATACACTTGTCCAATAACCGTATGAAGCTGCGGATTAAGAGTATAACGGCTCAGGCTTGTCGCGTCAAGCAGTTGAAAGCCATCAATCGGGTCAAAACCAAAACGTAGAAACGCTTGATCAAGAAAGCTCTCCCCGCCGATGATTCGGAGTGAGATGCCCTCAGATGGACAGCGTTGTTTCAGAAGCTGTACCGTGTATTCAGCCACCATCGGATGGCCTGGCACGGCATAAATAACCTCAGAGGATTGAATCTTGGCAGATTGGATGAGCGCCTCTGCGATCGATTCGTACACTTGTTCAAAGGTTTGGTGCGCTAGGTAATTCTCGTCGAACGTTTGGTAAGGAATTTGGTTCGTATCCAGCATCTGAACCATCGGATGATCTTTCGTTCGCAGATAAAGCACGGCTTGCTCCTTGGCTGCCAGCTGCAGCTTTTTCCAGACACCTAGTGTGAGCTGGTCTTCGTCTCCCGTTCCGAGTCCGAGGACGGTTATTTGCGGGTTGTTTGTTGACATGTAGGAAACACCTCCTGATTGTTGGTTAACTGCTATGTATAAGGATGGGATTTAAGGATTATGCAAAAGGCCTACACTAGCTGGTTCCAGCTTAACCAGTGTTAGCTGAAGATAGTGCAGGTAATCCGAGCACAAAACCACTCTCCAGAGCTACCACCTTTCTCCCATCCCAACCGACGTTTGCTGCAAATAGTGCAGGTAATCTGAGCACAGAACCACTCTCCAGAGCTACCACCTTCCCCCCATCCCAACCGACGTTTGCTGCAAATAGTGCAGGTAATCTGAGCACAAAACCACTCTCCAGAGCTACCACCTTCCCCCCATCCCAACCGACATTTGCTGCAAATAGTGCAGGTAATCTGAGCAAACAACCCATATCCAGTAAGTTTTGCTGCAAAATGTGCAGCTAATTTAGAGGAAATCAGCCGATTTGGCTGCTTGGACGAAATTTAACTGTAGGAAATGCAGCTAATGGATGGAAACAAAGGAGTTACCGTTGATTTTGCTGTAGTTTTTGCAGCTTATTAACAATAAAGGAACCATACGCTAGTAACCACAAAGGAACCATTAGATTTGGTCGCGTAGGCCGGCGGACGCCTTAGTCGGCCATAGCTTCGCCAGGACCGGCGCCAGCTTCCGGTCCAGCTCAGGCATCAGCCGCAGCTCCTCGCGGCTGATGCTGCCGCTGCGCAGCAGCGCGAGCGCGTAGACGGCTGCGCCGCCGACTACGCAAACCAAGGCGATTGCGCTTGCGCTCAATCGCACAGGCACGTGCCATGCCGCCGCAGCGGGCATGGCCAGAAGCTGCAGCGCTGCGAGGCAGCCGCCCATCAGCCCCACGCCCAGCGTGGGACTGACGGCGTACGGCCGCAGCGCGAAGCGCGCCCCGGTGCTGCGGCGCAGCTGCACCAGATTCAGCCCCGCCGCAGCGGCATAGGCGATCACCGCGCTCAGCGCGGCGCCGTCGATGCCCCAGCGGGGCATGAGCAACACGTTGCCGAGTGCTTTCAGCACGATGGCAACGAGCAAGGCCTTCACCGGCGTGCGGATCGCGCCGGTGCCCTGGAGAACGCTGGCCGAGACAGCGTTCAGCGTACTAAACAAGGCCGTGAAGGCAAGCACGGCCATCGTCCAACTGGCCTCATCACTTTTGTATAGCATCACGTTAATCGGCACTGCTGCAAAGGCAAGTCCAAACGAGGCTCCGAGCCCAATAAGCCAGGAGAGTCTTATCGCCATCTCAGCCCTAAAGCGGATGAGCTCGTCCTGCCTTCTTGCTTTAGCTTCTGCTAATGCAGGAACTAGCACAGCGGACATAGAGGAAGCGATCATGACAACGAGCTGAACGAGAGGAAGCCCTCGGTTATAAAGCCCGAACTGCCTCATAGCCTCACTCTCGCTCCCTTGTGCAGCCTCGAGAAGACGCGGCATGGTAAACGTGTCGACAAGCGTGAGCAGAGGAACCACGATAGCACCCAAACAAACAGGAATCGCATAAGCCGTAATGCGTTTCGCCCATTCCCAGGAGGAAAGCTCCTTCGACAGCGCCCCGTCCTCTTTTCGCATGCTATCTTCTGGCCTCAGTCTATTTCGCTCATTTGACCTCAGCCCGTCATCTTCTTTCACTCCACCCTCCCGGTCCCGTTCCTGTCTCATCGCCTTCCGCCAATAAACATACATCACGGACAACCCAGCCGCTGCACCTGTCACGGAGCCAAAAGTAGCCCCAGCAGCAATCCACTCCTCGTTATAAGCTAAGGCCACCATATAGAGCAGCAGCGCGACCATCGTGATCACCCTTATAAGCTGCTCAATCACTTGTGAAACAGCCGTCGGCACCATATTTTGATACCCTTGGAAATAACCACGCAGGACAGCAAGCATCGGGGATAGCAGCAGCGCGAAGGATACGCTTCGGATCGCCTTTTCTGTCTGGCTAATTCCAATCCAACTGGCAATCTCGCTTGCTCCGAAGTACAACAGAACAAACACTACAAAGCCGGTGCTCATTAATATGGTTGTGGAGACATGGACAATACGCCTAGCCCCTTGATGATCACCATCAATTGCTCGTTCGGCTACGAACTTAGATACAGCTACCGGAAATCCGGCTGTAGCCGCAAACAAAATCAGAATATAGAGCGGATAAACCGCATTATAAATACCAAAAGCTGTATCACCGGCTACATTTTGCAGCGGAATCTTCTGCAGTGTTCCCAATAGTTTAGAGAGAATAGCGGCAGCCCCAAGTAGAGCAGCGCCTCTTAACAGCTTGGCACTCTTATTACCGACATTCCTCTGGAGCTCCTCTTTATAACCTTGATGCCCCTTGTCGGAGTCCCCCATCTTACTTCTCCTCTACCCTGACTTCATGTGTATAGACATATTATAACGAAATCAGTCATGGCAGACAAAAAAAGCTTCGCTTACAGATGCGGGGGCATCTCGGTAAGGAAGCCTTTATGTCTTATTTTTCTTTCATTGTTCCATCTGCTTCGCTAAAAATCCAGCGGCAGTCTCCACCATCTTAACTTCCATATTCCCCATTTTCACATTATCATCTTTGGAGAGCAAAATGACACATCCAATAGGGTCGCCACCGGCTACAATCGGAGCGGCTACGAAAGAAGAGAATGTTTCACTTGTATCCTTGATAAGCTCAAATTGACCACTGCCGCTTTCAAGAATCGCTTTGCGATTTTCCATACATGATTCAACGATCGATCCAACCGACTTTTCGAAATAGTCCTTTTTGGACCCCCCAGCCATCGCAATAATGTTATCTCGATCTGAGATCAGGGCCACATGATTCGTGCTTTCAAATAACGATTCCGCATATTCTTTGGCAAAATCACCAAGTTCGCCGATAGGTGAATACTTCTTAAGGATCACTTCACCATCTCGATCCACGAAAATTTCCAAAGGGTCACCTTCGCGAATGCGTAGTGTGCGTCGTATTTCCTTGGGAATAACAACTCTCCCTAAATCATCTATCCGACGGACAATTCCAGTTGCTTTCATACCTCTAGATGCCTCACTTTCCGCTCAGTAATTAGATACGACAGGAGCATGAAATCTTGTATGCTAGATCGGGATTTGGTGGGAACTCGAATTCTATCCATAGTATTCTTCACTTCCCATTCTTCTATGCAGACGCTTTTCTACGGAATTTACTTTATTTAGCTTTGCATCCTGCTGCGCTTATCATGTCCAAAAATGAGAAAATCTATATCGAAGAAATTCAATGATGAGCGACCGCGCTTAGAGGTAGATTTTATCGCCAATAAGAAAGCTGTTTTCGTGAACCGAAAACTTATATTTGCTTTCTTATGTGGTAACAAATAAAAACAGGATGCCCGTTATTGGACATCCTGGTAAGTTCTTACTTTGCAGCTGGACTAGCCGCCGGGCTTGCTGCCGGACTTGCAGCAGGACTTGCTGCTGGAGCTGGGCTTGCTTCCGGTTTCGGCAGATTGTTGGTTTGAATCAAGTTCGGATATTCTTTCTCTGCAAATTCAGACAGGGATTTCTCCGCAAGCTGAGATTTGATTTGTGTTTTGAGCGTATCATCCAGTGGCTTCGTGCTTCTGGACTCCACTTTCATCACGTGGTAACCGAAAGAGGATTCAACAGGATCACTGATTGTGTTCAAAGGAAGCGTGCTTGCTGCTTGTTTGAATTCAGGCACCCATTGATTGATGTCTGCATCTTTATACGTACCGCCATTGTCTTTGGAACCTGGATCATCGGAATATTCTTTCGCAAGTGCTGCGAAATCGCCGCCTTTATCCAGTTTCCCTTTCACTTCTTTGGCTCTTGCCAAAGCTTCTTCTTTGGTACGCAAATCTTTTTGTGTAGCTGCATCCTTCAAGGAGATCAGAATATGGCTAACTGTTGCAATATCAAAGGCATGAGTAGCCGATTGTTCTTTGTAGGCATCCTGAACAGCTTGATCAGTGATTTTACTCTCCATGCTGCCCATGGTGTAGAAGCTCATTTTCATTAATGACTCGATATCCTTAAGCTCGATACCATTGTCTTTCAACTGCTTGTCCATTCCGCCTTCTTGCTTACCGAAGTAATCAGTGATGGCTTTCATTTGCTCCGTCACTTGTTTATCAGCGTCAGCTTTCACTTTATCGTCCACTTTGGCCGATAGAACACGGAAAGTAACCATTTGTTTCAACATATCTTGTTGAAAAGCCGGGTCAGTCATGAATTGCGCCAGCTGCGGTGAGAACATTTTGTTCACACTGATGAAAGAGTTAAACTCGCCGCGCGTAATTTTACCGCCCTCTTTATACGTAGCAATCACGTCACTCGGGTTACCAGTTGCTGCTGCAGTAGAGGAAGGTGAAGGTGAAGCTGTTGCTGCACCTTCCTTTTTACTTCCACATGCACTTAAGACTGAAAATGCAAGGAGCAATGCCACCATGCTTAAAATCCATTTTTTCGAAAAACGTCGTTCGCTAGTATTATTTGGCAACATCCTGTAATTCCCCTTTCGTTTTCAGAACATCCTTATATTGTACCAGAAACTTCTCCACTAATTCGATGGAAGCTTCTGGTTTCATGCCTTTACAACGAATAACGATATGAAGCTGAGGGTCCGCGTTCAACTTGATTCGACCATCAAAGCCTTTGGACAATGCGATAAGCTTCTGTCCTTCCAGCCTGCCATTCTGGTCAATATGCACCTTGATTAGGTAATCATCCCCTTTTTGGCTGATCGTTTCTATCCGGTACTCCGAACCGTATGCTTTCAAACGAGCCACTGTTAGTAAGTTGAACACGGCCTGCGGCAGATCGCCGAAGCGATCAACAAGCTCATCATGCAGATCCGCGGCTTCTTCCAACGTCCGAATGGCGGCCACTTTTTTGTAGATTTCGATTTTTTGCATGCTGTCGTAGATGTAGTCGGATGGTAAGTACGCATCCAATTGTATATCGATGGAAGTATTCCACTCCGGTTCCGGAATGACCGCTTCCCCATCTATTTCTAGTTTCAGCTTTGCAATTTCTTCCGCTAACATTTGGGAGTATAAATCAAATCCGACAGATGCAATGAAACCATGCTGCTCTGCGCCAAGCAAATTACCAGCACCGCGAATAGATAAATCCCTCATCGCAATTTTAAAGCCTGATCCAAGTTCTGTAAACTCTTTAATCGCTTGAAGGCGTTTCTCCGCCACTTCCGTGAGCACTTTATCACGCTGATACGTGAAATAGGCATACGCTACGCGATTAGATCGTCCCACACGTCCACGCAGCTGATAGAGCTGGGACAGCCCCATTTTATCCGCATCGTGAACAATCAGTGTGTTAACATTCGGAATATCGACACCCGTCTCGATAATGCTGGTGCTTACCAGCACATCGTATTCCCCATCGAGGAAATCAAGGATCGTCTTCTCCAGCTCTTGCTCACCCATTTGTCCATGTGCCACAGTAACGCGGGCATCCGGAATCATCATGGAGATCTGATCAGCGATCTGAGTGATACCTTGTACACGGTTATATAAATAATACACTTGACCTTCACGCGCTAACTCTCGCTCAATCGCCTCTCGAACAAGCGTTGGTCCGTACTCGACCACATAAGTCTGGACAGGGAAACGATTTTCCGGCGGAGTCTCGATGACCGATAAATCACGAACACCTAACATGGACATGTGTAAAGTTCTCGGAATCGGTGTTGCCGTCAGTGTTAGCACGTCCACATTCGTCTTGAGCCGTTTCAGCTTCTCTTTGTGGGACACGCCAAAACGCTGCTCTTCATCGACTATAAGCAAACCAAGATCCTTGAACTGCACGTCCTGCGACAATAGCCGGTGAGTACCAATAACGACGTCAACCGTCCCTTTCTTGACGCCTTTCATAACTTCAGTCTGCTCCTTCTTAGAGCGGAAACGACTTAATACTTTTACGTTAAAAGGATAGCCTGAGAACCGTTCACGGAACGTTTCGTAATGCTGCTGAGCCAAAATCGTCGTCGGCACCAAAACAGCAACCTGTTTGCCGTCAATCGCTGCCTTGAAGGCTGCGCGTACCGCAACTTCCGTCTTCCCATAACCTACGTCGCCGCAAAGCAAACGGTCCATCGGACGTGCCTTCTCCATGTCTCCCTTAATTTCTTCGATCGCTCGAAGCTGATCCCGCGTTTCATCGTAAGGGAACATCGCTTCGAATTCGTTCTGATAGGAGCTGTCTTTACTAAATCCGTAGCCGGTTGCAGCTTGACGCTCTGCATAAAGCTTGATCAGCTCATCGGCAATATCCTTAACGGATGCCCGCGCCTTGCTCTTCACTCTAGCCCAGTCAGCGCCTCCGAGCTTATAAACCTTCGGTTCCTTCTCTTCGGACCCCACATATTTCTGGATTAAATCAATCTGATCAATCGGTACAGACAGCTTATCGCCGCCAGCATACATGATGTGGAGGTAATCCTTATGAATACCGCCCACTTCCAAGGTGCCGATCCCAACATACTTCCCGATCCCATGATTCACGTGAACAACATAGTCGCCAACCTTAAGCTCTTGATAGCTTTTGATACGCTCAGCGTTCTCTAGCTTCTTCTCGACCTTACGTGCTTTACGCTGTTTCTGTGTGAAGATCTCGCCTTCCGTGATGACAACCAAATGGATCGAAGGCATTTCAAACCCCGTCTGCAGATTCCCATCTACAATTTCGGGGACGTCAATTTGGTAGTCCTGCAGCACCCGCCGAACACGTTCAGCACGGTCCTCGCCGTTAGCCAGCAAAATAACATTGCTTCCATTTTTCTTCCAACGCTCCATCTCCGCTTTGAGGAGATTCATTTGTCCATGGAAGTTTTGCATGACGCGGCAAACGAAGTTTACGATATTTTGCGGTTGAATCCCAGCCACTTGGCGCAGAAATAGCGATACATATAATGTCGGGAAAGGCCTGCGATGCAGCAGTGATTCATACGATTTGGACAGCACAAAAGCCGGCAAGCTCTTCCCCTCTGTCAGCGCATGCATCATCCACTCTGCCTCGTCGCGTTCTAGCTGCTTTGCTGTCTCCAGCAATCGGGCCGGTTCGTCGATGATTAGCACAGTATCCTTAGGCATGTAGTCCATGAGGGTCTGTCTTTCCGTATATAAAAGCGAAATATATTTATAAATACCAGGAAACGTCTGCCCTTCACGAAGCAGTTCAATATCATGTCCGATGCCTTCGAGCAGCTTGTCTTTGGCAGATCGGTCCGTCATTTTCTCCAGCTGCGCTTGAAGCAGCTCATAGGCATGCTGCGCGGCAGATTGTAACCGCTTTCTATCCGCTTGAATCTCGCGGCAAGGGGGAATCGTTATCGAGTTTAGTTTATCAATTGAACGCTGGTCACTTACATCAAAAGTACGAATAGAATCAACATCGACATCGAACAGTTCAATCCGAATGGCGTTCTCCGACGTTAGCGGAAATAAATCCAGAATTCCGCCGCGTACGCTCATTTCACCTTTCGTCTCAACCCGCTCCACGCGTTCGTAACCTAGGCTGGATAAAGAACTTAAGAGCTCATCCAATTGCACGGTATCCCCTACGTTGACCGTAACGCGGGATTCCTCGAATACTTGCTTAAGCGGAAGAAGTCGACGTACTCCAGCAAAAGGCGCAATAACAACCCCACGGAAACCGCCAGCCAACTTGGTGAGAACGTCAATACGCTGCGCTAGCATCTCAGGGCTTGAAGCCGCTTCTTCTGTCGTCAGAAGCTCTTGAGATGGGTAGAGCAGCACTTCACCAGGCGATAGACATTCTAGTAAATCCTCCGCTATTTTTTGAGCGGCGAACATATTGTGAGTAACAATGAACAGCGGGCGCGCTAACTCTCGCGCAAGAGTGGCAATCATCACCTGCCTGGAGGAACCGGTAAGTCCGGCAACGAGCTGCTCTTTCATTTCGGACCTGAGGCCTGTCACGATCGTTTGAAAGTCGCTATCCGTAGAAAAAGCTTGAATTAAAGCTTGCAAACAAGTACACTCCCCTCACAAAAAGAAGCCTCGGCACACTTGCCTCGGCTATTAACTCTTTATCTTCATCAATTTTACTGCAACGGACTTGCCAGCAGGGACAGTTCTGGGTTTGCATCTAATGCCTCACGACAGTAGTCGCAAACGACCCTTACCGTAACATCTCCATTCGTGTTATACGATATTATATCTCTACGCTCATCGGGGGTCAAGAAATGGAAGCCTAACTGCTGCTCCGTGATCGAATTCTGATTAATTTCCCCAACAAAGGTATGACAATGTCTGCAAATATACTTAATCATATATGTATGCCTCCTTCGACTATTCGATTACATCCTAGTATGACCATTCTCCGGAGAAATTAGCCGAATGTGCCATTGTCATTTTCGAATAGTCGACTTGCATACAATGAGTCTGAAGCGGATGGCTTCACTTTATTTATTAAACTTCGCCATCGTCTTTTCGAATGACTCACTCAAACTGAACAGCATGGCTTCGCAGGTGAGGTCCAGTACCTCATCAATCGACTTCATCTCGTCTTTGGAAAAGTTAGATAAGACATAATCGGCAATATTATAGCCGGGTGCAGGCCTGTTCACACCTACTCGAATACGATTGAAGCTTTGCGTCCCAGCGTGTTGAATAATGGATTTAATCCCATTGTGACCGCCAGGGCTCCCCTGATAACGGAGTCGAATTTGACCGAAGGATGTATCCATATCATCATAAACAATCGTAACGTCTTCCAGTTTCGCTTTATAAAAGTCCAAGAACGCTCGCATGGATTCGCCCGAAAGATTCATATAAGTCATCGGTTTAAGTAAATATACCTTCGTACCATTTACCATACCTTCGCCTAGAAGCCCCTTACTTTTATTTTGAAAAGAAGTAATACCCCATTTGGCAGCAAAACGGTCAATGGCCATGAAACCAACATTGTGTCGATTCATCTCATATTGTTTTCCCGGATTACCCAGTCCAATAAAACATTTCATCTTCTTCTAAATCCTCCTAAAGTTAAACTAAAAAACCCTTTGCGGAACCATCATCTAGAGGTTATTGTTTACCTATACAAGGATAAACGACTCCGTCGTCCTTCTGGGACGAGCGCGTTTGTCAAGGTAGATGCGAAGCAAAAGTATAAAACTTATCTTTCTTATCTACTGAAAAACTAACCATCAAATTTAAAGCTGTGGGTGATTCAGTCATATGTATTTAAATGGTCAACAGCTTACAACTGATCTTCATTTTCAGGATCATGCTGAATCCTGTATTCCCGTCCAAGTATACTATCAAAATGTACATAAGGATATAGGCTTCATTGAAATCTACACCTTGTATTTTATCAAAGTAAATAATACATTCTACAACCGAAATACTCACGTTTTTCTTTCGCGACCCGGATATTAAGCGCTTACATCACAGTAATTAAGGATACCCTCCACATATCGTTGAGGGTTCCTTGTCGTTCGTTTGGGCTATACCGGCTGTCCTTCAGTCGCAGCCTCGTTCGATGTTTCTGTTTGTCCAACCTTCTCTTCATTATTTGCTGGCTCATCTACAGCAGTCTCTTTCTGAGGTGCAAGAACCGTGAGAATTAAATCATTAGATTCAGACTTCACTTCAATCCCCGCAGGGATAGTGAGTTGGTTTACTAATAAGTTATCCCCGAGTCCGATGTTCGAAATGTCCACCTTGATCGAACTTGGTATCTGATTAGGCAGACATCGAATCTCCAGCTCATGCATTTGAATTTGAACAATACCGCCTTCTTTGGCCCCTTCTGCTTCACCGATAAATTCCAAACTTACAATCGTTTTAACAGGCTCATTCATATTAATTTGATGAAAATCGATATGGAGCAACCGCTCTCGTTTTAGTTTATCCCTCTGGATCTCGTTAATCATCACTGGTTGCTTGCCACTGCCGTCTGGCATATCCAAATCAATAATAGCATGAGGATTTTGCCGCAGCAGCGCTATTAATTCCTTCTGGTCAACTGTAATGACCGTAGAGGCAACCTTCTCGCCATACACAACAGCAGGCACTCTGCCCTTCGCACGCAGTTGTTTAATATCTGATTTCGTTGTTTCTTTGCGGGATTCCGCTTTTAATGAAAATGCCATAAGAAAAAGAACCTCCTAAGGGTTTTGCTCAGCATCTCGCTTGAATAAGCAGTGCCAAGTGGGTAACAGCTAGTTCATAGCCTACCCAACCTCAAGAAGTTCCATCCAATTTCATCCTCACAAAGTGAGATTTACCGTTCCTATTTTGTGAATTACTCTTTGTTCCGTTTATTTTCCTTCTTCGCTTTAGCTCGCGCTCTAATTTTATCAGCATAGCCAGGCTTGTTGGATTGTCTCTCGCGGGCAATCGCTAGATCGCCATCATCTACGGAATGTGTAATTGTAGAACCTGCAACAACATAAGCACCCTTGCCGATTTTCACGGGAGCAATCAAATTCACATTACTGCCCACAAAGGCATCATCGCCAATTTCCGTTAAGCTCTTATTGAATCCGTCATAGTTCACGGTAATTGCGCCGCAGCCGATATTTACATTCGTACCAACTACCGCATCCCCTACATAGCTTAAGTGAGAAACTTTCGACCCCTCACCCAGCGTCGCGTTCTTAATCTCAACAAAGTCGCCAATTTTCACTTGCTTCCCAATATTAGCGCCAGGTCTTAAATATGCAAACGGCCCCACACTAGCCTCATTATCCACATAGGCATCCTGAAGGACGGATTGTTTAATCGTAACCTCATCCCTAATCGTCGAGTCGATAATTTCCGTTTGCGGTCCAATTGTACATTGTTCCCCAATAACTGTGCGCCCCCGCAAAATAGTACCCGGCAGCAGTACGGTATCCATACCGATGGTAACATCCTTTTCAATATACGTATTAAATGGATCTATAATCGTAACCCCGTTCAGCATGTGCTCACGGTTAATACGCGCCTTGAACAACCGCTCGGCTTCAGAAAGTGCCACACGATCGTTCACACCGATCGACTCTGCGCTGTCAGCCATGCAGTAGCCTTGAACAACTTCTCCAGCGCCTGTCATAATCCCAATGACATCCGTCAAATAGTATTCATTTTGCGTATTATTGTTCGTAACCGAAGCTAGGGCCTTGAAAAGTTTCTGATTATCGAAAATATAAGTACCTGTGTTGATCTCTTGAACAGCTGCCTCCTCACTGCTGCAGTCCTTCTGCTCAACAATCCTTGCTACTCGGCCGTCTTCACCGCGAATAATACGTCCATAACCATGCGGTTCATCGAGTTTGGCTGTCAGAATTGTCGCAGACGCTCCAGACAGTTCATGCAGCTCAATGGTGCTCATCAAGGTGGCTTCCGAAATCAGCGGTGTATCGCCGCAAATGACAACAGTCATCCCTTCCTCTTCGCCAAGAGCATCCTTCGCTTGAAGAACAGCATGCCCTGTCCCCAACTGTTGCTCCTGTAAAGCGTACTCCACTCGATCTCCCAGATGTCCCTTCACGGCTTCCGCCCCGAATCCAACAATGACGAGTGTTTTTGTTACTTCTATATGCTGCAGCGTGTCTACAACGTGTTCCACCATTGGCTTACCTACAACCGGATGTAGCACCTTGTATAGCTTCGATTTCATGCGTTTTCCTTGTCCTGCGGCCAGTACGATCCCCATGAGTTTCAACTAACATCCAACCCCTTTTAATATAAATAGTTACACACTACTATATGTATAATCGACGAGTTCTTCAACCAAATATAGCATCAATACCACCCAAAAGAAAAGAGAGCCCAAGGGCTCTCTCAATAATCTGAATTATGCGCCTTCTTCAATTACCTCTTCTTCTACAGCCGCGCGATCGTATTCAGCCAATACAGCCGCTTGAATTTTCTCACGTGTTGTGGAAGAAATCGGATGAGCGATATCACGGAATTCACCATCCGGTGTTCGTTTGCTTGGCATAGCCACGAACATCCCATTATTACCGTCGATGACACGTATGTCATGAACGACGAACTCGTTATCAATGGTAATGGAAGCAATCGCCTTCATCCTCCCCTCGGAGTTGACCCGGCGGAGTCTTACATCTGTAATTTGCACTTGTGTTCACCACCTTTTTCCATCTCTGAGACTTGGGTGTAATATTCCACATCGTCGTGCAAATTCCTTCTTCTTTTTTTGAAATTTTCGATAATTTTATACAATCTTAATGTTACTGTTAAATTTCGACAGAAATCACAGCAATTAACTCGATTTCGACAAAAACATCACGGGGTAATCTAGCCACTTCGACAGTGGATCTAGCCGGTTTATGGTCTCCGAAGTACGATCCATAAATTTCATTCAGCTCTGCAAACTGATTCATATCCTTCAAAAAAACCGTCGCTTTCACAACTTGATCAAATGATGAACCTGCTGCTTCAAGCACACCTTTCAAATTCGCGAACACTTGATGTGCTTGTTCCTTGATTCCACCCTCTACAATCTGTCCATCCAAGCCAAGTGGAATTTGTCCAGAAGTAAAGAGAAGGTTACCTAACTTTACCGCTTGCGAGTAAGGTCCGATAGCAGCAGGTGCTGCTGTTGTTGAAATAAGTTCCATCGTTTTACGAATCTCCTTTTTTACTGTCAAAATAGTTGCCTGGCTCTACCGTGATTTGCTTCGTCTTGGAATCTACGCCGTATAAACGAGCAAGCGATACGTAGTGATCAACCAAATGCTCTTCAGCCTCACAAGACTCCATGAACACACCAACCCCTTGAACCGAGGCTTTGAATTCCGCTAACAAATCCATCATGCCGTGGATGGTACCACCAACATGCATGAAATCATCAATGATAAGCACCTTAGACTCTTCTTTCAAAGCACGCCTTGCGAGTGACATCGTCTGGATCCGCTTGTTGGAACCTGAAACATAGTTGATGCTAACCGCTGAACCTTCCGTCACTCGACTGTCCCTGCGGACAATCACAACGGGCAGATTCATATAAGTTGCCGTCGCATAAGCAAGTGGAATGCCTTTCGTTTCTACCGTCATAATCACATCAATATCACGACCAGCGAAAGCGGATGCAAACGTCTTGCCAATTTCATTCAAATATTGGGGCTGCCCCATGATATCTGACATATACAAATAACCGCCTGGAAGAATCCGTTCTGGCTGCTGCAGTTGTAAACAAAGGTTCTGTATAAATTTCAGTGATACTTCCTTTGGCACCTTTGGTGAAAATTTCACACCTCCGGCTGCCCCCGCAAGCGTATTCAGCTCGCCTAGTCCTTCTTCTTCAAAAACTTCCTTGATGATCGCTAAATCTTCACTAATGGAGGATTTAGCAGAGTTGTAACGCTCGGCAAAAGTCGTTAAAGGGATTAACGAATGGGGGCGGAATAACAAATATTGCGTCATTTCCACCAGCCTAGCGCTCCTTTTCAACTTTTTCATCGCACTACCCCCAAAAATCCGAATATTATAATGAAAATATACCATTTTTATACGTATTTATTCAAGCTTCTCATGAAAATTATATTAACATGAACTTAACATTAATCTAACACAGTTTATAGAAATGGATGGAGTCATAGTCCGCCCTCTAATCAATGAAAAAGAGCCCTTCGCGGGCCCTGCAACCGTCCTACTTCATCTACGTCAACATCCGCACTGCGTAAACATCCTTACAAAATCCACGCAGCCCGTTATAAATCCGGGGTACCTTCGCTTCCTTGGATACGAGACCGAATACCGTCGGCCCGCTGCCTGACATCAACACACCATCCGCACCAAGCCTCTGCATGCATTCTTTGAGATGTCTCACCTCGGGATAAAGGTCCAGCGTTACTTCCTCAAGCACATTGCCGAGGCTTCCGCAAAGCTGATCGAACCGCTTCTCTCGAATCGCGATTAGCACACCTTCAGTCGAAGGATGATGCTTAATCTCCCGAGCATTCAATTTCCCGTAAATCTCCGATGTGGACACATTAATAGGTGGCTTTGCAAGTACGACCCAGCACTGTGGCGGCGAGACGATTGGTTCCAGCTTCTCTCCGCGTCCTCTAGCGACAGCCGTCCCTCCCGTTACACAGAAGGGTACATCCGAGCCAAGCTCCGCTCCAAGCACCTGCAGCTCTTCCATAGGGATGTTTAAGTTCCAAAGCCGATTCAAACCTCTAAGTGTAGCTGCCGCGTCGCTGCTGCCCCCTGCTAGACCCGCTGCTACGGGGATCTGCTTGTCCAAATGGATGTACACGCCCTGTTTGACGTCGTATCGATCCTTTATAAGGCGTGCCGCCTGAAAGGCTAAGTTCTTCTCATCGAGTGGAATATACCCCGCTTGACTAGAAATGATGATGGTGTCCCGCGAAAGCTCCTGCATTTCGATCCGATCTGCTAGATCTACCATCGTCATGACCATCTCAACTTCATGGTAACCGTCTGATCTTTTATGTAAAACATCAAGGGATAAATTGATTTTAGCCGGTGCTTTTTCAAAAATCTTCATCAGATCACCTTCTTTTGCTCGTTTGCCGTTAAAATATTATAACAAAAGCGCAAAAAAAAAGCTAAAGCATTCGCTTTAGCTGTAGAAGGGACGCAGTTCCGCTTGCGTTACTTGCTGCGTTCCTGCAATTATTTTGATTTACGGTTGTATTGGATTAGAAGATCTATAGGTATTTACATTGGACGTATTCGGCGTGTCGGCAGCAGCTGTATATGAAGATTGCATTTGCTGCGTTCCACTGTATACGTTCTGACTAAAGTTTGATTGAGGCTGTGAATAGGGTTGTTGGGAAGATACAGATTGATAGACAGACTGATTATAATTCGATGGAGTGTAGCTAGACGGATTGGAAGTAGCTTGACTGTAGTTAGGTTGACTGTAGTTAGTTTGATTGAAGTTAGGCTGATTATAGTTAGGTTGAATGTTACTTTGCTGACTGTACGTAGATTGCGTCTGGTTGAATGTAGAAGCCGAAGGGTTATACTGTTTCACCAGCTGTTCCTGAGCAATTTGGATCGCCCGCTTCACCATGTTCCCTGCATCCTTCGTTCGGATGCCCTCCCAGCCCTCACGCTGCACCACATCATAAAACCCTAGATCTTTAGCTAATTCATATTTAAAGCTTTCGGACATGATTCCTCTTCTGCGACTCATAATTGGAACCTCCTTAGAGTTTTGCTATAGTATGCCCAACCTGATGAGGTCCATTCTAATGCAAAAACAGACCCTCAGGGTCTGCTCATATAGGAATGCATTAAGCTAATGTTGGATGTAGGTGATACGAACCTGTCCATCGTCATTACATACGGTAACTTCAACGGATTCGGTAAGGATATCGGCGTAGCTGTACGACACTCGTTTAAAGGCGTGGGATTCTTGATCTAATTTCACAATAAACACAGAAGGGTAGGTTTCTTCTAAAACACCAGAACGCTCGACAGTCTTTCGACGGCCACCATTCGCTCTTAACATGATCTTCTGCCCAACGTGGGGCTCCAAACTGCGTTTGATCTCCAACAGCGCATTTTTTGCCATTGTCAACTACCACCTCTTTCCTAGTTAATTATAACCCATTCAGACAGGCATGTCAAACGCGGTCAAATATTATATCAGCACCACATTCCTGTTGTCAACGGCATTTTTGCTGAATTTTCGAAATCCCCCTCTTACAGGTTGTCTCCAAAGTTCGCAAATTATTCACACTTTTCCACTAAAAAAAGAACACTTACCCAGTCAGCCTCCTCCAATGAGTCGAATGACAGGTAAGTGTTACTACTGCATACCGTATGTTTTGTCGGATCATGTTGCTTTTACATGTACCATAGGAATATTTAAACATGATCTTCCGTATATTGAATACCTGGAACCCCCATGCGATAGCTCCCTCTTGTCTCTACCCCACCTAACCCATCCAAACCTGTCACCGTCAAGTCAACGATATCAAGCATGGATATGGTATCCTTCACGGAAGTATACGACAGTTTAGCCGCGATACAAAGCGGATCTAAGGCGTGAATGAGGATACGAGCAGGAGAACTCGCAAAATTAGCTCCAGCCCTCAGTAGGGCCTCAAAATGAGACTGACAGGCACCAGCCACAATAATCATGGAGTCCCGGTTTCGTTCATACTGCCTAGCGATCTGAACAGCATTGACGAAGTTCTGTGAATTTTTATAGCTGGCCAGGCTGCTTGGACCTCTACCTTTACGTTGTTTAAGTATTCCGTCATGACCGGTAACGACAACAATGTCCGGCTTAATTTGTGGAAGCAGCCTGTGAAGAGCATCTGCCATTTGCGCTTCAGGAATATAAAATCCCTCGGCAGGCACACGCAATTCCCCATAGATCTGCATACTTTTACGTAAGTAAGTAGGATCACCATCTAAGTGCAGCACCTTACCAGGCACTTCGAAGTAGGTTTTATTGGTATTTTGTTTATGGTTTATTAAGAGTTGGTTCTTCTCCTGCAGCTGCACCTGGGATACCGCCAGACGCCGAAGCGATTCCCGAAATTCGGGGGAACTCGATCGGGGATGATCCATGACATCTGTCGGATTTGAAATGGTTAAATCAACTAACGGCGCATCCGCGAGCAGCCTATAATCTACACCTCGCAGGATAGCCTTCAGCTGCTCTATGCGCTCAATCTTAAACATGACGTCTCCGCCATAGGATTTACGGGTAACAAAGTCTCCTTGCCTCATCGCACAAATCCCCTCCTAGGGGTATCCTATGGCGGGACTAGGCATTTGGTGCGGGTTATTTGCAGCCGTGCGCGCGAAGAGCCGACGACAAGCGCGCGAACTCTTCCATACTGAGCGTTTCGCCGCGACGCGAAGGCTCTATGTTAATGCCGAGCAGCAGAGCTTCCAGCTCAGGCTTGTTTTCTTTGGTGAAGAACCGCGCAGCTAGGTTGTTGTAAAGGGTCTTGCGCCGCTGGACGAAGGACGCTTGGACGACGGCGAAGAAGAAGTCCACGTCCGCCACCTCGACCGGCGGGGTTTTGCGCACACGCAGCCGGATCACGGCGGAGTCGACGTTCGGCTGCGGCACGAAGACGGTGCGCGGCACGATCGTGACAAGCTCCGGCTCGCAGTGGAACTGCACGGCAATGCTGAGGCTGCCGTAATCTTTAGTGCCCGGGCGAGCCGCCATGCGGTCGGCCACCTCTTTTTGAATCATCACGACGATATTCTCCAAGGGAAGCTTCTCTTCGAGAAGCTTCATGATGATCGGCGTCGTGATGTAGTAGGGCAGGTTGGCGACGACACTGACGCCGTCCATGCCCTCAAAGTGCTGCCGGAACAATTCCGGCAGGTCGGTCTTCAAGATGTCCCCATGGACAACGGTAGCATGGGGATAAGGCTCTAGCGTCTCGTCCAGGATGGGCAGCAGACGCTGATCGATCTCGACGGCCAAGACGCGGCCAGCGAGCTTGGCCAGCTGCTGCGTGAGCGCCCCAATGCCGGGGCCGATCTCAAGCGCAGCCTTGTTCGGCCCTAGCTCAGCTGCCATGACAATCTTGCTCAGGATATTTTGGTCAATTAGAAAGTTTTGACCCAAGCTCTTTTTGAGCACCAAACCATTTCTCTTAATAATTTGTTTCGTTTTACTCGGTGTTGCTACGTCATCTGCTGTTACAATCACTTCATTGTTGGGTATATTCATGATATAGACCTCATTATCTATAGGTTCTGGATTTCACATTCTTCATTGCAATTTATTTCTACATGCAAAGTCATGTAAGCTCATGAGAGCTCGCTAAATGAATACATATATTCAGTTGGATAATATTGCAGGAAGTGCAACAATTGCTGCTCAAATGCCGTCTTTAGAGAAAAATGGCCATTCTACTTATCAGCTTCCAAATGCTCCAAAGCCGCCTCAAATTCCTCACGCGAGATTTGAAACATCGCACAGCGCTTATAAAACTGCTTGCCATTGCAATAGCCAATTCCTAACGCTTTACCCACTATCAGCCGGCGAGAAGCCGCCTCAGCATGAACAATCAACCCTGCGGCCATGAGATCCTCCATGGTCAGTTGTGAAACCGCACCATCATATTCCGTGCGAAGGCTCTGAAGAGCCTGACGGATCGTCTCAGGCGTCGCATTCTCGACGCCAATATCACCCTTGTACTCAGCCTGCTCCTGCGTAATGAAGGCATGCTTGCAGCCAGGCACCTTGGCTGCTACAATCTTCCGAATCCGTTCACCTGCGTGATCCGGATCCGTGAATATAATAACGCCTCTGCGCTGCTGTGCAAGCGCAATACGCTTTAGCACGGCTTGTCCGATCGCAGAGCCACCTGTTTCAATCGTATCCGCCTCTACCGCTCGGCGAATAGCAGTTGTATCGTCTTTACCTTCGACGACAATCACTTCTTTTATCATAAGCGGTTCCCTTCCAAGTACCAAGGATAAACGACTCCGTCGTCCTACAGGGACGAGCGCGTTTGTCAATGTTGATGCGGAGCTAAAATATAGAACTTATACTTCCATATTCAACGCAGAAAAAGAAGAGGGGTCCCCTCTTCTTTCGCCCAGGTTGTTACCTGGCAACGTATATATGACATTCTTCCCGCTGAAACAGACGTTTACACGTTAATTTTCAGACGGCTTTTTCGGTCCTACCACATACACGGTGTACCCTTGCTTCGTTCCGAATTTATTGGCATAACCATGATCTTCAAAGTATACATCAATCATTTGACCTTTCACACCGCTGCCAATATCTTCAGCACGGCGGAAGCCAATGCCCTCAATGTAAACCCACCATCCGAGTGGGATAACTTTGGGATCAACCGCTATCGTTCTGCCTTCCGACACGGTAGTCCCTGTATAGGTTTTACCAAAACCAGGAGTTCCTTCGGACTTACCTGTAGATGCCACGTCTGCCGAATAAGCAGTCAACTTCACATTCTTCAGGATTTGTTTGTACCCAAATGTTACACCATTCTTCGAAACCTCATCCACACCAGGTGATGAAGCCGAGAGAACAACAACAGGATTTTTCGTGCCCACGGACACGACTTTATTAATACTTTCTGTTTGTACTTCTTCACCCACAACTGCTTCCGCGACTAAAACACCATCTTCGAAAGTCTTTTCTTTCTTCTTCAAGAGTACGCCCTCTTTACCTTCTTGGACGACTTGCTCTTTGCCTTTGAGTAGCGATGCGTCGCTTTTCTTTTCCGTATCGAACGCAATCGGCTCAGTTACTTCCTCCGTCTCTTTTTTCACACGAACGATTTTGATTTCATCGCCCGAGCCCAGAGCGGCTGTCGGTTCGGGAGTTAAACGATCGTGCTCCCCAAGTGCAATATTTAAACGTTGCAATGCACTTTCTACCGTTCTTGCAGTTGTGTAAACAGTGGTGGTCTTTCCATCAGCAGTCAATTGAATCGGTGAGGCATGTTCGATGACAATTTTGTCTCCACCCTTGATTGTTGTCGTTGGCGCAGTAGAAATTTCATCGTGTTCACCAATCTTTATGGCTTGTTCATCCAGTAGGCGTTGCAGGACCCATTGCTTCGTATGCACAACGGTTTCTTGTCCATTCACAACCACGGATACGCTCTTGGTAGCCGTACCGTACAACAACACCAAAAACATGAAAGTCATTGCGATTGAAATTATGGCTAGACTTAAAATCAAACGCAAGTTTTCATGCTTCCATCGCAATGCGAAGGACATGCTGGATGATCGTTTTACATGGGTCTCGCTAATAGAGATACTGCCCACTTCTTCGGTCCTCCTTCAAAGCCTCGCCGCCAGGTTACAGCATGATTAGATTTGACGCGACTAAGGTTTTTTAGTTTAACTTAACGTGTTCGCCATCAGCAGTACGGTGCTATACCGCTGCCTTCTGGTCGTCCCACACCAGTTTGCCTATTCAACATTCATATGAATTCCGGGCAATCTTTAGTCGTCCGAAATGTGTATAGCCCTTTATGAAGACAAAAAGCCAGCAAGAAGAGGACTCTTCTCGCTGGCTTAGTTTGTATAGTAAAATACACAAATAGCACGCACGACAATCGTTACCTCTCTTACGCTTACGAGGTTAGCTGACGGATTCGGACGTGAGAGTCGCCCTACTAAGAGCATACAAAGTATACTCCAAGATTCACCCCTGTTACTCACTCTGTTCACTCAAGAAGTATTCTTCTTCAGCTTACAGTGGTTCCCCCGTTCCCATAAATGGAACTCAGCGAATGGAAAAATGGCAAATTGGTTATTAAGTTATTATGAAAAGTATATTACGCTGTTAATCTTAACCTGTAAAGGGATTGACACCTACTAAAAAGGGCTAAATCGACTAAAATTTGCTTAAATGAACAATTAAACAGCCCTATTTCTACTTATATCTCACTTTAACGTACGTATACTAACTCTTTTCAACTTTTCATCCCTAAACTAGGCTTAAATTACAAATTTGTTTATAATGATCGTATAGGAAAGTGATTCATAAATACCAATAATTTGCTAATCAGGGAGGCAATGAGATGGGCTCCATTCTACAAGTTGACTCTTTATACGGGGGATATTTACCAAAAAAACCTGTTCTTCATGACCTAACCTTTTCTATTCGTCAAGGTGAAATGATGGGTCTGATCGGACTTAATGGTGCGGGTAAAAGTACGACAATCAAAAATATTCTCGGTCTTCTTCAACCGCAAAAAGGATCGATTCGAATCAACGGACTAACTTTAGCTGAGAATCCTTTGTCCTATCGCGCAACCTACGCTTATGTACCCGAAAGTCCTGAGCTCTACGAAGAGCTTACGATCCGCGAACACCTTGAGTTAACCGCTATGGCCTACGGATTGTCGAAGGACGATTATTTGGCTCGATCTAGCTCCCTTTTGGAGCAGTTTCAAATGCAGGACAAGCTGAACAGCTTCGCCAGTCATTTATCCAAAGGCATGAAACAGAAAGTCATGATTATGAACGCATTTCTGATCGAACCCTCGTTATATATTATTGATGAACCCTTTCTCGGCCTCGACCCTTTAGCGATCCGTTCCTTACTCGAATTAATGGTCAAAATGAAACATAAAGGAGCATCATTCCTCATCTCATCGCATATTTTGTCTACAATTGAAAAATATTGCGATAACTACGTTGTCCTTCATCGAGGTCGTATGGTTGCTCAGGGTGATTTAGTCGAATTACGCGGGCAAACCGAACTCCCGGGAGCGTCACTAGACGACATTTTCTATAAGCTCGTACAAGGGGATTCGTTATGAGAAATATGGACATCAACACCCGTACCTTATGGCAGCAAAGATTCGAGCATTATATGAAGGAATCCATGGGCTATTGGCAATATGCAGCGCGTAGTAATTTCATCGGTCTCGTGTTGTTTCTTGTCATCGTTTCTTCCTATTATTATGCAAAAATACTACAGCGTCTTCCGACAGATTATCCCTATCTGTGGATCGTGCTTTTGCTGCTCGTTCCGCTTCTATCTTCAAGCCCCATTCGTACATTGGTAAGGAAAGCAGACCGCATGTTTTTGTTACGTATCGAACATCAAATGAGTGCTTATTTTCGAAGTGGATTCATGTACAGTTTGACACTGCAAGCTTTCGGGACATTTATCGCCTGGGTTATTTTATGGCCGCTTTACCATCACTGTCTTGGCGCTTCAGAGCAGCATTTCTTACTGATGCTTGCATTACTTCTTCTATTAAAGATAGCTAATTTACTAGCGAGCTGGCAGGAAAGTCGCTTTGCTCATGAGCGCACCAGATTAGCTTCGGTTAGCTTTCGCTGGATGGCAACAACCGCTCTCATTTCGCTGCAATTTCTAACTAGTATTTTATGGGCAAGTTGCGCTGCGCTGCTTCTCATTTTCGTATGGTTAGCAGCCGTTCATTTCGTATCTAAATACTTCATCGGTTGGGACTACTTGATCATCAAGGAAAATCAGCAGCAAGCTAGGCTTTATGCCTTTTTCAGCTGGTTCGTCGATGTGCCTCAAATGGGAACGCGAATAGCCCGCCGAAGTTGGATCAGCGGGCTGACACGGTTCATTCCTTTTAGACAAGATGCTGCCTATTTGTACCTGTATATGAAGACATTGCTGCGTACGGAGCTGTTCGCGATCATACTGCGTATCACCTTGTTAGGTGTACTAGCTATAGCCGTTTCAAGCAGCGGTACTGCAAGGACGTTGATCTTCCTGATCGCCCTTGTGATCTCTCTTGTTCAGTTATCGTCGCTAGAGCGCGCTCATCGCTATACGTTCTGGCTAGAGATGTATCCACTCAATCAGAATACGAAAGCCGGTTCATTGGCCTTTATAATTTGGTTAGCCTTACTGCTAGAGCTATGTATTTTAACGATCCCTCTTATGATTCGCTCTTCACCAATCTATCTGCTCGTTCCACTTATCAGTCTCATCTTCATTTCTTTCAGCTGCGGTATTGTGCTTCGCCGTAAGTTCGAGAAAAATGTTCTACTTGAGACCTAACAACCGAATTGCATTGTTTGTTGTTATTTCCGCAATTTCTTCCAAAGTCATACCCCGAATTTCCGCGGCTGTCTCAGCTACCAAGCGAACATAGCCGGTTTCATTACGCTTGCCGCGGAAAGGATGCGGGGTTAGATAGGGAGCATCGGTCTCAATTAACAAACGATCTAATGGAACTTGCGCCAGCACTTCCTTCGGTTGCCTAGCATTCTTAAACGTAACTGGACCTCCAAAAGAAATATGAAAATTCATATCCAGACACTGCTTCGCCGTCTCCCAGCTTCCTGAGAAGCAGTGCATGATTCCCCCAACTTCCTCGGCCTTCTCATCTTTTAAAATGTGCAAAATATCATGATGAGCATCTCGATTATGTATGACGATGGGCATACCCAATTTACGAGCTAAACGAATTTGCTCCCGAAATACCCGCTGCTGTACATCCTTCGGCGACTTATCCCAGTAGTAATCTAGTCCAATTTCTCCGATGGCAACAACTTTCTCATGCTTGCACAACTCTTCAATCCATTCTAAGTCGCCAGGCATCATATCAATAGCATCAACAGGATGCCACCCTACCGTAGAATAGATGAAATCGTACCTCTCAGCGAGGGCAATCGAACTGGGTATGGTCTCCCGGTTGAAGCCTACATTTACTATTCTTGTCACTCCGGCGTCCAGCGCTCTTTGAATCACTTCATCTTGATCTTCATTAAATTGTTCGGCATTTAAATGTGTGTGTGAATCCGTTAGCATCTTTGTTCTCCCTTAACTTGAAATATTCTGCTGCACTTATTTTTCTCGCTAATCTTGCTCACCAAGCAGTGCCCATAAATCAGGATAATTAGTTGCATTCAATCGTTCCAACAGCTCCTCCGGATAATAGACATGATGCTTACCCATTTGGAATCCACTGATGGACTGAACAATCTCAGATCGATGCGTAATTTCCGTTAAAGTCTCCTTATGATCCAGCAGGAAAATAGGCAAATTGTCATCCGTTTCGCCTGGTCTATACACGTCATAGGATTGATTCGACGGAAAATCAATTTCCATGTAATAGGTAGGGTCGAATCCGACCTCAGCCATCACTTTTTCCATCAGCTTGATCTGACGTTGATTAGATTCATCAAAGGTACTGTATTTGTACAACTTACGGTCCAAAAATCGCTTACACATATCGCCTAAAATAGGATCTTTCTCATTACTCCAGAAAGTTAGCATCGTCTGCATAACAGACTCATCCAATAGTAAATAATCTTCCAATGTAATTTTATTCTGAATCAGATGTAAAATGGGTTCCACCATAAAACCAAACGTATAGTCTTCTTCGTATAAATGTTTGGCACGCGCAAAAACTTTGTGCAGCAAAATTTCCGCACTGCGTGTCACAGGATGAAAATATACCTGCCAGTACATTTGATAACGAGACATTAAATAATCTTCTACGGCATGCATGCCGCTTTCCTTGACAACAATATGCCCTTTATAGGGCCTAATAACACGAAGAATTCGCTCTAGATCGAACGTGCCGTAATTTACACCAGTGAAATAGGCATCGCGCAATAAATAGTCCATGCGATCTGCATCCAACTGACTCGACACAAGGCTAACCACAATTTCTTCACTATACGATTTACAAATAACGCCAGCCACTTTTTCGGGAAAATCAGGTGACACTCGGCTGAGGACTTTATTCACATCGGTATCTCCAAGGACAATTCTACATGACCAGTCTTCATGTCTCGTTCCGAAAGCTTTTTCAATGGAATGCGAGAAGGGCCCGTGGCCCAGATCATGGAGCAATGCCGCACAAAGGCAGAGCAGTCGTTCCTCTTGAGGCCAATCCTCATAGTGATTTCGTTCGAATTGTGAAATAATTTTCCGAGTGATTTCGTAAACACCGAGTGAATGAGAGAATCTACTATGCTCAGCACCATGAAAAGTTAAATATGAGGTGCCTAATTGCCTTATGCGGCGCAGTCTCTGAAACTCTCGCGTATTAATTAAATCCCAAATCGTATTGTCTTGCACGTAAATATATTTATGAACCGGATCTTTAAAAACCTTCTCTTCTTTCATCCATTCACAACCTCTCTTTAGCAAATTTAAATAATTTCGACAATTCTCCTCGTTACTTCGACATAATTGTCGTTTTTTGTCGAATTACATATTCCAATTTCTCTGTCTTACTAGGCTAGCCTTTATCTTCGTAATTTTGAGCTTTTTATGGAGGTTACACGTAATATATTCCTTACATCCCCTTATTCTACTTGGTTTTTCTCATATTTTAAACAGAAACTACATTTAAATTTTTTTTGAATTATAAGCTTAAACAGACGAAAATATGGTTGACTATTTTGGGAATCGTTGGTATCATAAAGCAAGAAGTTATGTCGAAACATGACGATATTGATAAATTTTTGATAAAATCGAAAGGGGTTTATATATATGATGAAATCTACGGGAATTGTAAGAAAAGTTGACGAATTGGGTCGCGTTGTTATTCCAATCGAGTTGCGCCGCACGTTGGGAATTGGTGAGAAAGACGCTTTGGAGATTTATGTAGACGGCGAGCGCATCATGTTGAAAAAATATGAGCCTGCTTGTATCTTCTGTGGTAATGCTGAAAACGTATCTTACTTCAAAGGAAAAATTGTTTGTCATATTTGTTTAGCAGAAATGCCAACACCTGTGACAAAATAAGAAAAGTAGTATATAATAGAAGTAGCACTTATCCTATTGGTAATTCTAACCTTTTTCATATCTCCTCTAATCTCTAATTTGTTGGCTTCGGCCACGGATTAGAGATCTTTTTTTGTCCGGAGAACGATATAGCGGAGAGTGCGGCGGGAACGCTGCACTCTCCGCGCGTCTTAGCGCTCGAGTAGTGCATTGTAGACATCGCGCTTGGAAAGCCTGCGATCGCTTGCGACCAACTTCAGTGCATCCTTACGATCACTCCCGCTTTGCTCGTAGTGCTCAACATGCTCAACCAGCGTCATCGCCTCCCACCAGCCGTCGGCTGCTTCGCGGGCTGCCTTCTCCGAGGCGCCTTCGGCGATCACACAGTACTCGCCCTGAGGCGGGTACTGCTCTAAGTGCGCGAGGCACTCTGCGATGGTGCCTCGCAGGAACTCCTCGTACCGCTTCGTCAGCTCGCGGGCGAGACACACCCGGCGCTCCGCCCCCCACACTTCCGCCATGCGGGTAAGTGTTTTCTCTACGCGGTGCGGCGATTCATAGAACAGCAGCGTATCCTGCGCATGCTGCAGCCCTTCAAGCACCTTCGTCTGATCCTTTTTCTCCCTGGGGAGAAAACCGACGAAGGCGAAACGCTCTGTCGGCAAGCCTGATGCAATCAGCGCCGACAGGGCTGCATTCGCGCCGGGGATGGGCACCACCGGCACGCTCTGCTCGACTGCCATCCTCACCAGGTCATAGCCTGGATCGGAGATGGCCGGAAGCCCTGCATCGCTGACCAGCGCGATGCTCTGCCCTTCAAGCAGCAAGCGGATCAGTTCGGGTCCGCTTGCTTGCTTGTTGTGTTCGTGATAGCTGACGAGTCGCGTAGCGACCTCGAAGTGCGTCAGCAGTTTGCGTGTTTGCCGCGTGTCTTCAGCGGCAATCATGCTCACTTCCTTCAGGGTGCGAATCGCACGGAAGGTCATATCTTCTAGGTTGCCTATCGGTGTGGCAACCAAGTACAGCGTGCCTACGCCGCTTCCATCCTCGCGATAGCTCTTTTGCACATTCAAGCTCACTGTTATTTCCCTCTTCACTTTTTTATGATTATGCTTACGATGCTAGTTTTCTTAAGAAAACTCTAAGATTATGCTTACGAAGTAAGATTTCTACGAAAACTCTAAGGAGCTTCTGCCCCCGTAGTAAATTTCTTTCAGCTCTTTACAGTACTCTTGATTGTCATCATAAACAATAAGCGGCGGTAAGGTACGGATCTCTGGCTTTCCATCCTTCATTCCCTCGATCAACACCATCATCGCTTCTTCCCCAGCACGTGCGTGTACATAGCGAATGCGCTTCGGTTCAAGACGATACTGCCTCATTAAGCAGCAGATATCGATTAAACGAGTAGCCCGGTGGACCATCGCTACTTTACCGCCAGCCTTCACCAGTTTTGCGCTTGCCGCAATGACATCTTCCAAGTTGCAATATATCTCATGACGAGCCGCAGCGAAATGCTCATTGGCGTTCTGCTCACCGTTAGGCACAGGCAGATAGGGAGGATTCACCGTTACGACATCAAATTGGCCATGACCTAAAGCTTCATGAATCGTTTTCAGATCCCCTTGGAGCATATGCAGCCGCTCTTCTAACCCATTAATCTCTGCATTACGAACCGCCATATCCGCGAGCCGTTCTTGAATTTCAACGCCCCAAATCTCAGCGCGTGTCCGCGTTGTTAAGAGCAAGGGAACGACCCCATTACCTGTACATAAATCAATCATGCGCCCTTTGGGAGATACACTGCAGAACCGGCCTAGCAGGACAGCATCTAGAGAAAAGCTGAACACTTCATCACTCTGAATAATTTTCAAATCATACGTCAATAAATCATCAATTCGTTCGGTAGGTCTTAACTGTACTTGCTTCATACGTATTCTCCGTCATTTCCTCTCTAGTCTGCACATTATGGAAAAAAACCGTAAGGCATACACCCCTACGGTCAAAATCACTTATTTATTTAAAAAGGATAAGCAAAATAAACAATCTCCCTCGGTCCGAAGGTGTCCATAATACACATTGCAAATATGAAAACCTTCATTATACAAGCGAGTCAAATTATCATAACCTGCTCCAGGTAACGGAAGTGGTTCCTCCGCCTCTCCTACTGGCTGCTCGACAATCGTTTCCTCTTGTCGGATCAGTTTGCGGAGCTGCTGATTCTCTATGCTTAATCTCTTATTTTCTTCGATAAGGTTAATGATCTGTTTCTTTAAGGCTCCCAACTCGGCATAAGTGGCACCCATTCGTTCTTCGATCCCATCTATTTGTCCAAAAATGTCTTGTTTATCCACGCTTTCACCTCTAGTGCCATGCATGCTTACTGGCCAGCGCCTCCTTGGATACTTTGCCTCTACTCTTGTTCTACTACATCATCGAATGGTAAATCAAGTGCTTTACCAAGATCAAACAATTGAACCTTTGCCGTACGCTCTTTGATATTCAATCCAAGTACTTTACCATTCCCAAAAGAAGTGATTACTTGTCTACCTACAGTTGGCAGAGAATCCTTCGCACTCTCGTAGTTATCATGTTCATATTTCAAGCAACACATTAGCCTTCCGCATAATCCCGAAATTTTCGTTGGGTTAAGCGACAAGTTCTGGTCTTTCGCCATCTTAATGGATACGGGTTCAAAATCACCTAAGAACGAGGAACAGCATAGAATTCGCCCACACGGACCTATACCTCCAAGCATCTTCGCTTCATCCCGTACGCCAATTTGACGCAGCTCAATTCTGGTCCGGAAAATACTCGCCAAATCCTTCACGAGCTCACGGAAATCAACGCGTCCTTCAGCCGTAAAATAAAAAATAATTTTATTACGATCAAAGGTATACTCTACGTCTACGAGCTTCATCTTAAGACTATGGTCTTTAATTTTCTCGTGACATGTTTGGAACGCATCTTTGGCTGCTTTCTTATTTTCTTCAACCAAATCAGCATCCGAGTCATCCGCAATGCGAATCACCTTTTTGAGAGGAAGAACAACGTCATTTTCTTTGACATTCTTCTTTCCAACAACTACTTTGCCGTATTCAACTCCGCGAGCTGTTTCAACAATAACGGCACTTTCTTTCTCAATTGGCAAATCAATCGGATCAAAATAATATATTTTACCCGCTTTCTTAAAGCGGACGCCAACTACCGAATACATCTTACACCCCCTGCATCTCCACGAGCATTTTCTCTATAACCAGCTGAGAATTGGCGTTGAAACGCAGTCGTTTTTGTAAATCTACGGCTTGCTCCATCATACGCACCCATACTGAGACATCCCGGCTAAACGCGAGGGAGCTCATCCAGTCCAGCTGATCATTATAAACAAGCTTATCTCTGCGCTCTAGGCGCAACTGCACCATATCTTTAAACCAGAGAATCAACAAGTCGAAAAGACTCGACATATGATCCGCTAGCTCCGTTTTCACAATCCGTTGCTGCACCGTAATCATGGAAGTAGGGAAACGTGTGAGCGTCTCCTTAGCTAATTGTAACACTACGGTTCTCATTTCTGCAAACCAATTCGCAGCAATTAAATCCCTAGCTGCTTGCAATCCTGCCGTTAAATGTGCGGCGGGCTGTACTAGCGATGCGGGATGACCCTCTTGCAAAAGCGTCAAGACCATTTGCTCACGCGGCATTGGCGTGAAATTAATCCACTGCGCCCTCGATTGAATCGTTGGCAGCAGGGCATTGCCGTTCTCTGTAATGAGAATCGCGACCACACGTGAGGTCGGCTCTTCTAGAAACTTTAACAGGCTATTAGCAGCCTGTACCGTCATTTTATCTGCATGATACAGGATATAAATTTTGGTTCCGGAGGCTGTAGCGCGGTAAGCAAACTCCTTTTGCAGCTCACGAATCTGCTCGATCTTAATCGAAGCTCCATCTGGCGTAACCATGTGTAGATCCGGATGATTACGATGCTCGACCTTACGGCATTCCAAACATTCACCACATGCCTCATCGATCCCGTGCTGGCAGTAGATAGCTTTAGCCAAAGCTATGGCCATCTCCGAGCGTCCAGTTCCTACTGGCCCACTAAAAATATAGGCGTGAGACAGCTTGTCTTGCCGCAGCCCGTTCTGCAGAAGCTGCTTAGCCGCCGCTTGCCCCGGTATGGCTTGAAAGGACATTAGAAAATACGCTCCATCCCGAGGATAAACGGCTACACTGTCCTTCCAGGACGAGTGTGTTTACCCAGAAATATAAACATCATATAGCATGAAATATATATTTTCTTATATTTTAAAATAACAAGTTAATCAGCATCCCTCGGATTTCTCCGATTTTGTGCAAAATTTCGATTCGACCCTGCTCATTTTCTAGCAATTCATCTGCTAATGATAGCAGCTCTAGATCGATTTCTTCCAAAAGCTTATATCGTTTCGAACGGCCGCGACGATCCCAACCCTTCGTATCTCTTAAATTGACACCACGGCGAGCGGTTTCCTCTAAAAACTGCTTAATCAGCAGCTTGTATTGGAGAAGTTCTCTCACCGTCATTGCCCGCGACAGCCGATCGCCCTGCAGCGTAATTTGCTGCACCATTTTGGATAGTTGCTCCTGCGTAAATTTCTCGTCCTGCTGCTGCATAATGTCAGAGAAATTCCGGGGGGCCATCTGTGGCGGCGGGACGTTCTCATTCACTTTGACGTTCTTACCGATGGGCTGCCACCCCGGATTAATTTTCAAGACGCATCCATCCTTGTGTATGTCTGATTGACCTAGTAATGCTCGAAGCGCTCCACCGGCAATACGAAAACCGCGGCTCCACCCACTTGAACTTCCACAGGAAATGGAATATAGGAATCCGTCGTTCCTCCCATTGGAGAAACCGGTGTTACAAGCTGTTCCCGAATTTTGCAATTGGTGCGAATGACCTGCATGACCTCTTGCACCCTCTCATCTTCCGTACCAATCATAAAAGTCGTGTTTCCCGCACGTAAAAATCCACCGGTACTTGCCAGCTTCGTGGCGCGAAACCCTTCTTTAATTAAAGCATTAGAGAGACGGTTACTGTCCTTATCTTGTACAACGGCTACGACTAGTTTCATGGGTGATTCCTCCTTTTTATTATAAACTAAGAATGGATTTTTTGCTTTAGCCGGAAATATATTCCTCAAGCAAACGATTACAATCCGTCCATATTTCTTTTGCAATCTCCTCTTCGTTACGGTTTGCATTAACAACTCGTACTCGTTCAGGATGATCAGCTGCAATCTGATGGAAACCTTCCCGTACCCGACTATGATAATCTACATTTTTTTGTTCAATGCGATCCAACTGCTGTGCATTCACTCCTGTGCCCGACGCTCTATGGTGAAGTCTCGCCAAGCTTACTTCCACTGGCACATCTAAGATGTATGTTCGGGTTGCCTGTAGTCCTGAACTGGCATAACGCGAGATGGCTTTAACCATATCTACATCTACGCCAAGTCCGTAAGCCTGATAAGCAACACTTGCATCAATGAAGCGATCACATAGTACAATTCGGCCAGCTGCGAGTGCCGGAAGAATTAACTGATGTACATGCTGTGCTCTAGAAGCTGCATAAAGCAAAACTTCCGCTTGATCCACCATCTCCTTATTCACAGGGTCAAGAATAATACTGCGGATTTGATCACTGATTGCCGTCCCGCCCGGTTCTCTCGTAACGAGGACATCACGTCCTTGTTTCTTAAGCTCCTCAGCCAGTTTCTTAAGCTGTGTTGTTTTCCCAGCGCCGTCTGGCCCTTCAAACGTTATAAATATTCCGTTCACGTTTCCTCCTGCATGCTGCTTTACCAGATCATATAATGGTTTATGTGTATATCTTTAGCTTTTGTGTCTGCCCAAATTCGGTTCCTTGAAACTTGATTCCGTTTGCGGCCAATTGCAACAAGGCTTCGGCCACGGAAACTGAGATAATTTCGCCAGGGTATAAATAGGGAATTCCAGGTGGATAAGGGATTACCATATCCGCAGAACGCTTCCCGACCGCCTCCTGAACACTAACCTGACTAAACGCCCCCTCTGCTCGTGATGCTTTGGCGATATCTCTCATATCAAAAGCAACTGGAGAAGAGATTGGTGTATAGTAGGGTAATTTAAGTATATTCGAGATAGGCGCTTGAAGTTCCTTCTTTTGTATGGGAAGGTCCAAACAAATGTTAGTTAATGCTTCGACAACTCTTAACATATCCGCTCTGGTGGAAGCTGGAGTGAATACAAGAAGAACTTGACGCCCGTCCGTCATTTCGACAAAGCAGCCTTGAGCTTCTAGCCTTTCTTTGAGTTCGGTACCAGATAACGTATTCGTCGCATCATAGATGGCCATTTTAAAAGGATCTGAAGTTTGAACCTCTTGACTCTGATTCCGCGGGAGTTCTCTTGGGTGATAACCGAATGCGGTAAGCTCATCAAGCAGCGACCTGAACTCTTTTACAACAGCAAGTCCCTTCTCTATCCAGTCTCTGCCTTCCTTATGCATCCTCTTTCTCGCCAAATCTAGTGACGCCATTATAGGGTAAGAGGGACTCGAGCTCTGTAGCATAGCAAGCAGCTGTTGGATAGCCCTTCGGTCTATTCGGGGGCCTTGGACATGCAGCATAGCCCCCATGGTCATTGCGGTTAGCATCTTGTGCGTGGATTGTACAACAGCATCAGCCCCTTGCGATAAAGCGGAAGCCGGCACCTCATGATGAAATCCATAGTGCGCACCGTGCGCTTCATCCACTAGCAGCAGCTTACCATGTGCATGCATCAAATCCGCAAAAGGCTTGAGATTAACACCCATACCGTAGTAATTCGGGTTTGTTAGAAAAAGCCCCTTAGCCTCTGGATACAGCACTAGTGCTTGCTTTACATCTTCGATATGTAGACTAGTGGCAACACCCGTTTCCGGATGAATGCCAGGAGCTATGAACACTGCCTTGGCACCGGCCAGCATAAGCCCATGAATGACCGATTTATGTACATTCCTCTGCACAAGAATAATATCATCTTTCTCACATACGGCTGAAATCAGGGCCAAATTCCCCACCGTACTCCCACCTATCAGAAAATACGTTTCCTCAGCTCCAAAGCAATCTGCCGCTAGCTGTTCGGCCTCCCTAATGACACCCTCTGCATGGTGTAAATCATCAAGACCCGTAATTTCCGTATAATCGATAGACATCACCGTCTTTAAGAAGCTTGTCCCTTCATCTAACAAGCCTTGTCCGGATTTATGACCAGGTACATGGAAACTTGAAGGGTTCTTATCGTGATGGGCGACCATTGCTTCAAAAAGCGGCGCACGTGACTGTTTTGAATGTTGGCTGCTCATGTTGACACGACTCCTTGAGCTCCTTGAGCTTTCTATTTTATACCCTTATAGTAGTGGATTGACGCTAAAAAAACAAAAAAGCTTCCATAAGAAGCTTCTCCCATTAATTCATATATTGTTTCGAATTGCCCATATAAAATGCTTTCTTCATCTGCCTCACAAAAAACGGATATTTCTGATCATTTACATTCGTTTTGACCATTTCATTGCTGCACTCATCACAGATAAAGGCCATAATAATATGAATACCGCCAACCCTCTGCTGCTCGCAAATCATACATACCCCTATTCGGTTCTCCTCCATATGATCACCCCACGATCTTTTACTATTAGTATATCCGAATCGCAATTCTCCTAAACTAGCTAAACGCTCATATTTTGGAAGGCATGTGCCGATATAGTCTTATATCAGGTTAACCGCCTTGCGGAGGTCATCAGCATGTCAACGAAACAGGAACCAAATCTCTCCAAACAATCTACCATTTATAGCTATACTTTAATGAAGCGAATATATCATTCCGTGTATAAAATAATTGTTTATTTTTTGCTTCTGCTAATGGCGGTCTTTTACAAATTTGACCCTTCGAACTGGCTGCCGCTCTTAGTCAGCTATCCGCTTCTTCTTATCTTCCATTCTTTGCTCATCCGGATCTATTTTCAGTTTACAATTGGAATGGCCATGAGGGGCTGGTCTTACCGCTTAGGTGTCTTTTGGTGTGGATTCTTGCCAGAAGGAAATGCCTCCATACGACTGGTATCCAGAATACAGCTTACTTTATTTTGGATTGGCCTTGCTATGATAACACTTCTTTATCCATGGATACCTGATAAATGGTTAATCCATCTCACAATTTTTCACTTCTGGATGCTCATGCCGCGGCTGTGGATGCTTTTCCGGTTTCGCCCGTACCGCAAAGCTGGATTGATTAAGATCACAGATAAGGACACGTCTTGTTACATGCAGTAGCTGTTTTTGAAATGAAAAAAGAGCCCCTATGGGCTCTTTTTTGTTATAAAGAATGGATCGATAGTGGAATAGCGGCCTTTTGGAGCTTCTATTTTGTTGATAACCGTTTGAATCCCGCCATTTCTTTGAAAATAAAAGCCTTTAGCGTATGCTATTTGCTTGATTTCGCTAAAAACCAAGGAAATAGAAGCCTTTAGGGACTCCTATTCCGGAGTTTCGGATTTTAGTTTTACTCGCCTCTTTGTTGATTTGTTCAAATAGAAAATGAACCTTACTAGGATTTCTCCTTGTAAGGTTCATTCGTGTGCTTGGCAACGTTCTACTCTCCCAGAACCCTGCGGTTCAAGTACCATCGACGCTGGAGGGCTTAACGGTCGTGTTCGAGATGGGAACGCGTGGGTCCCCTCCGCCATC
>NZ_JCAUAW010000033.1:0-61191 GCF_059692155.1 Paenibacillus sp. JT22N1
TGATGGCGGAGGGGACCCACGCGTTCCCATCTCGAACACGACCGTTAAGCCCTCCAGCGTCGATGGTACTTGAACCGCAGGGTTCTGGGAGAGTAGAACGTTGCCAAGCACAAGATAAAGCCTTTTTGAGAGTAATCTCAAGAAGGCTTTTTTGTTTTTATTTCGAATAAAACTGTAGGTAAGGTCAACAATAGTAAGGTTCACTTTTGGTTATCGGATCATTAAGGATTGGATTTTAGGAGCAGTACTTGTCAAAAAGAAAGGAAATGATTATAATCTAGTTAAGGTCAAAGAAAGTCAAAGTCAATTTACTTCTGGCAATCTGGGAGGACGAATTGATGCGCAACGTATCAGAAATTATTGAGCAGTATTTAAAACATGTCTTGCAGCAGAGTTCCGAAGGGGCCATTGAGATTCAACGCAATGATCTAGCTGATCAGTTCCAATGTGTGCCTTCCCAAATCAATTATGTGATCAGTACAAGGTTTACCTTGGAAAAAGGTTACATTGTGGAAAGCAAGCGCGGCGGTGGTGGATACATACGTATCCAAAAAATTGAGCTCAAGAGTCACGGGTCCATTTTAGACCACATTTTTCGCACGATTCATACGCACATTGATCAAGTTACTTCAGAAGGACTCGTATACCAACTGCAAGAAGGCCACTATATTTCAACACGAGAAGCTAACCTGATTCGGGCCGCAATTTCGAGAGATGTGTTGACCTTCAAGCTCCCGCTGCGCGATGAAATTCGGGCTAAGATTCTTAAAGCAATGCTGATATCCTTGCTTAGCAGATGAGGAGGCATATGAAATGATTTGTCAGGAATGCGGGAAACGACCGGCGACTCTTCATTTTACAAAGATTGTGAATGGAGACAAGAACGAGTTCCACATTTGTGAGAATTGCGCTCGTGAAAAGGGCGAAATGATTCCCGGAACATCCAACGGATTTTCGATTCACAATCTGTTATCAGGATTACTTGATTTCGAACCGTCATCTCTATCCGCTGCAAAGTCTCAGGCGATCCGTTGTGAGAGCTGTGGCCTTACGTATTCTCAGTTTAGTAAATTAGGGCGTTTTGGTTGCGGATCATGCTATCAAAGCTTTTCAGAAAAGTTAGATCCTCTCTTTAAAAGAGTGCATGGAAATATCGTTCACGTTGGGAAAGTGCCCAAGCGTAGTGGTGGCATCATCCAATGTAAGCGGGAAATTGATACGCTCAAGAAGGATATGATGACCTGTATCGAACAAGAAGAGTTCGAACAGGCTGCAAAGATTCGTGATCAAATTCGCGAAATTGAGAAGAAAATTGCGGGTATGTGAGTTTGTAAGGAGGTGTGAATCCAGTGACATCACAGCGGTTTACAGCAGATGCATTAAGCGAATGGATGAAAGGCGAAGGGCCTGAATCGGATATCGTCATCAGTAGTCGGATCCGCATTGCTCGCAACCTTAGGGATTACCCTTATCCAATGCTAGCGACTAATCAACAATCTCAAGAAGTGCTGGATCAATTGTCCGGTGTACTTGAAAATGATGAGTTGGAGACGATAAGCAATTTTTCGCTTATTCCGCTATCTGATCTGAATGAGCTTGAGCGAATGGTTCTGGTAGAAAAGCATTTAATTAGTCCTAATTTAGCTAACGAGTCCAGGAATGGCGCCGTTATTTTAAGCGAAAATGAATCCATCAGTATTATGATCAACGAAGAGGATCATCTTCGCATACAATGTTTATGTCCCGGTTTTCAGATTAAAGAAGTATGGGATTTGGCGAACCAAATCGATGATATTTTTGAAACACAGCTGGATTACGGTTATGACGAAAAGAGGGGCTACTTAACAAGCTGCCCTACGAATGTCGGTACCGGGATCCGCGCTTCGGTGATGATGCATTTACCCGCGTTGGTGCTCAGCCAACAAATTAATCGGATTTTATCAGCTGTTACGCAAGTTGGATTGACAGTTAGAGGATTATACGGGGAAGGTAGCGAAGCTTTAGGAAATCTGTTTCAAATATCGAATCAAATTACGCTTGGCCAATCCGAAGATGAGATTATTGATAATTTACACAGTGTTGCAAGGCAAATTATAGAGCATGAACGTGCTGCGAGACATAAGCTGATTCAAGAGTCCCGAATGCGGATAATAGATCGTGTGAACCGATCATTAGGTATTCTGTCTTATGCGGGAATCATGGATTCGAAAGAAGCCGCGCAGCGTTTATCAGATGTAAGACTTGGCATTGACCTTGGAATTATCAACAACGTTTCATCGAATGTTTTGAATGAATTGTTGGTGATGACGCAGCCTGGTTTTCTTCAACAATATGCCGGTGAGAAATTAAATGCCGAAGAGCGAGATATACGCAGGGCTGAGTTGATTCGCGAAAGATTTGGTAGGGTTTAAGAAAGATAAGATTCATCCTTTAGGATTTCCATAGATATACTAATTTTGGAGGTGTTCTCTATGATGTTTGGAAGATTTACGGAACGTGCGCAAAAGGTGCTCTCTCTTGCTCAAGAGGAAGCTGTTCGTTTAGGGCATAACAATATTGGTACGGAGCACATTTTACTTGGTCTTATTCGTGAAGGAGAAGGCATTGCCGCTAAAGCGCTCGTCGCTTTGGGCTTAGGTCTTGAGAAAATTCAAGACGAAGTCGAGTCGCTGATTGGCAGAGGACAGGAACAGCCTACCAACATTGCGTATACACCTAGAGCGAAGAAGGTCATTGAACTTTCGATGGATGAAGCGAGAAAATTAGGTCACACGTATGTGGGGACTGAACATATTTTACTCGGGCTTATTCGCGAAGGAGAAGGTGTTGCTGCAAGAGTCCTTAACAACTTAGGTGTCTCTTTGAATAAAGCACGTCAACAAGTCCTTCAATTGCTTGGAAGCAGTGAGACTGTGTCACCAAGTCATGGTAGTAATCCAAATGTAAACACACCTACTTTGGATGGTTTAGCGAGAGATTTGACGGCGTATGCCAAAGAGGGTCATCTGGATCCTGTGATTGGACGCAGCAAAGAAATTGAGCGTGTCATTCAAGTGTTAAGCCGCAGAACGAAGAACAATCCAGTACTGATCGGTGAACCAGGCGTTGGTAAAACAGCGATTGCTGAAGGCCTCGCACAGAAAATTATTAACAATGAAATTCCGGAAACGTTGAAGGATAAAAGGGTAATGACGCTCGATATGGGCTCTGTTGTAGCAGGGACCAAATACCGTGGTGAGTTCGAAGACCGTCTCAAGAAAATCATGGATGAAATTCGTCAAGCGGGCAATATTGTACTATTCATTGATGAGCTTCACACCTTGATTGGCGCTGGCGGAGCGGAGGGTGCAATTGATGCCTCCAACATCCTAAAACCGGCGCTTGCTAGAGGCGAGCTGCAGTGTATTGGTGCTACAACGTTGGATGAATATCGTAAGTATATTGAAAAAGATGCAGCTTTAGAGCGTCGTTTCCAACCGATTACAGTAGATCAACCATCTCCTGAGGAAGCTATTCAAATCCTTTATGGATTGCGTGATCGCTATGAAGCTCATCACCGTGTGAAAATTACGGATGCTGCGATCCAAGAAGCTGTAAAGCTTTCCGATCGTTACATCACGGATCGTTTCTTACCGGATAAAGCGATCGATTTGATCGATGAGGCGAGCTCCAAAGTAAGACTCCGTTCTTACACAACACCTCCTTCATTGAAACAACTTGAGAGCAAGTTGGATAACATCCGTAAGGAAAAAGATGCAGCGGTTCAAAGTCAAGAATTCGAGAAAGCAGCTGGTCTTCGTGATACGGAGCAGAAGCTTCGCGAAGAGCTGGATACAACGAAGAATGATTGGAAAGAGAAGCAAGGTCGTTTGGACACTGAAGTAACGCCAGATGATATCGCGCAAATTGTGGCGAGCTGGACAGGAATTCCGGTAAGTAAACTTGCTGAAGAAGAAACAGAGCGTCTGCTCAAAATGGAAGATATTCTTCATGAGCGTGTCATTGGCCAAGAAGAAGCTGTTAAAGCCGTAAGCCGTGCCATTCGCCGCGCCAGAGCAGGTCTGAAAGATCCGAAGCGTCCAATGGGCTCCTTCATATTCCTCGGACCAACGGGTGTTGGTAAAACCGAATTAGCACGTGCATTAGCAGAATCTCTTTTCGGTGATGATAACGCGGTAGTCCGAATTGATATGTCGGAATACATGGAGAAGCACTCGACTTCTAGATTAGTAGGGGCGCCTCCAGGTTACGTTGGATACGAAGAGGGTGGTCAACTCACGGAGAAAGTACGCCGTAAGCCATACTCGGTTGTACTGCTCGATGAGATCGAGAAAGCACATCCAGAAGTGTTCAACATTCTATTGCAAGTGCTGGAAGATGGTCGCTTAACTGATTCCAAAGGACGCACGGTTGATTTCCGCAACACATTGATTATTATGACATCCAATGTTGGCGCGGATATGATTAAGAAAAATTCTTCGCTTGGTTTTACGGCTGCTGTTGATGCAGGTAGAGATTACACCAATATGAAGGATAAAGTAATGGGCGAGCTGAAGAAAAGCTTCCGTCCTGAATTTCTTAACCGTATCGATGAAATTATCGTGTTCCACTCCTTGGATGAAGCACATATTGCGCAAATTGTCAGCCTAATGGCAGAAGATCTACGCAAACGTCTGAAAGAGCAAGAGGTTGACTTCTTGTTAACAGATAAAGCGAAGGCGTTCCTTGCCAAAGAAGGATTCGATCCGACTTACGGAGCGAGACCGCTGCGCAGAGCCATTCAGAAGCATATCGAGGATCGCTTATCAGAGGAACTGCTCAGAGGCAACATTGCCAAGGGCGACTCCTTAACCATTGATGAGAAAGATGGCGAGCTTGTTGTCCTGAAGGGCGAAGGCGTAGCCGTAAAATAATGAAAGCAAAGAAGCATTTTGCTCCATCCTGCCTAGGGTGTAGCAAAATGCTTTTTATTTATCACAGCCCCTATCAAATGAGCTGTTCGACATTATTCATAAAAATTTTGAATCTGATAAGAGACTAAAAAGCTGATCAAGAAAGACATAGAATATGTAGCAGATAATAGCTCATTGCTACTTTGAACGTAATAAAGTTTGTTAAAATAAATAATGTATCTCAAACGGTATCAACCATGTTGATAAATATGTAAGAAATGCATAAAAAAATGTATGATAGAACGGTGGATGTAGAAATAAACAAACAGTTATCACCCAGTTGGCTGAGTATGAGAGTAAGAATAAAGAACATAGAGAAAAGAATGAAACCTTATTTAAGGAGAGTTTGAGAAACTATTTGATTAATTGGGGAAGTGAATCTTAACTATGAAAAAGAAAACCATATATAAATGTACCAGTTGTGGTCAAGAGCATCCAAAATGGCAAGGTTCGTGCAGTAGTTGCCGTGAGTGGAATACCCTTGAAGAAGATGATGTTATAAACGCTCCTAGTGGTGGTCAGAAGGGCATAAACAAAAAGAAGAATGTTATCATAAACCGTCTTACAGATACCGTATCCCAAAACAGTGATAGGATTGTTACCAAGTACAATGAATTTAATCGTGTAATGGGTGGAGGAATCGTTAAAGATTCTGTTACGATTATTACGGCTGTTCCAGGTGCGGGAAAATCCACACTCTTATTGCAAATATCAGATGATGTGGCAAAGCAAGGATTGAAAGTGCTGTATGCTTCAGGTGAAGAAAGTGATAGTCAGATAAAGAGAAGAGCAGAGCGAGTCTTGCAAGATATTCATAAAAACGTTTGGGTTTATTCTGATAATAGTTTGAATAATGTCTTAGGTTGTATTGACCAAGTAGACCCTGACCTCATTATTATTGATAGTATTCAAACTTTTGTATTAGAAGAATATCCGCAAAGACCTGGCTCACCCACGCAGACGATGGAATGCGCGAATACTCTCTTAAAGGTCGCAAAAGATGCACAAAGACCAAGAGCCATTATAATGGTTGGGCAGATGACCAAAGATAACGAATTAGCTGGATTAAGAGCATTAGAACACTTGGTAGATGCTGTTCTTGTTCTTGAGGGGGAGGAAGGCGAGGAGCTAAAACAGCTATTTTCGACTAAAAATCGCTACGCCAGCACAGGAGAGCTTGGATTTTTCACAATGGGTGAGCAAGGATTGACACCTATTGATAATCCCTCAGAGTTCTTTATGACACAAAGAGACGAGAATGATGTAGTTAGTGGAAGTGCATTAACAGTCGTTAAAGAAGGCACAAGACCCATCATTCTGGAAATAGAAAGTTTGGTATCAACCACGTTCATGCCATACCCAAGCCGGATTGCTGAATGTTTAAAAAAGGACCATGTGAATACACTTATCAGCATCATGGAGCAAAGAGCCAATATCCCTCTCCATGATAAGAACGTGGTTGTTAAAACGACAGGTGGTATTCGTTTAAAAGAACAATCATCAAATTTAGCTGCGATAATGAGCATTGTATCTTCCTGCAAGAATCAAGGTATCCCAAATGATACTGTATTTATCGCAGATATTGGATTAACGGGTGAATTAAAAAAAGTACCTACGTTAGAACTAAGAATTAGAGAACTTGAAAGAATGGGTTTCAAACGTGTCTATGTTGCGCTCAATGGATTGAAAAGCACAACTACGTTTTCTACAATAAAGGTAATCCCATGTAAGACATTGAGCCAAGTCATCCACTCTGTATTTGGCACTTCTTCCAAAGGAAAAGAGGAGAAAGCACCTTGGGATGAGGAAGATAATTAGACAACATTTATTGTTGAGCGTAAAAGACTTCAAGTTAAACGGAGAGTGACCTACATAAAGAAGTTACACATATCGACTCCTGCCAATTTGAACCATTAGATTGAATGATAAAGTTTCGAACTTAGTTATAAACTAAACTGGTTATCCTAAGAAAATTAGAACTGTTCTTTCATTATATACAATTTCTTTTAAAGGAATGAATTTTCCGTTATACTTAGTTGTAAGGATTTAGCAATTGGACTCTATCCAGTAGTACAGTTCGGATTAAGGGTGTTAGGTTGGATCAAAGCAGCATGAATTTCGAATGTGAAATGTATTATATATGTAGAGGGATTATTTTTAAGAAGAAGATTATAGACGGGACTCATTGGATATGCTTCAAATGGTTTATTCAAATGTTTATGAGCATTGGTTGGGATGCTGTCTAATCCAATCGTCTATTATATCGTGTAAAAGAATTTTATTGAGAATTGGGTGTGCAGTCAAGAATCGATTTGGTTCGACAAACTTCCCTTCTCCGCGCAGGATGGCGACAGGCGTTGATCATAACCGACTCTCCCTGATTATTGCGGTTTTGGAGAAGCGCATGGGTATGGTTCTTACAAAATCAAGATGCTTACCAGCCGACCAGGCCTTATGATGTGGTGTTCGGTGAGATCGGGTTGACCGGAGAAGTCCGCGGTGTATCGCGGATTGATCAACGTGTGAAGGAAGCGGAAGAGCTTGGATTCCGTAGAGTTATTATGCCGGAGAAAAGTTTGAAGGGATGGACTCATCCGTCCGGTATGGAGATTATCGGAGTGAACACGGTAGCAGAGGCATTGAAAGCGGCACTGGGTTAACTCGTGGTCATTCAACCTGCAAGCCTTCAGGAGGAAAATGATGAGCAAAGAAGAGATAAAGCGAGACGTCATGAGCCAACTGCTGCAAATGGTAGCACCTGGTACACCGTTCCGTGATGGGTTAGAGAATGTCCTACGCGCCAAAACGGGTGGACTTATTGTAGTTGGTTATAGTACAGAAGTAACGGAAATCGTGGATGGCGGTTTTTCCATAGATTGTGATTTTTCTCCCAATTATTTATATGAGCTTGCCAAAATGGATGGCGCGATTATCCTCAGTGAGGACATCAAACGCATCCTATATGCGAACACACAATTAATCCCAGATTCCTCTATTTCATCATCGGAGACGGGAATCAGGCATCGGACAGCCGAACGTGTTGCGAAGCAAACAAATAAGTTGGTTGTTTCGATTTCACAGCGGCGCAATGTCATAACACTTTATCAAGGTAATTTGCGTTATGCGCTGAAAGATATTGGTGTTATCCTGACTAAAGCGAATCAAGCGATCCAGACATTGGAGCGTTACAAAGTCGTACTGGATCAGTCGCTGACCAATCTAAGCGCATCCGAGTTTGAGGAATTAGTTACATTGCACGATGTTACCAATGTCATTGCTCGGTTTGAGATGGTACTACGCATTAAGGCCGAGATTAACCGATACATTAATGAGTTAGGGAATGAAGGTCGACTCATTAGCATGCAGCTTGAAGAACTTGTAGGGAATGCGGAACTTGAAGCGCGTTTGATCGTAAAAGATTATGTACGTGATTTATCGGAAGACCGCGTCAAGGAAATGCAAGCAGGTCTAAAGCGTTTATCCTCGGATGAACTGCTGGAGCCGCACCAAATCATCCGATTGCTTGGATATCCGCATACGAATTCTATTGCCGAAGAACCGGTTTCCCCTCGAGGGTTCCGGATTTTAGGGAAAATTCCGCGGCTACCGTCTATCATTATTGCCAATCTGGTCGAAAAGTTTGGTTATCTGCCTCACATGATGATGGCGACAATTGAAGAATTGGATGAAGTTGACGGAATCGGAGAGGTGAGAGCCCGCGCCATTAAAGAAGGTCTCAAAAGAATTCAAGAACAAGTGTTCATTGACAGACATATTTAAACTAGATACAATCATAAAGTATCATTGTTGAGGTTTTGTTAAGGCGAGGTAGTTTTATGCAGTCGAGGTTTTATTAAGTCGAGATTAGGGTATAGTAAATCCAGAGGTGGACAAAAACATATGTTAACGAAATCAATTCCCAGTCTTTTTACAGTAGGGAACTTATTCCTAGGTGTACTGTCAATTATTCTCGCTTTCAGTGGTGAACATGGAATTGCAGCAGTACTAGTTATTGTCGCTATGTTGCTTGATGGACTTGATGGGCGTGTAGCCAGAGCTCTGAATGCGCAGAGTGAGTTCGGTAAAGAGTTAGATTCACTGTCCGATGTCATTTCATTCGGTGTAGCACCAGCTTTTATCATGTATGTGGTTGCATTTAATGATCCGAATGTAATTAGTCCGGCATTTGCTTGGATTGTTACAGCGATCTTCCCGATTTGTGGAGCTCTTCGTTTAGCTCGTTTCAATGTCGTTGCCGGTACGCCTGGTTATTTCATCGGTTTGCCGATTCCAGCAGCAGGCGGTGTACTTTGTACACTAGCGTTGTTCGTGAACGAAATTAACGTGTATGTTTTGTTGGTGAGTACAATTCTATTGTCTTACTTAATGGTAAGTACAGTGAAGTATCCGAACTTCAAGAAAGCCGGTATTCCGAAGGCAGCGATCTGGATTACGCCAATTATCGTTGCTGGAGCTATATTGATTGCTATCAAATGGCCGGAATCGATTTCTAAAATGATTTTCGTACCCCTGTTAGCGTACGCGCTATATGGCCTAAAAAAAAACGTTGATGGGTTCTTCATCCGTCTCCGGAGAAAGAACAAAAGACGCGGCATGGACGACACCAACTCAGTGAAATCGGACGTTTAAACAGGTTTCGAAAATAAAAAGCATTTATTTTCTTCTGATGATTCAGAGAGAAAATAAATGCTTTTTTTCATCTTCATGACATGTTGAAAAGTCCCAGTGTTGTGCATTTCTTCGATTCGTTCTCAACGACTTGCTCCAAATTAACGTCTAGGATGTTACTAAGTGCGGACATATAGAAGAGATTTCTACCCAGCTCCGTACTTACGACCTCAATGCATTGTTCACATAAGTGACCAGACACATGAGTACCGAGTACATCCTTGGCTTCATCCAAAGTCATCTCTGGATGATACTCTTGCTTGGCTGCATGAACCTGAATACATCCACATTCCGTAATAGATTTGACCACGGAACGATTAGTAGCTGCGCCAGACTGTTGAAACTTGGATAAGACGTCAAGCAGACTTCGGTGACGGAGTAACAATTCGGATACTTGATCCTGAAACTGCTTTAAAGTCAAGGAGCTCATTCCATCCACCTCGGGTGTGTTGGTAACTTCCAATTTCATTATAAAGGAAGCCCTCTAATATTTCAATTTTCCATGTAAAGAAGTGATTAACGTTGGAGAAATTGGAACATAATTGTAATAAGGCTTAAAACAAGTTTGATTTAGGGGGTGAATCTGTGATGAGGAAATGGGTACAAATCATTTTGGCCATCATGGGTGGTAGTTTAGGTTATAGTTGGAGTGATTCGATCCTTCGAAAGACAGCGTTAATGAGTGATGCGGGACAAGTTATCTGGATTAATAGTTTATGCGCAGTAGGTATGTTCATCCTTTCGTCATGGGTTGCTAGTCAGGGAATGAAGCTGCTTATGAGAGGCGAAAGGAATGTTGCGGATATCCCGGTATCCGATTTGCTCTCAGGTACATTAGGATTAGTCATTGGACTGCTTATATCGGTATTGGTGTTCCCTGTATTAGAGCAGGCGAAGTGGGCAGGTCCCTTTTTACCGTTCATTGTATCTGCAGTACTAGCTGTAATGGGTTTCCGTATCGGTTACAGTAAGCGGGAAGAGCTCGTTCAGATCATTGCAAAGAGCCGATCCACAGGTCCGGAGAAGCAGACACACCGTCCTTATGAGGAGCATAAGATTCTAGACACTAGTGTCATTATTGATGGTCGGATCGCTGATATTTGCAAAACAGGTTTTATCGAGGGTACCCTCGTTATTCCCGAATTTGTCTTGGAAGAGCTGCAGCACATTGCCGATTCATCGGATTTACTCAAGAGGAATCGCGGTCGACGCGGTCTGGACATTTTGAACAAGATCCAAAAGGAACTTGAAGTGAAAGTGCTCATTTACGAAGGAGATTTCGAGGAAATATCTGAAGTAGATAGCAAGCTAGTCCGGCTCGCAAAAGTACTGCAAGGCAAAGTGATTACGAATGATTTTAATCTAAACAAAGTATGTGAACTGCAAGGTGTTTCGGTTCTCAATATCAACGACCTCGCGAATGCAGTGAAGCCTGTTGTCCTGCCTGGTGAAGAAATCATAGTTCAAGTCATTAAGGATGGCAAGGAGCATGGACAAGGTGTAGCTTATCTGGACGACGGTACGATGATCGTGGTGGAAGGCGGGCGCGAATTCATCGGGATGACACTCGAAGTGATGGTCACTAGTGTCCTGCAGACATCGGCGGGACGTATGATTTTCGCGAAACCGAAACTATTGGAAAAAGCACAGTAAAACCAGTATGATAAGGAGATGTAACATAGCTCTTACAAGTTGATGGGAAAGTATAAGTTTTATACTTTTGCTTTGCATCAACCTTGACAAACCGCTCGTCCAAAAAGGACGACGGAGTCGTTTATCCTTGGGCCTATGCTTACGAAGAAAGCTTTCTTTCTGAAAGCACTTAGTTGGAGGTCATATGGAGAAGCTAGGAGTTATCATCGTGGCAGCGGGCAAGGGCTCGCGAATGGGAACGGCTGAAAGTAAACAATACTTACAACTGGGACACAAGCCAATTCTGGTACATACCTTGCAATTATTTCAAAACATACATGAAGTGGATGAAATCATTCTCGTTGTTGGAGGAACTGATGTAGATCGCTGTAGAGGCTTTGTACAGGACCACTCTCTTTCCAAGGTCACTCATGTGCTAGCAGGAGGCGCCGAACGTCAAGATTCCGTTAGACGGGGTCTGGACTCCCTACAGAGGGATACAACGTGGGTACTCGTTCATGACGGTGTTAGGCCTTTCGTAAAAAAAGAACATGTGTTCGATTGCCTATTGAAAGCGCAAGAACAGGATGCAGCAGTGCTGGCCGTTCCTGTTAAGGATACGATCAAAATCGTAGATACCGAGAAACGAATCCAATCTACACCCGATAGACGAAGCTTGTGGGCGATCCAAACGCCGCAAGCTTTTCGGCTTTCTCTTCTACAGGAAGCGCATGAACGGGCTCTTCAGGATGATTTCATGGGGACGGACGATGCAATGTTGGTGGAACGAATAGGAACGACGGTGCATGTGGTCGAAGGGGACTATTATAATATTAAGATCACGACACCGGAAGACTTGCCATGGGCAGAATGGATACTACACAACGTAAGGGGAGAGGGACAGCTATGATTCGCGTAGGACAAGGATTTGATGTTCATCAGTTGGTGGAAGGCCGCAAGTGCATTATTGGAGGCGTGACAATTCCTTATGAAAAAGGGCTGCTCGGTCACTCAGATGCCGACGTACTGCTGCACGCTATTAGTGATGCTATTCTGGGAGCGCTAGGTTTAGGCGATATCGGAAAACATTTCCCTGATACGGCTGCAGAGTTCAAGGATGCGGACAGTCTGGAACTGCTGAAACAGGTTTGGCAGCTGGCTAAGGACAAAGGTTATCACCTAGGGAATACGGACTCAACCATCATTGCCCAGAAGCCCAAAATGGCCCCGTACATCCCGCAGATGGTAGAAATTATTGCCGCTGCGCTAGATGCTAAGCCAGATCAAGTCAACGTGAAAGCTACTACGACTGAACAGCTTGGTTTCACGGGTCGAGGCGAAGGAATTGCTGCGCAATCGGTTGTTTGTTTAATTCGAGATGTGCTAGAATAGCAGGTAATATTGGGGAGAAGAGGGAACACACATGAATCAGCCTTTACGTGTGCGTTATGCACCTAGTCCGACTGGACATTTACATATTGGCGGTGCTCGTACAGCACTGTTTGATTATTTATTGGCGCGTCGCCATGGCGGTGCATTCGTTGTTCGTTTTGAAGATACGGATCAAACTCGTCATAAAGAGTCTGGTATCGAGGATCAACTGAATGGCCTAAGATGGCTTGGTTTAGAGTGGGACGAGAGCGTAGATATCGGAGGTCCATACGGTCCTTATCGTCAGATGGAGCGACTGGATATTTATCAGACGTATCTTGATCAATTGGTTCAGAGCGGCCATGCGTACCATTGCTATTGCTCTGAAGCGGATTTGGAGCAGGAGCGAGCAGAGCAAGAAGCGCGCGGAGAAATGGGCGGTTATTCAGGTAAATGCCGTAACTTAACACCTGATCAGATTGCTGCTTATCAAGCTGAAGGACGTAAGGCATCCATTCGTTTCCGTGTTCCAGAAGACCGGATTATCGGCTTTGAGGATAAGGTTCGAGAGCATGTTGAATTTGAATCCAATGGGATTGGTGATTTCATCATTGCACGTACTGATGGCATTCCAACCTATAATTTTGCTGTCATTGTGGATGATCATTTGATGAAAATCAATCTGGTTATTCGCGGTGAGGAGCATCTGTCCAATACACCAAGACAAATCCTCATGTACGAAGCACTGGGACTTCCTGTGCCTGACTTTGCTCATTTGGCACTTATCTTGAATCCTGATCGTAAAAAAATGAGTAAACGGGATGAATCCATCATTCAGTTTATCGAACAGTACAAAGAGCTAGGCTATCTGCCTGAAGCTGTTGTTAACTTCATTGCCCTTCTCGGTTGGTCTCCTGGCGGCGAAGAAGAGATGTTCACGAAGGAAGAGCTTATTGCCCAGTTTGACCTGGATCGTGTATCCAAAAGTCCGGCTGTGTTTGATATGGATAAATTGAATTGGATGAACAATGCTTATTTGAAAAAGGCCCCGCTTTCCCGAGTGGTTGAGCTAAGTGTGCCTCATCTGCAAAAGGCTGGATACATTCAAGGTGATTTGGATGCAGCAGGTCAAGAGTGGGTAACGGCCCTGGTAGGCCTCAATCAAGAGAGAATGCGTTTCGCCGCAGAGATTGTCGAGCTATCGAGCATTTTCTTCAAAGAAGAGCTGGTTATCGATGAGGAAGCTTCTACTGTATTGAAAGAGGAGCATGTGCCTGTTGTGCTGGCAAGCTTCCTAACGCAAGTCGAGCAAGCGGAAGCTTTCACCGTAGAAGCCATCCCAGCTTTGCTGAAACAAGTGCAGAAGGATACGGGCTTCAAAGGGAAACAACTGTTCATGTCGATTCGATCTGCGCTAACGGGACAAGTACACGGACCGGACTTAAATGTGTCTCTTTACTTACTTGGCAAAGAAAAAGTCGCATCACGTCTAAGGAACTTATTGTAAAGCGAGTTTCTTTTCGCTATACTTAGTTCAATATCGAATGCAATGATCAGGAGAGTACGTTTAACTAGGGATTTATCAGAGAGGATAATCAAAGTCGCGAGGCTTTGGCTGTGAGTTATCCAATTCCTGTAATCGGAAATGCACCTGGGAGCTGCCGCGCCGAATACTCGTAAGAGTAGGGTAGGCGCAGCCGGAATACCCACGTTACGGGAACTTAAGTTGGGAGACTTCCGAGTCACCAAGCAGAGTGGAACCGCGATAACTACGCCTCTGCAGCCATATGGCTGCAGGGGCTTTTTTTGATTGATAAGAATCCTTGTATGATGAATTTCTACGAAGAAGGTGAGAACATGTGGGCAACGATCAAATCTGATATATCCGCCGTATTCGATAACGACCCGGCTGCACGCAGCTGGTTTGAGGTTGTTTTTACGTATTCTGGGCTTCATGCGATTTGGTCCCATCGAATCGGCCATTGGTTTTACAAGCGGGAGATGTATACTATAGCTCGCGTTGTTTCGCAGTGGAGCCGGTTCATGACAGGGATTGAGATTCATCCGGGTGCAACGATAGGGAAAAGGTTGTTTATTGATCATGGCATGGGTGTTGTTATCGGGGAAACCTGTGAGATCGGCGACGATGTCATCCTTTACCAAGGCGTAACCTTAGGGGGTACGGGTAAAGAAAAAGGTAAGAGACATCCAACTATTGGCAATAATGTAGTTATTGGCTCGGGTGCCAAAATTTTGGGTTCATTCCTTGTAGGCGAAAATTCACGTATTGGTTCTAATGCAGTAGTCATTCAAGAAGTTCCATCAAATAGTACCGTCGTTACTATCCCTGCTAAACTTGTGAAGCGGGACGGGGTTCGTGTGAATCGTTTGGACCATGGGAACTTACCTGATCCCATTGTTGATATATTTCAGGAATTACAGAATCAGATTAATGATTTAAAACAGCAACTTGAACAAGAACGCCTTAAGAATGGAGAAACGAGAGAACATGACACTCAGAGTGTATAATACGCTAACGCGGAAAAAAGAAGAATTTGTGCCAATTGAACCAGGTAAAGTGAAGATGTACGTTTGCGGGCCTACTGTGTATAACTATATTCATATTGGTAACGGCAGGCCGGTTATTTTCTTCGATGTTGTTCGTCGCTATTTGGAGTCTCAAAAGTATGAAGTAACCTATATTACGAACTTTACCGATGTGGATGATAAAATGATTCGAAAAGCCGAGGAGTTGGCTGTTACCGTTCCAGAGCTTGCAGAAACATTCATTCAAGCCTTTTTGGACGACGTCAAAACGCTTGGCGTTCACGATGCTACCTTGAATCCGCGCGTTACGGAGAACATCCAGGAAATTATCGATTTCATTGCTGCTCTCGTTGAGAAAGATTTCGCTTATGAAGCCCGCGGTGACGTTTATTACAGAACAAGTAAATTTGCCGAGTATGGCAAGTTATCCAATCAAAATCTGGAAGAGCTCCAATACGGTATCCGTATTGAAGTAGACGATCGCAAAGAGAGTCCTCAGGATTTTGTTCTGTGGAAAGCGGCCAAACCGGGAGAAATTTATTGGGATAGTCCATGGGGGCAAGGCCGTCCAGGCTGGCATATCGAGTGCTCCGCCATGGTGCGCAAATATTTGGGTGAAACCATTGATATACATGGTGGAGGACAAGATTTGACATTCCCGCATCATGAGTGTGAAATCGCTCAGACGGAAGCTGTAACGGGGCATCCAATGGCTAATTATTGGCTGCACAATGCCTTCCTTAACATTGACAATGAGAAGATGTCCAAGTCACTTGGTAACGGGATTCTTATTCGTGATCTAGTTAAACAAATCAAGCCACAAGTATTCCGTTTCTTCATGTTGTCCGCGCACTATCGCAATCCGCTGAATTTCAGCGATGAAAGCTTGAAACAAGCCTCTAATGCTTTAGAACGTATCCAGAATGCTTATGACAACCTGAAACATCGACTTACTACTGCTTCTGCGACTAACGAAATAGAATCAGCACTAACCGATCGTTTGGCTGCGATTTCGAGCCAGTTTGATGATAAGATGAATGATGATTTCAATACTCCGGATGCTATTACAGCGGTATTCGACCTTGTTGCTGAAGCTAACCTGTATCTGCAACAGGAGCGGGTAAATGCTGCCGCACTGCAGCTTTTCTTGGATCAGCTGCAAGCGTTCGACCAAACCTTAGGGTTTCTTTCACAGCAAACGGATGAGCTGTTAGATGAAGAGATTGAGCAGTTGATTATCGAACGAACTGAATCGCGTAAGTCGAAGAACTGGGCCCGCGCAGATGAAATTCGTGACCTGCTCACGGAGAAAGGGATATTCCTTGAGGATACACCGCAGGGAATACGCTGGCGCCGTAAATGAGTGAGTCCATCCATGATGCTGCGAACCTTTTTGTTTTCCCGCCATCTAAAAGTCCCCATTTACTGAATCCGCTTGTATTGGCTTATATAGGGGATGCTGTGTATGAAGTGTACATCAGGCAATATGTGATTTCTGGAGCTAATCATCGGCCGAACCATTTGCACAAAGCATCGACGGGATATGTCTCAGCCAAAGCACAATCCAAATTGCTGGAGGCTTTGATGCCGATGCTATCGGAAGAAGAAGTAGACATGGTAAAGCGGGGACGCAATGCCAAATCAGGAACTACAGCCAAAAACGCGGAGGTGCTGGAATACCGGCACAGCACCGCGTTTGAGTGCTTAATCGGATATTTGTACTATAAACAATCTTTTGAGAGATTGAAGGAAATATTAGACTTTGCGATTGCTTACAAGCAGAACAAGTAGCTAAAGCTAACGATGATAGTATTGTTCAAGCAAAACTTTTAGGAGGAACAGGAATGGATGAAGAATATATCGGCGGGAAGCACTCCGTTCTAGAGGCGCTTCGTGCTGGTCGGACGATTAATAAAATATGGATCGCAGAGAGTGCTCAGAAGCAATTCGCAGGTCCTATTGTAGCGGAAGCCAAAAATGTAGGCATTATCGTTCAGTTTACGGATAAGCGCAAGCTGGACCAAATGGCCGAAGGACTACAACACCAAGGGGTTGTAGCGCAAGTTGCTGCCTATGAATATGTCGAAGTAGAGGATATTCTGGATAAGGCTAAAGAGCTCGGGCAAGAACCTTTTATCCTAATTCTTGATGAGATCGAGGATCCGCATAATCTGGGTTCGATTCTGCGAACAGCAGACTGCACAGGTGTTCATGGCGTCATTATCCCTAAGCGGCGTTCCGTTGGACTTACGGCTACAGTTTCCAAGACTTCGGCTGGGGCTGTTGAATATGTTCCCGTTGCACGTGTGACGAATATCGCGCAGACGATTGAGAAATTAAAAGAGCAGGGAGTTTGGGTCGCTGGAACGGATGTGTCCGCTGCTCAAGATGTGTATAAAGCCAACTTTAGTATTCCAATAGCACTTGTTATAGGGAATGAAGGTAAAGGTGTAGGTCGATTAATTAAAGAGAAATGTGACTTCTTAGTTAAGCTTCCAATGGCAGGACATGTGAATTCTTTGAATGCGTCCGTCGCCGCGGGTGTATTGATGTATGAAGTGGTTAGACAGCGTAATAAGAGTTAAATGAAATGGAACAGTTTCTGATTGTTGATGGCTACAATATTATTGGCGCATGGCCGGAGCTGAGTAAGCTGAAGGACACGGATTTGGAGGGCGCTCGCGATCAGTTAATTCATATGCTGGCGGAGTATCAATCCTACTCGGGTATGAAGGTATACCTCGTTTTTGATGCCTATATGGTACCTGGACTTGGTAAGAAATATGTGCAGAGTAAGCTTATAGTACTCTATACCAAAGAGAAGGAAACAGCAGATGAACGGATCGAACGCCTGGTCACGAATCTGATGGGAAGGCGTAAGCAGATCTACGTAGCCACCTCGGATATGATTGAGCAGCATGTCATTTTCGGCAAAGGAGCTCTTCGGATGCCCGCTGGTGAACTGCTAGTCAAAATCAAACAGAATCGCAAAGAAGTGAGAGAACGTATTCATCCTGAAACTTCATCCAAGCGTAATCCGTTCGAAAGTAAACTGAGCCATGAGCTCAAAGAGCAGTTCGAGCGGTGGCGAAGAGGAGAGTGAATCCTCCAAATGCTAGAAATGGTGCGGTTCCCCGTTGACGGTGTGAGTTTGCTTCATGTATACTTAACCTAAACTTTTATAGTGAATCTGGGTAGTCCTGCAGGCCGGAGGGATTGTTGGTGAGTGTCGACCTCAAAGAACTGAGAATGTATGATTATGACCTCAAGCCAGATGAAGACATCGTCGAAGCAGTTCGTGAAGGCAGTAGCGAAGCGTTGGAATATCTTATCAATAAATATAAGAATTTCGTACGTGCCAAAGCACGTTCTTATTTTTTGATAGGTGCAGACCGAGAAGACATTGTGCAGGAAGGTATGATAGGTTTATATAAATCTATTCGCGACTTCCGAGGAGACAAGCTTGCTTCATTCAAAGCCTTTGCTGAACTGTGCATCACGCGACAGATCATCACGGCGATCAAGACAGCAACGCGTCAGAAGCACATTCCTCTTAATTCCTACGTGTCACTGGACAAGCCTATCTATGATGAAGATTCTGATCGTACGCTGCTTGACGTTATTAGCGGTTCCCGGGTTACAGATCCTGAGGAGCTTGTAATCAATCAAGAAGAGTTTACGGGCCTTGAAGATAAAATGGGAGAGATATTAAGTGACCTAGAGCGCAGGGTACTGATGCTCTATCTCGATGGCAGATCGTATCAAGAAATTGCCGTTGATCTCGATCGTCATGTGAAGTCTATTGATAATGCTCTTCAACGTGTTAAACGCAAGCTTGAACGTTATCTAGAAGTCCGAGATTTGTAGGAAGTACCCGTGCCGCTTAAGCTGTGCGGGTGTTTTTCTTTGGGAGAGTGTTTAACAATTGCCTAGAGAGTCTATACTGGTGATACTCTCGCATTTATGAGACTTCTGCCTTGACACCCTATTACGGGTTGTGATAAAGTATTTCAGGTAGCCCTAAAAGTCGCTTTCTTTTTGACGCGCTTAGAAGGGCTTTAATTAGAAAGTGTCTGTAGGAGGTGTACATCATGCGGGTCATCATCACATTAGCGTGCACAAATTGCAAACAAAGAAACTATGCATCCACTAAAAATAAGCGCAACAATCCCGACCGTATTGAGTTGAAGAAATATTGCAAATTTTGCAATGAACATACTGCTCATCGCGAGACTAGGTAGTTCTTTGGAGGTGTAGTTTGTGGCGTTCTTGGCTAGAATGAGACAAAGCTTCGGATCCACTTTTTCCTTCTTCACCGACAGTTGGTCAGAACTCAAAAAGGTCAAGTGGCCAAGTCGCAAAGAGATGACTACTTATACGCTTGTCGTATTGGGTACCGTAACTTTTGTTGCCATCTATTTTTTTGTGCTGGATCTAGGAATTTCTGAGTTGCTGCGCCTTGTTTTTAAATAAACAGGACTATAGGTGAATTTATTCATGGAAAAAAGATGGTACGTCGTACATACCTATTCAGGGTATGAGAACAAAGTAAAAGCCAACTTAGAGAAACGCGTTGAATCTATGGAAATGACGGACAAGATCTTCCGTGTGCTTGTGCCTATGGAAGAAGAGCTGGTAAACAAAGACGGCAAGAAAAAAGTCGTCATGCGTAAAGTTTATCCAGGTTATGTCCTCGTAGAAATGATTCAAACGGATGACTCTTGGTATGTTGTACGTAATACGCCAGGAGTAACTGGATTCGTAGGTTCTACAGGATCCGGCTCTAAACCGACTGCATTATTACCTGAGGAAGTTGAATCTATCCTGAAGCATATGGGTATGGAAGAGCCGAAGGAGAAAATCGACTTCGAACTCAAAGAAACCGTACGCGTCAAGGTAGGACCTTTCGCAAACTTTGTCGGCTCTGTTGAAGAAATTGTTGCTGACAAGGGTAAACTTAAGGTACATGTCAACATGTTTGGTAGAGAAACCCCGCTTGAGCTCGATTTCGACCAAGTGGAAAAGCTATAAAACAAGACAACCAAGGGTTTCTACCAGGTCTATTCCTCGGGATAGACCTTCGTTAGTGGGATGGCAATGAGATCCCATATTAAAAGCAAGGAGGTGTCTATCATGGCAAAAAAGGTTATTAAAATCGTTAAGCTTCAAGTTCAAGCTGCGAAAGCAAATCCAGCACCACCGATCGGTCCAGCATTGGGTCAAGCAGGTGTGAACATCATGGCTTTCTGTAAAGAGTTTAACGCTCGTACTGCTGATCAAGTTGGTCTTATCATTCCGGTTGAAATCACAGTATTCGAGGATCGTTCCTTTACATTCATCACTAAAACGCCTCCGGCTGCAGTTCTTCTTCGCGTCGTTGCTGGTATCGAAAAAGGATCCGGTGAACCAAACAAAAAGAAAGTTGCAACTGTGAAACGCGCAAAAGTTCGCGAAATCGCTGAACAAAAAATGCCTGACCTGAATGCTGCATCCGTTGAGGCTGCAATGCGTATGGTTGAAGGTACTGCTCGCAGCATGGGAATCACTATCGAAGATTAATTCCGCAAGGAATGCGGTTAAACGATAAGCGCAAGCTATCGAAGTGGGTTTTCTTCGAGGAAACTCTTCAGCCGCTCGGTGGGAGGATTATCCGCTAAAACCACTAAGGAGGATTTTAAAATGCCTAAACACGGTAAAAAATACCGCGAAGCATCTCAGCTTGTAAATGCTGAAGCTTTGTATGATCCGTCAGAAGCAATCGAGCTTGTTAAGAAAACAGCTACTGCTAAATTTGATGAAACTGTAGATGTTGCAGTTCGTCTGGGTGTTGACCCAAGAAAACAAGATCAGGCTGTTCGTGGTGTCGTTGTACTTCCGCACGGTACTGGTAAAACGAAACGTGTACTTGTATTTGCTAAAGGCGAGAAAGCGAAAGAAGCTGAAGCAGCTGGTGCAGATTTTGTTGGTGATGCTGACATGATCAACAAAATTCAACAAGGTTGGTTCGAATTTGACGTTTGCGTAGCTACTCCGGACATGATGAGCGAAGTTGGTAAACTGGGTCGTATCCTCGGGGGTAAAGGTTTAATGCCAAACCCTAAAGCAGGAACAGTTACTTTCGACGTTACCAAAGCTGTTCAAGAGATCAAAGCAGGTAAAATCGAGTACCGTCTTGACAAAGCGGGCCAAATCCATGCTCCACTTGGCAAAGTATCTTTCGATGCTGATAAGTTGAACGAAAACTTCAAAGCATTGGTTGATGCACTTGTAAGAGCGAAACCAGCAGCTGCTAAAGGTGTTTACCTGAAAAACATTGCTGTATCCTCCACAATGGGCCCAAGCGTTCGTGTGAACCTGCAATCCTTCAGATAAGTAAAAGCTACCAGTTGACTTCGGTTGCTGGGCGTGATACTCTATCAAAGGTCATAAAAATGAATATGCAAACCGTAGACAGTAGGTGCCAACGTGCTTAATTTCCTACCGAGGTGTTATGATATATATAGCGATTTCTTTGTACTTCAGGGAAATAGTGAACACATCATGCCTTCGTAGCGTCTACGAAGGCATTTCTTATTTTAGATAAGGAATGCTGATGCTCCTACTGTTTGCGATCTTGAAAGATAAATGCATAAGAAGTGAGGTGTACTATGGCAAACGCGAAAATTCTTGCACAGAAAGAACAAGCAGTAGCTGAAGTAACTGAGAAGTTTAAAGCTAGTGCTTCTACAATCATAGCAGACTACCGCGGTTTGAACGTAGCTCAAGTAACGCAGCTGCGCAAAACCTTGCGCGAAGCTGGTATTGAATTCGTAGTTCTCAAGAACTCGTTGGCTAGACGCGCATCGGCAAATGCTGAATTAAGCGCATTGGATGAGTACCTAACAGGTCCAACTGCTATTGCTTTCAGCAATGACGATCTAGTCGCTCCAGCGAAAATCTTGACTGAATTTGCGAAAAAGAATGATCAATTGAGCGTAAAAGGCGGCGTGGTCGAAGGCCGCGTAGTTGGATATGATCAAATCAAAGCACTTGCTGAACTTCCATCCAGAGATGGTCTTCTCTCCATGTTGCTTAGCGTTCTTCAAGCTCCAGTTCGTAACTTTGCACTTGCTGTTAAAGCAGTTGCTGAGAAACAAGAAGCTGAAGGTCAAGCTTAATTTTGTTTTACCACAACAACCACAAAATATATGAATGATAATGGAGGTTTAACCATGAGCAACAATGCAACGATCCTAGAAGCAATCAAAGGCATGACAATCTTGGAATTGAACGACCTGGTTAAAGCAATTGAAGAAGAGTTTGGCGTAACAGCAGCAGCTCCAGTAGCAGCTGGCGGTGGCGCAGCAGTAGCAGTTGAAGAAGCTCAAACTGAGTTTGATGTTATCTTGACTGGCGCTGGCGCATCCAAAATCAACGTAATTAAAGTAGTTCGCGAAATCACAGGTCTTGGTCTGAAAGAAGCGAAAGACTTGGTTGATGGAGCTCCTAAAGCAGTTAAAGAAAAAGTTAGCTCCGAAGAAGCAGAAGCTGTTAAAGCTAAGCTTACTGAAGCTGGCGCTTCCGTAGAAGTTAAGTAATCTTTCAATAGGAAACCTCTTGAAGCTTGACTTCAAGAGGTTTTTTTAACCGTTATAAGATGAGGTTTTTACCCTTAGGAAAGCCTTAGGAACGCTCTCGTTATTTGATTTTCCTAAAGGTAAAAGTGAAGGAGGAATTCATAACGTGTCAGAGCATTACTATACTGAGCGACCGACGGTTAAACGAGATGTCCACACTATGCAAGAAGTGCTGCGTGGTAAAACATATACGTTCCTGACGGATGCGGGAGTCTTTTCGAAAAAAGGTGTCGATTATGGTAGTAAGCATTTAATTGAAACCATGGAGCTGTGCGAGGATGCTAAGGTTCTTGATGTAGGGTGTGGTTACGGTCCTATTGGGCTAAGCGCTGCTGTCATGTGTCCGAAAGGGCATGTGACAATGGTCGACATCAACGAGAGAGCGATCGAGCTTTCAGCTGATAATGCGAAGCGTAACGGAATTACGAATGTGACCATCCTCCAAAGTGATCTCTTGGAACAAGTGCAGGGGCAGCGCTTTGATGCTGTTTTAACCAATCCGCCGATTCGTGCCGGCAAGGAAGTCGTTCATCGCATTTTTACGGATGCTTATGATTGCTTAGTTGACGGCGGGGCTATCTGGGTTGTTATTCAAAAAAAGCAGGGTGCTCCATCGGCCATGAAAAAACTCGAGTCCTTGTACAGTGAAGTTACTGAGGTATCCAAAGATAAAGGGTACAAAATTCTCAAAGCTACGAAGTAATCGAAAGCTCATTGAAGTGGGATGAAATCGTAACTGACAATCGTGGGAATTTGTTTGACTTGACATTTCAAATGTGGTATTATTAAAAAATGTCAGTATTAAGATGGGACACATGTCTTTAGTTAACAAAAATGTCAAGTGTTTTTTTCTTCCTGGATGAATAAAATTTGAACTTGTAACGTATAATGTTTGAATTTTAGGAAACTCTAACAGGATGGGAAGAAATATTTGGAAAAGTCTTATTGATTACAGGGAAAAACCTTCCTTCATACAGTCGCTTAATTCGGACGGGCTCCACTAACGGAGGCGTCCTGAGTGTACGTCGGTAGAAGTTTTTCTTCTTCTTTTTATTTATTGAGTAGAGTTGAGGGGTGAATGAAAGTTGGCGGGACATCTTGTTCAATTTGGACGACGTAAACGCAGGACTTATGCACGAATTAATGAGGTGCTGGGCATTCCAAACCTGATTGAAATCCAGCAAAAATCGTATGAGTGGTTTTTGGAAGAAGGACTTCGCGAGATGTTTCAGGATATCTCTCCGATCCAGGATTTTACAGGTAACCTAGTACTGGAGTTTATTGACTATAGCTTAGGCGAGCCTAAGTATTCAGTTGATGAATCCAAAGAACGCGACGTAACTTATGCGGCGCCGTTAAGAGTCAAAGTCCGTTTGATTAATAAGGAAACCGGTGAAGTCAAAGAACAAGAAGTGTTCATGGGGGATTTCCCTATCATGACTGACACGGGAACGTTCATTATTAACGGTGCGGAGCGTGTAATCGTCTCCCAGCTCGTTCGTTCACCCAGTGTTTATTATAGCACGAAAGTGGATAAAAACGGCAAAAAAACATATACCGCAACCGTCATTCCGAACCGTGGAGCGTGGCTAGAGCTTGAGACTGATGCGAAGGATATCATCTATGTTCGTATCGATCGCACGCGTAAAATCCCAGTAACTGTCCTTCTTCGTTCCTTAGGATTTGGTACAGATGCTGAGATTTTGGATTTGCTGGGTGACAATGAATACATCCGTAATACGCTCGATAAAGATAACACGGATTCTACGGAAAAAGCGTTAATCGAAATCTACGAGCGTCTTCGTCCGGGCGAGCCTCCTACACTTGATAATGCTAGAAGCTTGATCGTTGCTCGTTTCTTTGATCCGAAGCGTTACGATTTGGCGAATGTAGGTCGCTACAAAATCAATAAAAAACTTCACATCAAAAACAGATTGTTCAATCAACGTTTGGCTGAAACACTGGTGGACTCCGAGACTGGAGAAATCATTGCAGAAGCTGGGCAATTGCTTGATCGTCGTGTTTTAGATGAAATCCTTCCTTTTATTGAAAAAGGTGCAGGGTATAAAGAATTTACGATTCCTAAAGGTGTAACGGGCGCGGATACGATTCCAGTTCAGTGCATCAACGTTTATTCACCAACAGAAGAGGGCAAGGTCGTTAAAGTTATTTCTAACGGTGTTATTGATAAAACTGTCAAAAACATCACGCCTGCCGATATTATTTCATCCATTAACTATTTCATCAATTTGCTTCACGGTATCGGAAATACGGATGATATTGACCACTTAGGTAACCGTAGACTTCGTTCTGTAGGTGAATTGCTGCAAAATCAATTCCGTATTGGTCTTTCCCGTATGGAACGTGTTGTTCGTGAGCGTATGTCGATTCAAGACGCGAATGTGATTACACCACAAGCATTAATCAACATTCGACCTGTTATCGCATCGATCAAAGAGTTCTTCGGTAGCTCACAGCTTTCTCAGTTTATGGACCAAACGAATCCGCTTGCTGAATTGACGCACAAAAGACGTCTGTCTGCACTCGGACCCGGCGGTTTGACGAGAGAGCGCGCAGGTATGGAAGTTCGTGACGTGCATCACTCTCACTATGGCCGTATGTGTCCAATTGAGACGCCAGAGGGACCGAACATTGGTTTGATCAACTCCTTGTCTACGTTTGCCCGTATTAATGAGTATGGCTTCATTGAGGCGCCATATCGTTGGGTAGATCCGAAGTCAGGACTTGTAACCGACCAAATCGCTTACCTGACAGCAGACGAAGAGGATAACTATGTTATCGCTCAGGCGAATGCACAATTGACGGAAGATAATAAATTCGTTGAAGACGCAATTATCGTTCGTTATAAGGATGACAACTTAACACTTCCGGTTGAACGTGTCGATTACATGGACGTTTCTCCGAAGCAAGTTGTTTCCGTGGCAACGGCGTTAATTCCGTTCCTTGAAAATGATGACTCCAACCGTGCGCTTATGGGTTCAAACATGCAGCGTCAAGCGGTTCCGCTTTTGATCCCGAAAGCACCTCTTGTAGGAACAGGTATGGAGCATAAGGTCGCAAAAGACTCAGGAGTATGTATTGTCTCCAAATTCGATGGAATTATTGAGAAAGCTGCTGCGAATGAAATTTGGCTGCGTCGCCAAGAATTGGTCGATGGCAAGCTAGTTAGCGGCAACATCGTCAAATATAAACTGCACAAATTTATGCGTTCTAACCAAGGTACATGTATTAATCAACGTCCGATTGTGAAAAAAGGCCAATTGGTTAAAGCGGGCGATATTCTTGCAGATGGACCTTCAACAGAACAAGGCGAATTGGCGCTTGGGCGTAACGTTGTCGTAGCCTTCATGACTTGGGAAGGTTACAACTACGAGGATGCGATCTTGCTTAGCCAAAAGCTTGTTAAAGAAGATGTATACACTTCTATTCACATCGAGGAATACGAGTCCGAAGCTCGTGATACGAAGCTGGGACCTGAAGAAATCACACGTGATATCCCGAACGTTGGGGAAGATGCACTGAAAAATCTTGACGAGCGCGGTATTATCCGAGTCGGTGCCGAAATCGGCGCAGGCGATATCCTTGTTGGTAAAGTAACACCTAAAGGTGTAACTGAGTTGACTGCGGAAGAAAGATTGCTGCATGCGATCTTCGGTGAGAAGGCTCGTGAGGTTCGTGATACATCCCTTCGCGTACCGCATGGTACAGACGGTATTGTTGTAGATGTGAAAGTATTTACTCGTGAGAACGGCGATGAGCTGCCTCCTGGTGTGAACCAACTCGTTCGTGTCTATATCGCACAAAAGCGGAAAATTTCCGAAGGCGATAAAATGGCAGGACGTCACGGTAACAAAGGGGTAGTTGCACGTATTCTTCCGGAAGAAGATATGCCTTTCCTTCCAGATGGTACACCGGTTGAAGTTGTATTGAATCCACTAGGGGTTCCTTCACGGATGAACATCGGTCAAGTGCTTGAAGTTCACTTAGGTATGGCTTCCAAGTACCTGGGTATCCATGCTGCAACGCCAGTATTCGATGGAGCGCGTGAGTATGACGTGTTCGATGCGATGGAAGAAGCAGGTATGCAGCGTAGCGGTAAAACGATTCTGTACGATGGTCGTACAGGCGAATCGTTCGAACGCGAAGTTACCGTTGGTGTCATGTACATGATTAAACTGGCACACATGGTTGATGATAAAATCCATGCCCGTTCAACAGGACCTTACTCCCTTGTTACTCAGCAGCCGCTGGGTGGTAAAGCGCAGTTCGGTGGACAACGTTTCGGGGAGATGGAGGTATGGGCACTCGAGGCTTATGGAGCTGCTTATACACTGCAAGAAATTCTTACCGTGAAGTCCGATGACGTTGTAGGCCGTGTGAAAACATATGAGTCTATCGTTAAAGGCGAGAATGTTCCAGAACCTGGTGTTCCGGAATCATTCAAAGTTTTGATCAAAGAGCTTCAAAGCTTAGGTATGGATGTTAAAATCCTTTCCGGCGACGAAGAAGAGATCGAAATGAGAGAAGCCGACGATGACGACGAAGTCACTAGCGATAAATTAAACCTAAACTTAGAGGGCTCTGAATTAGGAGTCAATGAATAAAGAACACCACAATAGATCGAGAACGATTCACTGTATAGTGGGTTTAAATTCTTAAAGGAGGGTTGCTCCTTGATGGACGTTAACAACTTCGAGTTTATGAAAATCGGCTTGGCATCACCCGATAAAATTCGCTCTTGGTCCCGTGGGGAAGTAAAGAAGCCGGAAACGATTAACTACAGAACCTTAAAGCCTGAGAAAGAAGGTCTTTTCTGCGAAAAGATCTTCGGGCCTACCAAAGATTGGGAATGTCATTGCGGTAAATACAAACGAGTTCGTTATAAAGGCGTTGTTTGTGACCGTTGTGGCGTTGAAGTAACACGTCAAAAGGTACGTCGTGAGCGCATGGGTCATATTGAACTTGCCGCTCCGGTATCCCACATTTGGTACTTCAAAGGTATTCCAAGCCGTATGGGGCTTGCGTTAGATATGTCTCCAAGATCGTTGGAGGAAATTATCTACTTCGCTTCCTATGTGGTAACTGATCCAGGGGATACACCTTTGGAGAAGAAACAGCTGCTTTCCGAGAAAGAATACCGAAGCTATCGCGAGAAGTACGGTTATGCTTTCCAAGCGGGAATGGGTGCGGAAGCCGTTAAAAAACTTCTAGTCGATATTGATATCGAGCGTGAAGTAGATACACTCAAAGAAGAACTCAAAACAGCGCAAGGTCAACGTCGAAATCGTGCGATTAAGCGTCTGGAAGTTATGGAAGCATTCCGTAACTCGAAGAATTTACCAGGTTGGATGGTTCTGGATGTACTTCCAGTCATCCCTCCGGAGCTTCGTCCGATGGTACAGCTCGATGGTGGCCGCTTCGCGACTTCTGACTTGAATGATCTGTATCGCCGCGTTATCAACCGTAACAACCGTTTGAAAAGATTGCTCGACCTAGGCGCTCCGGATATCATTGTTCAAAATGAGAAACGGATGCTGCAAGAGGCTGTTGATGCTCTTATCGACAACGGTCGTCGCGGCCGTCCGGTAACAGGCCCTGGTAACCGTCCTTTGAAATCCCTCAGCCATATGCTAAAAGGTAAACAAGGACGTTTCCGTCAAAACTTGCTCGGTAAACGTGTTGACTATTCCGGTCGTTCCGTTATCGTTGTAGGTCCTAACCTGAAGATGTACCAATGTGGTCTTCCGAAGGAAATGGCACTTGAGTTGTTCAAGCCTTTCGTGATGAAAGAGCTTGTGAATAAAGGTTTGGCCCATAACATCAAAAGTGCAAAACGTAAAGTTGAGCGCGTAAGTCCAGATGTTTGGGATGTTCTTGAAGAAGTAATTAAGGAGCATCCGGTTCTTCTGAACCGTGCCCCTACGCTGCATAGACTTGGTATTCAAGCTTTTGAACCGATTCTGGTAGAAGGCCGCGCTATTAAGCTTCATCCGCTCGTTTGTACAGCTTACAACGCTGACTTCGACGGTGACCAAATGGCCGTTCACGTACCATTGTCTTCTGAAGCTCAAGCCGAAGCTCGCTTGCTCATGCTGGCGTCAGGTAACATCTTGAATCCGAAAGACGGTAAGCCTGTTGTTACGCCTTCACAGGATATGGTTCTGGGAAGCTTCTATTTAACAACAGATAACAAATTCGCTAAAGGTGCTGGTTCTATTATTAGAACGGTGCATGAAGCAGTTTCTTCCTACCAATCGGGCAAAATGGCACTGCACGCTCGGGTTGCTATTCCTGCAAGAGCATTGAACAAAGTTAGTTTCACTGAGAAACAGCAAAATGCAATCTTGATCACGACGATCGGTAAAATCATTATGAATGAGATTTTCCCTAGCGACTTCCCATTCATTAATGAACCAACTAAAACAAACCTGCTGAATGGGATTCCTGATGCTCACTTTGTTTTTGAAAAAGGTGCTGATCTTAGAGCTATTATGTTGGAACGTGAAGAGAACAAAGCGGTAGGTAAAGAATATCTCGGTTCTATCATTGCTGAGTGTTTCCGTAAATACCACACAACTCAAACGTCCATGATCCTTGATAAAATTAAAGAGCTTGGATTCACGTACTCCACCAAAGCGGGTATTACCGTAGCTGTCTCTGACGTTGTTGTTCCTACTGAAAAAGTAGCAATCCTCAAAGAATGTGAAGAGAAAGTACGTGTAGTTACGAACCAATACCGCCGTGGTTTGATTACAGATGAAGAGCGTTATGACCGAGTTATTGCGATCTGGAGTAAAGCGAAGGATGAAATCACAGATATTTTGATGAAATCCCTTGATAAATACAACTCTATTAGCATGATGGTTGAATCCAAAGCGCGGGGTAATAAATCTCAGATTACACAGCTTGGTGGTATGCGTGGTTTGATGGCGAATCCATCCGGTAAAATTATGGAGTTGCCAATTAAATCGAACTTCCGTGAAGGTTTGACAATCTTGGAGTACTTTATTTCCACGCACGGAGCGCGTAAAGGTCTTGCCGATACAGCGTTACGTACAGCTGACTCCGGTTACCTGACTCGTCGTCTCGTTGACGTAGCACAAGACGTTATCGTTCGTGAAGATGATTGTGGAACTGACAAAGGCTTCATGGTTAGCAAAATTCAAGATGGTAAAGAGGTTATTGAAGATCTCTATGACCGTATTGAGGGTCGCTATGCTTATGAAACTCTTCGTCATCCGAAAACAGGTGAAGTCATTGTTCAACGCAATGAACTCATCGAATCGGGTATTGCAGATACAATTATTGAAGCAGGTATCGAGAAACTTCAAATTCGTTCCGTTCTTAGCTGCCGTACCAATCATGGTGTTTGTAAGAAATGTTACGGTCGTAACTTAGCTACTGGCCAGTTTGTTGAGGTTGGTGAAGCAGTTGGTATTATCGCTGCTCAATCCATTGGTGAGCCAGGAACACAGTTAACGATGCGTACGTTCCATACCGGTGGTGTTGCCGGAGATGATATTACGCAAGGTTTGCCGCGTATTCAAGAGCTCTTCGAAGCTCGGAATCCGAAAGGTCAAGCGATCATTTCCGAAATTGATGGTACTGTGAAAGAAATCCGTGAAGCTAAGGACCGTCGTGAGATCGAAGTCCAAGGGGAAGCGGAATCCAAAGTATATGCAGTTCCTTACGGTTCACGTGTACGTGTTTCATTGAATCAACAAGTGGAAGCTGGAGACGAGTTGACTGACGGTTCTATCGATCCGAAGGAAATGCTCCGTATCAAAGGTATCCGCGGCGTGCAGAACTACATTCTGCAAGAGGTTCAACGCGTATATCGTAACCAAGGGGTAGAAATTAACGATAAACATATCGAAGTTATGGTTCGCCAAATGTTACGGAAAATCCGTATCGTTGACGCTGGAGATACAACGCTTCTTCCTGGTTCCTTCGTAGACATTCATGAATATGAAGCTGCCAACAAAGTTGCCTTGTTCGCTGGTAGTGAACCTGCTGTTGCAAGACCTATCTTGCTCGGTATTACTAAAGCGTCCCTAGAGACCGATTCCTTCCTATCTGCGGCGTCTTTCCAAGAAACGACACGTGTCTTGACGGATGCAGCAATTAAAGGCAAGGTTGACCAATTACTTGGTCTTAAGGAGAACGTTATTATCGGTAAACTTATACCTGCAGGTACGGGTATGCCTCGTTACCGGAATATCCGTATTACGGATCCGAACGAAGTGGTTGTACAAGACGAGGATCTTGAAAAAGAAACTGTCACTGTTGAATAGATTCGCTATGTAATCAGGAGGGATAGCCACTTTATAATGAAGTGCGCTGTCCCTTCTGATTTACTTTTACTAATCTAGCAAGACTAATAAAATATATGAAGTAATTCCTTGACACCCGAGTTTCAAAGTGCTACTATATCGTAGTGTGCCTAAGTCGATATTCTTTCCTTTTCTTTGAAGGGGGTGCCTTATGTCTTATGATAAAGTCAAACAGGCGAAGAATATAAGTGTAGGTACGAAGAAAGTTACAAAAATAGTCGAACAAGGTAAGGCAGTCGAAGTTTTTGTTTCCAAAGATGCAGATCCGCGATTGACGATAAATCTGGTAACTCTCTGTACGCAGAAGGGTGTACCTATTACCTATGTGGATTCTATGAAGATGCTAGGTAAAGCATGTGGAATTGAAGTTGGAGCTGCGGTAGCAGCTGTTGTAAATGAATAAACGCTAAAGACGTTTTTGTTAGTGGCCATAGCCTACATAAGTTTTTATAACTTTTCGCAGCTATCCATGGCAAGGACTTTCTCTTTGCTCATTTATGACTCGCCTGGATCTGTGGGCTTGCAAGAAGAACATCATGTTATGAATGTAGGGAGGAGGTGGCGATATGCCAACAATTAACCAACTAGTACGTAAAGGTCGTCAAGCGAAGGTGGATAAGTCTAAATCACCAGCTTTGCAAAAAGGTTTTAACGCTTTGAAAAGAGAAGCAACGGATTTGAGTGCACCTCAAAAACGTGGTGTCTGCACGCGTGTAGGTACTATGACTCCTAAGAAGCCTAACTCCGCACTTCGTAAATATGCACGTGTTCGTTTAACGAACCGCGTAGAGGTGACAGCTTACATTCCAGGTATCGGTCACAACCTGCAAGAACACAGTGTTGTATTGATCCGTGGAGGTAGAATTAAAGATCTTCCAGGGGTACGTTATCACATCGTGCGTGGCGCGCTGGATACTTCCGGTGTTAACAACCGTAAGCAATCCCGTTCCAAATACGGTACAAAACGTCCGAAAGTTAAAAAATAAGAGATAATAATCAGTGATGATTCTTATAAGAAAGGGGGATAACTATGCCTCGTAAAGGTCCAGTTACTCGCAGAGACGTATTGCCAGATCCAATTTATAATAGCAAACTAGTTACTCGTCTTATCAATCGCATTATGGTTGATGGAAAAAGAGGGGTAGCACAAACCATTCTATACAACGCTTTTAACCTCGTGAAAGATCGTACAGGTAAAGAGCCGATGGAAGTGTTTGAAGCTGCTATCAAAAATATTATGCCAGTGCTAGAAGTTAAAGCTCGCCGTGTTGGTGGAGCAAACTATCAAGTGCCTATCGAAGTAAGACCTGATCGTCGTTCGACATTAGGCTTGCGTTGGTTGGTAAACTACTCACGTCTACGCGGTGAGAAGACGATGGAAGAAAGATTGGCTTATGAAATCATCGATGCTAGCAACAGCACAGGCTCTTCCGTTAAGAAACGTGAAGATACACACAAAATGGCTGAAGCTAATAAAGCATTCGCTCACTATCGTTGGTAGAATTCTAAATCAATATCAGAAAGGAGACATAACGACCTATGGCTAGAGAGTTCTCCTTAAAAAACACACGTAATATCGGGATCATGGCTCATATCGATGCTGGTAAAACGACAACAACAGAGCGCATTCTGTACTATACAGGTAAAGTTCACAAAATCGGAGAAGTGCACGAAGGTGCAGCTACGATGGACTGGATGGAGCAGGAACAAGAGCGTGGAATCACGATTACTTCCGCCGCTACAACTGCGCAATGGGAAGGTCACCGCATCAATATTATTGATACCCCGGGACACGTTGACTTTACTGTTGAGGTAGAGCGTTCCCTTCGTGTGTTGGATGGAGCAGTTGGTGTATTTAGTGCGAAAGAGGGCGTTGAGCCTCAATCGGAAACAGTTTGGAGACAAGCTGATAAATACAACGTTCCACGGATTGCTTACGTAAACAAAATGGATATCATCGGTGCAGACTTCTTGCAAGTTGTTGAATCCATGCGTCAAAAACTTGGTGCAAATGCAGTAGCTATTCAACTTCCAATCGGTGCTGAGAATGAATTCAAAGGTATCATTGATTTGGTTGATGAAGTTGCTTATATGTACAAAGACGATCTTGGTAAGGATATCGAGAAAATCGAGATTCCTGCTGAGTTCAAAGATCAAGTTGCAGAACTTCGCTTGGAATTGATTGAGAAAGTTGCTGAGCTCGATGAAGAGCTTACAATGAAGTATCTTGAAGGCGAAGAAATTTCTGTTGACGAAATCAAAGCAGCTCTACGTAAAGGTGTCTGCGAAGTGAAAATCTTCCCAGTTATCGTAGGGTCTTCTTACAGAAACAAAGGTGTTCAATTGATGTTGGATGCGGTAATTAACTACCTGCCATCCCCTCTTGATGTACCTGACATTAAAGGTGTACTTGACGATGGTACTGAAGTGGTTCGTAAGTCTGCTGACGATCAACCTTTCTCAGCGCTTGCATTCAAAATCATGACAGATCCTTTCGTTGGTCGTCTTACGTTCTTCCGTGTTTACTCTGGTACCTTGAACTCCGGTTCCTACGTTGTTAACGCAACGAAAGGCAAACGTGAGCGCGTTGGTCGTATCTTGCAAATGCATGCGAACAGCCGTCAAGAAATCAGCATTGTATACTCTGGTGACATTGCCGCGGCCGTTGGATTGAAAGATACAACGACAGGTGATACACTTTGTGATGAGAAAAATCCAGTTATTCTTGAGAAAATGGTCTTCCCTGAACCGGTTATCCAGCTTGCTGTTGAACCGAAGACGAAAGCCGACCAAGATAAAATGGGTATCGCATTGCAAAAACTTGCTGAAGAAGATCCGACTTTCCGTGCTTCCACAGACGAAGAAACAGGACAAACGATCATCGCAGGTATGGGTGAGCTTCACCTTGAAATCCTCGTTGACCGTATGCTTCGTGAGTTCAAAGTAGAAACCAATGTTGGTAAACCGCAAGTAGCTTATCGTGAAACGTTCCGTGCATCAGCTAAAGTTGAAGGTAAATTCGTTCGTCAATCCGGTGGTCGTGGTCAATACGGACATTGTTGGGTTGAGTTCGAACCTCAAGAAGCTGGTACAGGTTTCATTTTCGAAAGCAAAGTAGTGGGTGGATCTATTCCTAGAGAATATATTGCTCCTATTCAAGCGGGTATCGAAGAGTCCATGAAGAATGGTGTAATCGCAGGATTCCCGCTCGTGGATATCAAAGCTACAGTTGTTGATGGATCTTACCATGATGTTGACTCCAATGAAATGGCGTTCAAAATCGCAGGTTCCATGGCACTTAAAGCAGCTAAAGAAAAATGTAAGCCGGTTCTTCTTGAGCCAATCATGAAGGTTGAAGTTACTGTACCAGAAGAGTACATGGGCGATGTTATGGGTGACCTTAACTCCCGTCGTGGACGTATTGAAGGTATGGATAACCGTCATGGCGCGCAAATCATCCGTGCTAAGGTGCCTTTGTCCGAAATGTTTGGATATTCCACAACACTTCGTTCGAGAACACAAGGCCGTGGTGTTTACTCCATGGAACTTTCGCATTATGAAGAAGTACCTAAGTCCATTGCAGAAGAAATTATTGCAAAAGGCAAAGGCGCTTAATATAAAAATACTAGTTACTCTAAGGAGGAATCGTTTAAAATGGCAAAGGCTAAATTTGAACGTAACAAACCGCATGTTAACATCGGGACTATTGGTCACGTCGATCATGGTAAAACAACTTTGACAGCTGCTATCACTACAGTACTGTCCAAAAGATACGGTGGAGCTGCAGTAGCATTCGACCAAATCGATAAAGCACCAGAAGAGCGCGAGCGCGGTATCACAATCTCCACAGCTCACGTTGAGTACGAAACACCTAACCGTCACTACGCACACGTTGACTGCCCAGGACATGCTGACTATGTTAAAAACATGATCACTGGTGCTGCTCAAATGGACGGAGCGATCCTGGTTGTATCCGCAGCTGACGGCCCTATGCCGCAAACTCGCGAGCACATCCTTCTTTCCCGTCAAGTAGGCGTACCTTACATCGTAGTATTCCTTAACAAATGTGATATGGTTGAAGACGAAGAGTTGCTTGAATTGGTTGAGATGGAAGTTCGCGACCTTCTTAACGAATATGAGTTCCCAGGCGATGATACTCCAATCATCCGTGGTGCAGCTCGTGAAGCTCTTGCTAACCCAGAAGGTCCTTGGGCTGACAAAATCATCGAGTTGTTCGAACAAGTTGATACTTACATCCCAACTCCTGAACGTCAAACTGACAAGCCTTTCCTTATGCCAGTTGAGGATGTATTCTCAATCACTGGTCGTGGAACAGTTGCAACTGGTCGTGTTGAGCGTGGTACTGTTAAAGTACAAGAAGAAGTTGAAATCGTTGGTATCGCTGAAGAAACTCGTAAATGCATCGTAACTGGTGTAGAGATGTTCCGTAAATTGCTTGATTCCGCTCAAGCTGGTGACAACATTGGAGCTTTGCTTCGTGGTGTAGACCGTAAAGATATCGAGCGTGGACAAGTACTTGCGAAACCAGGTTCAGTTAAACCACACACGAACTTCACTGCACAAATCTACGTTCTAACTAAAGAAGAGGGTGGCCGTCATAAGCCTTTCTTCACAGGTTACCGTCCACAGTTCTACTTCCGTACAACTGACGTAACGGGTATCATCTCTCTTCCAGAAGGTACAGAGATGGTTATGCCTGGTGATAACATCACTGTTACTGTTGAACTAATCAACCCAATCGCAATCGAAGAAGGAACACGCTTCGCGATTCGTGAAGGCGGACGTACAGTTGGTGCGGGCGCGGTTGCAACAATTCAAAAATAATACCTATATATAGAAGAAACACTCATCGTTTAGGCGGTGGGTGTTTTTTTTATGCATATGCCTAAAATTTCGCTTGCTTTTCGTTTTCAAATTTTATATAATATAAAACGTTGGTCTGTGACGTTGCGATGATGCGAAAGGTTGCCGACACACCAGGCCCCTTTGCCATGGGGATGGTTGTTGGAGAATTTTCGCGGAGTATGTCCGATAATAAATTGGGCGATAGAAGGAGGGACTTATCATGGCAAAGCAAAAAATTCGTATCCGTTTGAAAGCTTATGATCACAGAATTATTGATCAATCAGCTGAGAAAATCGTGGAAACTGCCAAGCGTTCCGGTGCAGGTGTATCCGGTCCGATTCCGCTTCCGACAGAGAAGCAAATCATCACGATTCTTCGTGCGGTGCACAAGTACAAGGATTCGCGTGAGCAATTCGAAATGCGTACGCATAAGCGTCTTATCGATATTGTGAATCCAACACCACAAACAGTTGATGCTCTAATGCGTTTAGACTTACCGTCTGGCGTTGATATTGAGATCAAACTGTAAAACAACTATAGAATGAACGTTTAGGAAGGAAATGAGGTGTCAACGATGAAAGGTATCTTAGGAAAAAAACTTGGGATGACACAGTTGTTTACTCCGGAGGGTAATGTAGTTCCGGTAACTGTCATTCAAGCGGGACCATGTGTGGTACTGCAAAAGAAAGATGTGGATAACGACGGTTATGAGTCCATCCAAATCGGTTTTGATGATGTGAAAGCAAGCAGAATCATTAAACCAGAGCTTGGCCATGCGAAAAAAGCAGGGGCAACGCCTAAGCGCTACGTTAAAGAAATTCGTGGCATTCAGTTGGGTGACTATGAAGTTGGTCAAGAACTGAAAGCAGATCTGTTTACAGAGGGCGAATTCGTTGATGTAACGGGTACTTCCAAAGGTAAAGGTTTCCAAGGTAACATCAAAAGACATAACCAATCCACAGGCCCTATGGCTCACGGATCACGTTATCACCGCGGACCAGGTTCCATGGGTTCCATTCAAGCAAACCGCGTTCCTAAAGGTAAGAAATTGCCAGGGCACATGGGTAACGAAACAGTAACTTTGCAAAACCTGCAAATCATTAAAGTAGATGCTGAGCGTAACGTGTTGCTAGTTAAAGGTTCCATTCCGGGTCCTAGAAACAGCTACGTTAGCGTGAAGTCTGCTGTGAAAAAGTAAGAAAGGAGGAAGACAGATGCCAAAAGTAGCTTTATATAATGTAACAGGTGCTCAGGTAGGAGAAGTTGAACTGTCTGACGTTGTTTTCGGAATTGAGCCTCACGTTCATGCGATCCACGAAGCTGTTCTTTTGCAACAAGCAGCTGTGCGTCAAGGAACACACAAAACAAAAGGTCGTTCGGAAGTTCGCGGCGGTGGTCGTAAACCTTGGAAACAAAAAGGTACAGGTCGTGCGCGTCAAGGTAGTATTCGTGCTCCACAGTGGAAAGGCGGCGGTACCGTATTCGGACCGACACCTCGTAGCTATGGTTTCAAATTGCCTAGAAAAGTTCGTCGCTTAGCGATTAAATCCGCTTTGTCCTCGAAACTTATCGATAACAACTTGATCGTATTGGATCAACTTCAATTGAATGCTCCGAAAACGAAAGATTTCGTTGCTATTCTGAACAACCTGAAAGTAGATAGCAAAGTACTAGTTGTGGGCGTTGCTAACGACTCCAATGTTGCTTTGTCTGCTCGTAATATCCCAGGTGTGAAATTTGTTGCTGCTGATGGAGTTAACGTTCTTGATGTCATGCTTTATGACAAATTGATCTTAACACAAGAGGCTGTACAGAAAGTTGAGGAGGTGCTTGCACAATGAAAAATCCACGCGACATTATCAAGCGCCCGATCATCACTGAGCGTACAAGCGACCTAATGGCTAACAAAAAGTATGTTTTCGAAGTGGGTCTTCGCGCTAACAAAACAGAAATTAAACAAGCTATTGAAGCTATCTTCAAAGTAAAAGTTACAAATGTAAACACATTGAGAATGCCAGCTAAGCCTAAACGTTATGGCAAACACTCCGGTTACACTTCCATTTGGAAGAAAGCTATCGTGTCCCTAAGCGCAGAAAGCAAAGAATTGGAATTCTTTGAATCGGTATAACCCATTTCTTGAAGTAAGGAGGAAATCAGAGTGCCAATTAAAAAATACAAACCAACCTCACCAGCTCGACGTGCGATGTCGGTTTCTACTTTTGAAGAAATCACAACATCAACACCAGAGAAATCATTGCTTGCTCCTCTGTTCAAGCATGCTGGTCGTAACAACCAAGGTAAAATTACGGTTCGTCACCACGGTGGTGGACACAAGCGTAAATACCGTATTATCGATTTCAAACGTACTAAAGATGGAATACCAGGACGCGTTGCTACAGTTGAGTACGATCCTAACCGTTCCGCAAACATCGCATTGATTCATTATGCTGATGGTGAGAAAAAATACATCATCGCTCCTAAAGGTCTTAAAGTGGACGATCGTATCGTTTCTGGACCACAAGCAGATATCAAAGTAGGTAACGCTCTTCCATTGGAAAACATTCCAGTTGGTACAGTTATCCACAACATCGAGTTGAAGCCTGGTAAAGGTGCACAATTAGTGCGCGCTGCCGGTACGGAAGCTCAACTTCTTGGTAAAGAAGAAACTTACGTAACCATTCGCCTTTCATCCGGTGAAGTTCGTAAAGTCCTTAAAGTTTGCCGCGCAACAATCGGTTCTGTTGGTAACGAAGATCACGAGCTCGTGAAAATCGGTAAAGCAGGACGTAATCGTTGGAAAGGCAATCGTCCACAAGTTCGTGGGGTCGTAATGAACCCGAATGATCACCCACACGGTGGTGGTGAAGGACGCGCACCAATCGGACGTAAATCACCTATGTCACCATGGGGTAAACCGACGCTTGGTTTCAAAACTCGTAAAAAAGGCAAAGCATCCGATAAATACATTGTACGTCGCCGTACGAAGTAATCTAGGATATATGAATTCTCTTGAGGTTCAAGGAAGGGAGGAACACCCATGGGTCGCAGCTTAAAGAAAGGTCCATTTATTGATGGATACTTACTGAAAAAAGTAGAAGACTTGAACACTTCCAGCAAAAAACTGGTTATCAAAACGTGGTCCCGTCGTTCTACGATTTACCCGCAATTCGTTGGTCACACTTTCGGAGTATATGATGGAAGAAAACACGTGCCTGTGTATGTAACCGAAGATATGGTTGGACACAAGCTTGGTGAATTTGCACCAACTCGTACTTACAAAGGTCACGATGACGACAAGAAAACCGGAAAACGTTAATTTCATTTTTAACCGAGAGGAGGTACTACCATGCAAGCTAAAGCAATATTGAACCACGCTCGGATTGCTCCTCGTAAAGCAAAGCTAGTTGTTGACTTGATTCGGGGAAAAGCGGTAGGTGAAGCGATTGCGATTCTGCGTCACACACCTAAAGCAGCTTCTCCAATTCTGGAGAAACTACTGAATTCCGCAATTGCCAATGCAGAGCATAACTATTCATTAGATCCTAATAAATTAGTGGTATCTGAGACGTTTGTTAACCAAGGACCTACAATGAAAAGGTTCCAACAACGTGCAATGGGCCGCGCTAGCGCGATCAAAAAACGTACCAGCCACATCACAATCGTGGTATCTGAAAAATAAGGAGGGATAACGTGTGGGTCAGAAAGTAAACCCGGTAGGCTTTAGAATTGGTATTATTCGTGATTGGGAGTCCAAATGGTTCGCAGAGAAAGATTTCGGAACTCTGTTGCTTGAAGACGTCAAAATCCGCGAATACTTAAAAAATAAACTTAAAGACTCAGCAGTTTCCCATATCGATATCGAACGCGCGGCTAACCGTGTGAACGTTACGATTCATACTGCTAAACCAGGAATGGTTATTGGTAAAGGCGGAGCTGAAGTTGAAGTTATTCGCAACTACATCGCTGGTATGTCCAATAAAAAAGTTCACATCAACATTTCTGAAATCAAAAGCCCAGATCTTGATGCAATTCTCGTAGCTGAAGCTATCGCACTTCAATTGGAACGTCGCGTTTCATTCCGTCGTGCTATGAAACAAGCTATGCAAAGAACAATGAGATCCGGCGCTAAAGGTATCAAAGTAGCAACTAGCGGACGTCTTGGCGGTGCTGAGATTGCTCGTACGGAAGGATATAGCGAAGGAACAGTTCCACTTCATACGCTTCGTGCGGATATCGACTATGGTACTGCTGAAGCAGCCACTACTTATGGACGTATCGGTGTAAAAGTATGGATTTATCGTGGAGAAGTGCTTCCGCCAGCTAAGAAAAAGGCTCAGCCGGAAGGAGGAATTTAAATCATGTTAGTACCTAAACGTGTAAAACACCGTAAAGAACACCGCGGTAACATGAAAGGTCGCGCTAAAGGCGGAACGGAAGTAGCTTTTGGCGAATATGGTCTGCAAGCGGTAGAACCGGCTTGGGTATCCAACCGTCAAATCGAAGCAGCACGTATTGCCATGACACGTTACATCAAACGTGGCGGTAAAGTTTGGATTAAAATCTTCCCAGCTAAACCAGTTACACAAAAACCGCTTGAAGTCCGTATGGGTAGTGGTAAAGGTAACGTGGAGAAATGGGTAGCAGTAGTAAAACCGGGTAAAATTTTGTTTGAACTTGCTGGTGTAAGTGAAGAGGTCGCTCGTGAAGCGATGCGTCTTGCTGCTCACAAGCTTCCAATCAAAACGAAATTCGTGAAAAGAGAAGAAGTAGGCGGTGAAGCAAATGAAGGGTAGTGAATTCCGGAACTTAACCACTGCTGAAATTGAGCAAAAAGTTAATGGTTTTAAAGAAGAACTCTTTAACCTCCGTTTTCAACTAGCTACTGGTCAATTGGACAACCCGACTCAAATTCGTGATTTGCGTAAAGAGATCGCTCGTGCCAAGACTATTTTGCGTGAAAGAGAATTGGGGATTGGGTAACCAAATCTAGAAGGGAGGGTTCCTTAGATGGCTGAACGCAACGATCGTAAAGTGCAGGTCGGTAAAGTTGTCAGTGATAAAATGGATAAAACCATTGTTGTTGCTGTTGAAACTTACAAAAAACATGATCTCTATCACAAGAGAATCAAATATACGAAAAAATTTAAAGCTCATGATGAAAACAACCAAGCTAAAATTGGTGACACTGTAAAAATCAGTGAAACTAGACCGTTATCCAAAGATAAAAGCTGGAGATTGGTTGAAATTATTGAAGTTGCTGTTGTTATCTAATAATCTAGACATGAACCCCGAAAGGAGGGAATACGATGATTCAACCATTTACTCGTTTGGCTGTCGCTGACAACTCAGGTGCGAAACAATTAATGTGTATCCGCGTTTTGGGTGGTACTGGTCGTCGCGTTGGTCACATTGGTGATTTGATCGTCTGTTCAGTAAAAGAAGCAACACCAGGTGGCGTTGTCAAAAAAGGTGACGTTGTTAAAGCAGTTATCGTTCGTACGAAGAGCGGTGCTCGCCGTAAAGACGGATCATATATCTCATTCGATGAGAATGCGGCTGTTATCGTGAAAGAAGATAAAAGTCCACGTGGTACACGTATCTTTGGACCAGTTGCACGCGAACTTCGTGACAGAGACTTCATGAAGATCGTATCCTTGGCTCCAGAAGTTATCTAAGAACAGTTACGATGTTTGTTTTCCTAACGGGAAACCTCAGGAGGTGTAGAAGCTAATGCCAAGATTAAAAAAGAGATTAGAATCTCATAACAATAAACTGCACGTGAAAAAAGACGATACGGTTTTTGTAATCACTGGTAAAGACAAAGGTAAGAAGGGTCGCGTTATCGCTGCTTATCCTCGTCAAAACCGTGTGCTAGTAGAAGGTGTAAACATGGTTAAGAAACATGCGAAACCATCTCAACAAAATCCACAAGGCGGTATCTTGAATCAAGAAGCTGCAATCCACGTTTCTAACGTGATGCTAATTGATCCTAAGAGCGGCAAACCTACTCGCGTAGGATACAAAGTATTGGATAACGGAACGAAAGTTCGTATCGCGAAAAAATCCGGCGAAGTTATCGATTAATACAAACAAGCATGGAAAGGAGGCAAATGAGTCATGGCAGTAAGAATGAAAGATCGTTATTTGAACGAAATCACTCCAGCGTTAATTCAAAAGTTTAACTACTCAACAGTTATGCAAGTTCCTAAAGTCGAGAAAATCGTTATCAACATGGGTGTTGGTGAGGCTGTATCGAACTCCAAAGTACTTGACACTGCAGTAGAAGATCTTCAAAAGATCTCTGGTCAAAAACCAGTTGTAACAAAATCCAAAAAAGCGATCGCGGGTTTCAAACTTCGTGAAAATATGCCAATCGGCGTGAAAGTAACTCTTCGCGGCGAGCGTATGTATCATTTCTTGGATAAACTTTTCAACGTATCACTTCCACGTGTACGTGACTTCCGTGGTATTTCCAACAAGGCTTTTGATGGCCGTGGAAACTACACACTTGGTCTGAAAGAACAACTCATTTTCCCAGAAATTGAGTATGATAAAGTTGATAAAGTTCGTGGTATGGATATTGTTATCGTTACAACGGCTAAGTCCGACGAGGAAGCTCGCGAGCTTTTAACACAACTCGGAGCGCCTTTCGTTAAATAGGTTACCAGTCGTACCTATCAGGAGGTGTTATATTAAGTGGCAAAAACTTCGATGAAAGTCAAACAGCAACGTACCCCGAAGTTTAAAGTGCAAGCATACACACGTTGTGAGCGCTGCGGACGTCCGCATTCAGTGCTTCGCAAGTTCAAAATTTGTCGGATTTGTTTCCGCGAATTAGCACACAAAGGTCAGATTCCAGGCGTTAAAAAAGCAAGCTGGTAATCACCCTATTTTCGGGAAGGAGGTTTACACAAAATGGTCATGTCAGATCCAATTGCAGATATGCTAACTCGCATTCGTAATGCGAATATCGTACGTCATGAAACAGTTGAAATTCCTGCGTCAAAAGTGAAGAGGGAAATCGCTGAAATCCTTAAAAAAGAAGGATTTATCCGTGACGCTGAGTACGTTGAAGATAGCAAACAAGGTATCATTCGTTTGTTCCTGAAATACGGTTCAAACAATGAGCGTGTTATCTCCGGTTTGAAAAGAATTTCCAAACCAGGTCTACGCGTTTACACTAAATCACAAGAAATCCCTCGTGTATTGGGCGGATTAGGGATTGCCATCATCTCCACATCTAAAGGAGTTATGACGGATAAAGATGCTCGTCAATCCAAAGCTGGCGGAGAGGTTATCTGCTACGTTTGGTAATACAATTGTAATTGAATGGAGGTGCAAACATGTCTCGTATTGGTCGTAAGCCAATCACCATTCCAAGTGGTGTAAATGTAACACTAGACAATACTCAAATCACGGTTAAAGGCCCTAAAGGTTCTTTGTCCCGTGAACTTCATAAAGATATGAAAGTAAATGTTCTAGAAAACGAGATTTCCGTTGAGCGTCCTTCCGATAACAAACTCCACCGTTCCCTGCATGGTACAACACGTAGTGTTGTTGCCAACATGGTAAGTGGCGTAACGGAAGGTTTCACGAAATCTTTGGATCTAGTTGGCGTTGGTTACCGTGCTAACAAGAGCGGCGACAAATTAGTTCTCAACGTTGGGTACTCCCATCCAGTTGAAATCACTCCTGAAAACGGCATTGAGTTCGATGTTCCTACGAACACGAAAATCATCGTTAAAGGTATTGATAAAGAATTAGTGGGCGCTATGGCAGCTAAAGTTCGTTCCGTACGTGAGCCAGAGCCGTATAAAGGTAAAGGTATCAAGTATGAAGGCGAACGTATTCTTCGTAAAGAAGGTAAGGCTGGTAAGAAGAAATAAGATCGTTAGATCGCGGGTAATAGCTAAGAGTTTTCGAGTGAAAACTTGCTACGTAAGCATAAGCCTCGCATCATAAGATGATGAAAGGAGTGTAAGTATAGATGATTACTAAAAGCGATAAAAATAAAGCTCGTTTGAAAAGACATCTTCGTGTTCGTAAGAAAATCGAAGGTACAACTGTTCGTCCGCGCTTGAACATATTCCGCTCTTCCAAACACATGTATGCTCAACTTATCGATGATACAACGGGTATTACAATCGTTGCTGCATCGACTCAAGATAAAGAACTGAAAAGTGAAATTGGTAATGGCGGTAACGTTGAAGCTGCTCGTAAAGTTGGCGCATTAATCGCTCAACGCGCGAAAGAAAAAGGTTTAGACAAAGTGGTTTTTGACCGCGGTGGATACCTTTATCATGGACGTGTTCAAGCATTAGCTGACGCAGCTCGTGAAGCTGGACTTGAATTCTAGGAAAAACATATATAAGGAGGTAAAAGACTTGCGTGTAGATCCTAATACTTTAGAGCTAACAGAAAAAGTTGTTAATATTAATCGCGTAGCTAAAGTAGTAAAAGGCGGACGTCGTTTCAGCTTCAGCGCACTTGTTGTCGTTGGCGATGGCAATGGCTGGGTTGGCGCAGGAATCGGTAAAGCTTCCGAAGTTCCTGATGCAATCCGCAAAGGCATTGAAGATGCGAAAAAGAACTTGATTCATGTTCCTATCGTAGGCACTTCGATTCCTCACCTTGTAACAGGTAAGTTTGGTGCAGGACGCGTTCTGCTTAAACCAGCTTCCCAAGGTACAGGAGTTATCGCAGGAGGACCAGTTCGTGCAGTACTTGAACTTGCTGGTATCGGCGATATCTTGACAAAATCCCTTGGTTCATCGAACTCCATGAACATGGTTAACGCAACGCTTGAAGGCTTAAGCCGCTTGAAAAAAGCGGAAGAAGTTGCAAAGCTTCGCGGTAAAACAGTTCAAGAGCTATTAGGTTAGGAGGGGTAAACATGGCGAAACAATTACAAATTACCCTAAAACGCAGCCTGATTGGCCGCCCTGAAACACAACGCGTTACTGTGAAAACACTTGGTCTTCGCAAGATGCACCAAACTGTTCTTCATCAAGATAATGCTGCGATCAGAGGCATGGTTAATCAAGTGAGCCATTTGGTAGAAGTTAAAGAAATCGAAGCATAGTAGCAAGATATTAAGATCTAGAGGAGGTGTGCAACGATGAAGTTACATGAGCTAAGTTCTGCTACTGGTTCTCGTCACACTCGTAAACGTGTTGGCCGTGGTACAAGTAGCGGCATGGGTAAAACATCAACTCGCGGGCATAAAGGTCAAAACGCACGTTCCGGTGGAGGCGTTCGTCCTGGATTCGAGGGTGGACAAAATCCGTTATACCGTCGTTTACCTAAACGTGGTTTCACGAATCGTTTCCGTACGGAATACGCAATCGTAAACCTTGAAGATTTGAACAATTTCGCAGCTGGTACCGAAGTTACTCCACAAGTATTAATGGAGACTGGTATTGTTAAAGCTCCTAAAGATGGTATCAAGATTTTAGGAAACGGTGAAATCACAGTAAAATTAACCGTTAAAGCGAATAAGTTCTCTCAATCAGCAATTGAGAAAATCCAAGCTGCCGGCGGTCAAACCGAGGTGATTTAATGTTTAATACCATAGCCAACATCTTCAAAGTAGAAGATTTACGCAGAAGAATTTTCTTTACGCTCATCTTGCTAATCGTCTACCGCTTAGGTGCCTTTATTCCGGTACCTAACATTAATACGGATGTTCTGAAACTTCAAGACCAAGCGAATCAGAGTGATGTCTTTGGTTTGCTTAACACGTTTTCTGGCGGTGCGCTCTTCCAATTTTCCCTCTTCGCGATGGGAATTACGCCTTACATCACAGCTTCTATCATTGTTCAGCTTTTGTCCATGGATGTAATTCCACGCTTTGCGCAATGGGCAAAAGAAGGCGATGTCGGAAGAAAGAAAATGACACAAGTAACTCGTTACGGTACGATTATTCTGGGTGTGATTCAGGCTTTTGGACTTTCAATTGGGTTTAACCGTTTGTATAGCGGACTCGTGATTGATCCAGGTGTCACAACCTTTGCTCTAATCGCTCTCGTACTGACAGCTGGTACAGCTTTCTTGATGTGGCTCGGTGAGCAAATCACGGAATATGGGATTGGAAACGGTATTTCCATTATCATCTTTGCTGGTATCGTCGCGGCGATTCCAACAAGCATTCAACAAATTTACAAAACACTTTTTGCGACCGAAGGAGCTTTGTTCCTGAATATCGTGAAACTGATCATTATTGCTTTGGTTGTTATACTGATTATTGCCGGGGTCATATTCGTGCAGCAAGGTATCCGTAAGATACCTGTACAATATGCGAAACGGGTAGTTGGTCGTAAAATGTATGGTGGTCAAACCACTCACATTCCTCTTAAAGTGAATGCGGCTGGTGTAATCCCTGTAATCTTTGCGCTATCGTTATTGATGTTCCCTCCTACCATTGCTAGTTACTGGCGAGGTAATGTTGTTGCAGAATGGATAATTAACAATTTAAGTATTAACCAAACTGCACCACTAGCGATTGTACTATACGTACTGCTGATTATTGGATTCACATACTTTTATACCTTCGTACAAATTAATCCAGTTCAAATGGCTGACCAGATGAAGAAAAATGGTGGCTACATACCAGGTATTAGACCCGGTAAGACAACATCGACTTATCTGACACGCGTAATGACTAGAATTACTCTTTCTGGAGCTTTGTTTCTCTCAGCGATCTCGATTCTTCCAATGCTATTCGGAGGACTTGCCGGTTTGCCTAGTTCGGTTCGGATTGGTGGTACATCTTTACTTATCGTAGTAGGCGTTGGTCTTGAGACGATGAAACAAATCGAGAGCCAATTGATTAAGCGTCATTACAAAGGGTTTATCAATAAATAGCTAATAGGTTCTGATGGGGCAATATCTGCGACATCGGCACCTATTGTGCTGTTCGTAATGCCGAGTGCGATGGGAGGTTTTAAATGTGAACGTAATTTTTATGGGGCCTCCTGGTGCAGGCAAAGGTACGCAAGCTGAAAAGATCGTTAACGAATTTCAAATTCCTCATATCTCGACTGGAGATGCTTTTCGCTTGGCGATGAGTCAAGGAACACCACTTGGTGTTGAAGCCAAAGGTTATGTGGATAAGGGACTTCTTGTTCCTGATGAAATAACGAACGGTATTGTGAGAGAGCGTCTTGCCCAACCGGATTGCGATAAAGGGTTTTTGCTTGATGGGTTCCCAAGAACTGTTGCTCAAGCAGATGCATTGTCTGAAATCGTAGATTCATTAGGTAAGAAGATTGAAGTAGTTATCAATCTTTCCGTTGATCGCAGTTTCTTGCTTGCAAGACTAACTGGCCGAAGAATTTGTAAATCCTGTGGTTCTACGTATCATGTAATCTTCAACCCACCAAAGCAAGAAGGCGTATGCGATAAATGTTCGGGTGAGTTGTACCAACGATCTGATGATACGGAAGAGAAAGTCGGAACGCGTTTGGATGAATACATCAATAAAACGGCTCCGCTGCTGGATTACTACCAAAAGAGGGAATTATTGCGTGAGGTTAACGGGGAACAAGACATTCATGCGGTAACCGAACAAATTAGCTCACTGCTACGAGGTCTAGCGTAATGATCATTTGTAAGTCCGAGGTTGAACTAGACCTAATGCGAGAAGCTGGTCGTATCGTAGCCGAAACGCACCGCTTATTGGCAAGGGCGATTCGTCCGAACATTACAACGAAAGAACTTGATCAGATCGCAGAGGAATTCATTCGCAGTCAGGGAGCGATTCCATCTTTTAAAGGCTATAACGGTTTTCCTGGAAGCATTTGTGCTTCAGTCAACGAAGAATTAGTTCATGGTATTCCTGGTCCAAGAAAGCTGACTGAGGGCGATATTATCAGTATAGATATTGGTGCTCAGTATAAAGGTTATCATGGAGATTCTGCTTGGACGTATCCTGTCGGTGAAATTTCTGAAACAGCTGCGCGTTTGTTAGCTGTGACAGAACAATCACTGTATCGAGGCATAGCAGAAGCTAAACCGGATGCTAGACTCTACACGTTGTCGCATGCAATCCAAACTTGTATTGAAGACGCAGGCTTCTCCGTGGTTATAGAGTATGTCGGTCACGGTATCGGAACGGAACTTCACGAAGAACCTCAAATTCCGAATTATGGTGTACCTGACAAAGGTCCTCGTCTCAAACCAGGCATGGTCCTAGCCATTGAACCGATGGTGGTCGTTGGCGAAAGATTTGTCCAAACACTCGAAGACGATTGGACTGTAGTCACTGCGGATCGGACCCTATGTGCTCATTTTGAACATACGATTGCAATTACGGCAGCCGGTTATGAAATATTAACTTTGCCTAGATCGTAGGTGATGATGAATGGATAGCAAGATTCCGAAGGTGGGTCAAATCGTAAAGGTGCTTCGCGGTCGAGATCCCGGAGAATATGCGGTCGTAATTGGAATTGTCGATCATCGCTTTGTCTGGCTTGCCGACGGTGATAATCGCAAATTCGATCAACCGAAGAAGAAGAACCTGAATCATCTTCAGTTACAAGAAACGATTAGCAGTGAAGTGGAGTCAAGCATTAGGGAAACAGGTCGTGTTACTAATGGAAAGTTGCGCTTCGCAATTGCCAAATTCGTTGAACTTATGCAAGATGAAGCACAATAGAGAAAGGAGAATGACTGTGGCCAAAGAAGATGTAATTGAAGTAGAAGGTACAGTGATTGAACCTCTTCCGAATGCAATGTTTAAGGTTGAATTGGAAAATGGTCATAAAATCCTAGCCCATGTATCCGGTAAGATCAGAATGCATTTTATCCGCATTTTGCCTGGAGATAAGGTTACCGTAGAATTATCGCCTTACGATTTAACGAGAGGCCGTATAACCTACCGTTTTAAATAAATGTTCGGCTTACATGTAAGTTACTCTCTCAAGGCGTATGCTTACGAAGCAAGTTTTCTAACAGAAAACGCAACATGGTTGCTTACGATGATAAGGAGGGCTTAAAAATGAAAGTTAGACCGTCAGTAAAACCGATTTGCGAGAAATGCAAAGTTATTCGCCGTAAAGGTAATGTAATGGTTATTTGTGAAAATCCTAAGCACAAACAAAAACAAGGTTAAAAGGAGGTGCAATCTGTAGATGGCACGTTTAGCTGGAGTTGACTTACCTCGTGACAAACGAGTTGTAATCGCGTTAACTTACATTTTCGGTATCGGCACTACAACTGCTCAGAAAATCATTGCTTCCACAGGTATCGACGCTAGTACTCGCGTTCGTGACTTGACTGAAGATGAAGTGAGCAAGATCCGTGATGTAATTGACAAAACCCTTAAAGTAGAAGGCGACCTTCGCCGCGAAATTTCCCTAAACATCAAACGTCTAATCGAAATCGGATCCTACCGTGGTCTTCGTCACCGCCGTGGTCTTCCTGTTCGTGGACAACGTACTAAAACTAATGCTCGTACACGTAAAGGTCCTCGTCGTACGGTAGCTAATAAGAAGAAATAATAAAGGGGGTTAGAGCTAATGGCAAAACCTAAAAAAGTAGTCCGTACGAAACGTCGTGACCGGAAAAATATTGAGAGCGGTGTAGCACACATCCGTTCAACATTTAACAACACGATCGTAACGATCACGGATCCGCATGGTAACGCAATTTCCTGGGCAAGTTCAGGAAACCTTGGATTCAAAGGTTCCCGTAAAAGTACTCCTTTTGCGGCACAAATGGCAGCTGAAAAAGCAGCTAAAGCAGCTATGGAGCACGGCTTGAAAACTGTTGAAGTAATGGTTAAAGGTCCAGGAGCTGGCCGCGAAGCAGCAATTCGTTCTTTGCAAGCAGCAGGTCTTGAAGTTAACCTGATTAAAGACGTGACTCCGGTTCCTCATAATGGCTGCCGTCCTCCAAAACGTCGTCGCGTATAATTCAGGATCACTTTGTAGTATAATTATCCCAAAATCGTGAATAATGGTTTGAAGGATAGGAATACTATGAAATTTTCAGGCGAAGTATCCAGAGGGAAACGACGTATTGAATGGAGGGTACATTTCATGATCGAAATCGAAAAGCCAAAAATAGAAACCGTAGCATTAAGTGAAGATGGCGCTTATGGTAGATTTATCATCGAGCCGTTGGAGCGTGGCTATGGTACAACCTTAGGTAACTCACTACGTCGTATCTTACTGTCCTCTTTACCGGGGGCAGCAGTAACCTCTGTCCAAATCGATGGCGTTTTACATGAGTTTTCAACGATTCCTGGCGTGCTTGAGGATGTAACGGAAATTATCCTCAACTTGAAAGGCCTATCGTTGAAAATTCACTCCGATGAGGAGAAAGTGCTTGAAATTGATGCAGAAGGGGAAGGTAATATTACCGCGGCAGATATTCGTGGTGATAGTGATGTGGAGATTCTTAACCCGGATCTGCATATCGCTACCTTATCTCCAGATGCGCGTCTTCATATGAGGATTCATGCGGGCAGAGGTCGCGGTTACGTCCAATCGGACAAAAATAAGCATGAAGAACAACCAATTGGTGTGATTCCAATTGATTCGATCTACACGCCTATTACCCGAGTAAACTATGCTATTGAGAATACTCGCGTCGGCCAAGTGACTAACTATGATAAGTTGACCCTCGAAGTGTGGACCGATGGAAGTATTCGACCAGAAGAAGCAGTGAGCTTGGGTGCCAAAATCTTAACTGAACATTTGAACTTGTTCGTCGGTTTGACGGATGAAGCAAAAGATGCTGAGATTATGGTAGAGAAAGAAGAAGATAAGAAAGAGAAAGTTCTGGAGATGACTATTGAAGAACTTGATCTATCTGTTCGTTCTTACAACTGCCTCAAGCGTGCAGGGATTAACACCGTACAAGAGCTGATTACCAAAACAGAAGAAGACATGATGAAAGTTCGGAACTTAGGCCGCAAATCACTTGAAGAAGTTCAAGAGAAGCTCGAAGAGCTGGGTTTGGGACTACGTACTGAGGAATAATCTTGTCAGAAGGAGGTTAATTCAATGAACTACAGAAAGTTGAACCGCGATTCCAGTAATCGTAAAGCATTATTCCGTGATCTGGTTACAGATCTGTTCATACATGAACGCATCCAAACTACAGAAGCAAAAGCAAAAGAAATTCGTTCCATCGCTGAGAAGTTAATCACTCTTGCGAAGCGCGGAGATCTTCACGCACGCCGTCAGGTTGCTGCTTTTGTTCGTAGAGAAGCTGTAAACGAGAATCAAGATGCGATTCAAAAACTGTTCTCCGATTTGGCTACTCGTTACTCCGAGCGTCCAGGTGGATACACTCGTATCCTTAAACTGGGACCACGCCGCGGTGACGCAGCACCAATGGTTTACCTAGAGCTAGTAGATCGCGCATAAAGACGGATGGGAAAGGGTGGACGGAATCATAGATTCTGGTGAAGCCCTTTTTTTGCAGTCTTAGCACGCTCTCTAGAAGTGAATTTAGCTAAGGCTAATCACTTAGATAGGAAGGATGACTCATGGAGGAACAAGCCTTGAGAAATCTACGCTTTACCATAAGTTATGATGGAACTGCTTATTCAGGTTTTCAGATTCAGCCCAAAGCAGACACGATTCAATTCCGTTTAGAGCAGGCTGTTTTCATGTTGACTGGTGAGAGGGTGAAAGTCATCTCATCCGGGCGTACAGATGCCGGTGTACACGCGAAAGCGCAAGTTATTAATTTCAGCACGAATTCAAAGATACCAGTGGAACGTTGGTGTTTAGCTCTAAATGCTAGACTACCCAGAGATATCGTCGCACATACCGCGGAAGAAGTCCTTCCTTCCTTTCATTCTCGCAAAGCCGCGAAACGCAAAACGTACTGCTTTTCAATTCGCTCGGCGCGCTTCCCTGATGTCTTTCACCGCAACTATGAATACCATCATCCTACACATTTGAATGTGGAAGCCATGAGAGAGGCGCTCTCTTGCTTGCTAGGTGAGCATGATTTTACTTCGTTTTGTACGGTGAGAACAGATAAGGAAGTAAAGGTGAGAACCCTCTACGAGGTTCGTCTGGAGACGGAAGTTGACGAGTTATCTACGACGGGGAAAATTGCCCGAATACGATTAATCGTAACGGGTAATGGTTTCCTTTATAACATGGTTAGGATTATCGCAGGAACGCTAATTCAGATTGGTGAAGGCAAGAGACCCAGCAGCGATATGCAGCGGATTCTTGAGGCTAGAGACCGATCTCAAGCAGGTCCTACGGCCGAAGCTATGGGTTTAACGTTATGGAGAGTCGACTATTAAAAAGCTTAAAACACTACTTGCTTCTTATCGATATTTCGTGTAAAATATAACTTGGCGTTTCGTGATCGGCTACCCCACAGCCCCTGATCACAAATGGCCGTCAACCATCCATCATTTATGTAAATTAACAATAATAATTATGTTTGAGATATATTTTTAGGAGGATTAAGCATGCGCACCACATATATGGCTAAGCCAAATGAAGTAGAGCGTAAATGGTACATTGTTGACGCTGCAGGCCAAACACTTGGCCGTCTTGCAAGTGAAGTTGCTAGCATTATCCGCGGTAAGCACAAACCGGAGTTCACTCCACACGTAGATACTGGCGATTTCGTTGTTGTTATCAATGCTTCCCAAATTAAGCTATCAGGTAAGAAAATGCAAAACAAAATGTACTACCGTCACTCTTTATACCAAGGTGGTTTAAAAGTGACTTCTGCTCAGGATTTGCTGAATAGCAAGCCTGATCGCATGATCGAATTTGCCGTACACGGTATGCTTCCTAAGAACCGTCTTGGCGACAGCTTGAAAACTAAGCTTAAAGTCTACGGTGGAGCAGAGCACCCGCACCAAGCACAACTACCAGAAGTCTGGAATCTTCGCGGTTAATATAAGGAGGAACGTTTCGTGGCACAAGTTCAATATTATGGAACGGGTCGTCGTAAACACTCGGTAGCGCGCGTGCGCTTAGTACCGGGTGAAGGACGCATCATTATCAATAAACGTGATCTAGATGAGTATTTCGGTCTAGAAACGTTGAAACTGATCGTTAAACAACCATTGACATTAACTGAAACTGTCGGTAAATACGATGTTCTAGTTCTTGCAAATGGTGGTGGAATCAGCGGACAAGCTGGAGCAATTCGTCACGGGATTTCCCGTGCATTGTTGAAAGCTGATCCGGAATACCGTGGATCCCTGAAAAAAGCAGGTTTCTTAACACGTGATTCCCGTATGAAAGAGCGTAAAAAATATGGATTGAAAGCCGCTCGTCGCGCTCCTCAATTCTCCAAACGTTAAGATTTTGCGCCTTTGGCGCTCAAGAGGGACCTTTCCTGCATTATGCTGGAAAGGTTTTTCTTTTTGTACATAAAGATATACATGAGCCAACCAACAACAAGGATTTTAATGAAGTTAATACCAAAATGATAAAAAGTAATTGACACAAAGAAGAACTCAGCTATAATTAAATATAAATCATACAATAACAGTCGGGATTATAAACTTTAGGAGGTATTTAATATGAATCTCTTTGAAAAAGAAGCTTTTGTAACGAAAGCTGCTGAAGAATTCGAAAATCAATCACCAGAAGCGATATTGAAACTTGCCGTTGAAACATTCCCAAGCTTAACGCTTGCTTGCAGTTTTGGTGCAGAAGATGTTGTGCTTGTTGATATGCTGCAAAAAATTAATCCGAATGTAGATATTTTTTACTTGGATACAAACGTTCATTTCGCTGAAACCTATGAGACAAGAGATCGCCTAGAACAGCATTACGGCACTAAATTCGTTCAGGTACTGCCAAAGCTTACACTTGATGAACAAGCTGAGAAATTTGGCGATGAGCTATGGAAAAGCGATGCTAACCAATGCTGTAACATCCGAAAAGTAGATCCATTAACAGATATTCTTAAAAATTATGATGCTTGGATCACAGGAATTCGCCGCGACCAAGCACCTACTCGTGCAAATGCTAAAAAAGTGGAATATGACGTGAAATTTGGTTTGATCAAATTTAATCCACTTGCTGGTTGGACTTCGGAAGATGTATGGAATTACATCCGTGAGAATGATGTTATCTACAATCCCTTACATGATCGCAACTTCCCAAGTATCGGTTGTACACATTGTACGCGTCCTGTAGCTGAAGGTGAAGATCCACGTGCAGGCCGTTGGGCTAGTATCGAGAAAACAGAATGCGGACTTCATAAATAATTGTAGATATAGAGATCATGGAGGTACTAAGGAATGACAACAATAAAGCCTCATGGCGGGGAATTAATTAACCGCTTGGTTCCAGCGGAACAAAGAGAAGAGCTTCTCAAACGCGCAGCTGAATTAAAACAAATTCGTGTAAATGCTTGGACAATTTCTGACCTTGATCTTATCGCGGTGGGAGCATTTTCTCCATTGGTTGGATTCCTGGACGAGAAAAACTATACCTCTGTTGTAGAGACCATGCGTCTTACTGATGGTACTGTGTGGAGTATACCTGTTACATTATCGATCGACCCAGAAGTTGCAGGTTCCATCTCAATCGGTGAACAAGTAGCACTTATCGGTGAAGAAGATGATGTGATATATGCTATTTTAGATGCGACTAGCATCTACACAGTTGATCAACAAAATGAAGCAATTAAGATCTTCAAGACAGATGATATGGCTCACCCTGGCGTGGATAAACTGTTCTCGCGTTCTTCTACGAATATCGGAGGACCTATTCAACTGCTTAACAGACCAAAGCCTAAGAAGTTTGAAGAATTTTACTTTGATCCATCCGAAACACGTCGTATTTTTGCGGAAAATGGTTGGAAAACCGTCGTTGGTTTTCAAACACGTAATCCCGTCCACCGTGCTCATGAATACATTCAAAAGTCAGCCATGGAAATCGTGGATGCTCTTTTCCTTAATCCGCTTGTAGGTGAGACTAAATCCGATGACATCTCTGCAGATGTTCGTATGAAGAGTTACTTGGTATTGCTCGAGAACTACTATCCGAAGGATCGAACTTTCTTGGGTGTATACCCGGCTGCTATGCGTTATGCAGGACCTCGTGAGGCGATTCTACACGCAATTGTGCGTAGAAACTATGGATGTACGCATTTCATCGTAGGACGCGATCACGCGGGTGTTGGCGACTACTACGGCACGTACGAAGCGCAAGAGATTTTTAGTAATTTTACAGCAGAAGAAATTGGGATTACTCCGCTATTCTTTGAGCACAGCTTTTTCTGTACGAAATGTGGCAATATGGCTTCTAGTAAAACTTGTCCGCATGATAAGTCCCACCATATGCATCTCTCCGGCACCAAGGTTCGTGGATTGCTTAGAGACGGTCAATGCCCGCCTCCGGAGTTCACGCGTCCTGAGGTAGCTCAGGTTCTTATTGAAGGTCTAAGAGACCCTGAATATCAAGTTTAAACAAGGTATATTTGTCCACCCTGTCCCATATAGATGTTACAGAGTCTATGGGGAACAGAGGTGGATTTTTTATGCGCAAAAGGAATAAGAGGCTGGTCGTCTGGCTGACTTTTAACAGTAGTCTTAAGCTTGTTCTCTCGACCTTGCTGGTCGCACTTGTTGTTTTCATCTATGCCTATGAGCTGCCGGCTACGAAGACGTGGTCGGATTGGAATTTACCTTTGTCAGGTAAAACAATTGCTCTGGATGCAGGCCATGGTGGACCTGATGGTGGAGCTTCCAGTAAGGAAGGAGTTGTTGAGAAAGATATCAATTTAGCGATCACACTTCATCTTCGTGATTATTTGCAGCAGGCGGGTGCACTAGTCATTATGACAAGGGAAACGGATACCGATTTGGCTGAACCCGGCACGAAAGGATATAGTAAAAGAAAGACACAAGATCTCCACAACCGTGCAGATCTCATCGATGAGAAAAATGCGGATTTGTTTCTCAGTGTCCACTTAAACAGCATACCTTCTCAGAAATGGAGAGGCGCACAAACGTTCTATTACCCGAATAATCCAAAGAACCCTAATCTAGCCGCACTCATTCAGATGGAATTAAAGAAGAACTTAGAGAATACCGATCGTGTTGCCAAGCCGGCGGACAAGACCGTTTATTTATTAAAAACGCTGAAAATTCCGAGTGCTCTCGTGGAAGTGGGTTTCCTTTCAAATCCAGAAGAAGCAAGACTGCTTGCAAGTGAGAAATATCAGAAGATGGTGGCAGCATCTGTTTATCAAGGGATCTTAAGATTTTATGCTGGGGAAAAAGTGGGTTCTTAATCAAAATGTGTTATAATTAAGGCCACAATTACAATGTCCGAATAAAGGTGTGGTGTGGCTATGATAAATAAAGACCAACTATTAGAAGCGTTACAACCTCTTGTGGAACCTCATTACAATAAAAGCGTTGTGGAACTTAATTTAATTAGAGATGTGATGTTTAAAGAGGATAACGTATCTTTAAGTTTAATTGTGACGACCGAGGATGAGGCTTTCAAAGAAAAAGCGAAGGTTTATATTCAGCAAACTTTAGGAAAATTGGGGATAGCACAAGTACATATTCGTTTCAGACTCATGACTGATTATGAGCGTAATCAGATTAAAGATACGGCTCAACCTGCCGCAGAGAAACAAACCCAACCCATCCAGCCACCGATTGAACAGCCGATATTGGGAGAAGCCTCTACAGTTGAGTTTATAGCTGTTGCAAGTGGCAAAGGTGGTGTGGGTAAATCAACCGTAACTGTTAATTTAGCCGTTGCCTTGGCTCGCCAAGGGAAAAAGGTAGGAATCATTGATGCTGATATTTACGGTTTCAGTATTCCTGATATGATGGGCATCGAAGAACAACCGAAGCTTGTCGATAACGTCATTATGCCAGTTGAGAAATTTGGTGTAAAAGTAATCTCTATGGGCTTCTTTGTTCAAGATAATGCGCCTGTCGTTTGGCGTGGTCCTATGCTAGGGAAAATGCTTCGCAATTTCTTCAATGAAGTCAATTGGGGAGATGTTGAATATATCCTTCTGGATCTTCCTCCGGGAACGGGAGATGTAGCGCTAGACGTGCATCAGCTTATCCCGCAAAGTAAAGAAGTGATTGTGACAACACCGCATGCCACTGCAGCCTTTGTAGCCGCTAGAGCTGGAGCGATGGCCATTCAAACAAATCATGAAATTCTAGGTATTGTGGAGAACATGTCCTATTATGAATGCAAAGATGGCAGCATAGATTACGTATTCGGTAAGGGTGGTGGAGCTAAACTGGCGGAAGATTTGCATAGTGAATTATTAGCGCAGATTCCACTTGGAGCTCCTGACAATCATGTCTCAGAAATCGACTATTCACCGTCTGTTTACAAGTCAGACTCAAAAGCTGGACAAATCTATTTGGATATGGCTGCAAATATCATTTCCAAATTGGAAAAATAATAGAAATGGCATACGGAGAAATCCGTATGCCATTTTACTTTCATATTTATGAATCGGAAGCGCTGGAGTCATCCTTTTTCTTTTCGCCGTCTTGTTTTTGGGAGTCTCCTGAATCACTTTTCCCATCTTTCTTTTTATCTCCTCCGCTATCTCCTCCGCTATCTCCCTTCTTTTGAGCACTCTTAGCCGTAGGCATTTGCTCGGGCTTGCTTTGTTGCGCTATGGCTGCCTTAAGAAGGTCAACCATATGTGCACGGAACAAAGGACTTTGTATGGATTCTTCCATAACCGTCATCATTTGCTGGCGATAGGCTGCTGTTTTCATGACATCTAGCATCATCTTTTCATATTCTGGGTTTTTCATAACATCAACGAGTGATTTTTGATATTCTGGGTCCTTTAAAAGCTCTTTGAACATCTGTTTGGTTTCTTTTTGAATAGCCTTAGCAAAATCGCCGGCAAATTTAGGGTCTTTCATCATATCGGTGAGGAACATGTTATTCTCTTTTGCTGTGAGAACATCCTTCACTGCCATCTGCAATTGCAAAGATTCATTTGCAGACAAAAGCTTGATTTGAGATTGACCAGCTACACCAGTGGCGCCTACATCACCATTCATTATGCTGCGGTTAGCCGCACTGATTGCTTTCTTCCCATCCTCTGACTTCAGAATATCAAGAATCATGGTCTTTTGCTCTTTATACGTGTTAGCTTGAGATTGACCTTGACCTTTTGAACTATCTGATCCACACGAAGCGAGAAGTAAGGCGATAGAAATGAGTGGTAGGACTTGCAGCTTCCTGAACTTAGTTGTTAACATAAAAGCATGCTCCCTTCCCTAGCTTAATAGTTGTTAGTATGTGTGGTTCGGGATAGATTATAAGGGCCATTCATTGGCTTTTTACCGTAAACGTTGGTACAATTAACAATTAGAGTTGAAATATGGGGGTAATTGATCTTGACGCTGCGGAAGTGGTTTCACTTATTTTGGACAACGTTGTTATTAGGAATGATTGTATCTATAGGGATTGGACTCATCTTACAATATTCCGACAAAGAATTTTCGGTTATGGGGTTATCGGCAGTAGGTTTTAATGTATTAAATATGTTGCTTGGTGGTGCCACGATAAGTGTTCTGAGCCAAATGGGCTTTTTTGCATATCTGATTGTCAGATTCATTGCTGCAGGTATCATTCGCTCCAAGACGGTATGGGATCTTTTACAATTGGCTGTCGTTATTGTTGTCTTATTTGACCTCGTATATCTGAGGATGACTAATTTTGAGGGCACAGAATCCGTTTTGAGCTACTCAATTTTACCTGCTATCATATTGGTAATTTCCATTGCAGTTGCGTATTGGAAAGTAAAGATGACGAATCGGAACGCTTTTATCCCGACATTGTTCTTTATGTGCGCTGTATCCGTCCTTGAAGCCGTACCTGCATTAAAGCTAGATAACGCAGCATCAAGTCTATTTATGTTGGCTCCGTTGCTTGTTTGTAATGCATGGCAAATTTTGATTCTACATAAAATATTGGATAACAAAAAGAGCTAATCTAATTAGCTCTTTTTTGAATCTGAGATTAGCTCATTAATTGATTTGTTTCATTGCCTGGTCTTCAACTGGTTTCGTCTCCACCTGGGTTTGCTTGATTAGCTCACTTACCGTAACGAATTCGTAACCCTTAGCTCTTAACTGCTCAATGATAACTGGTAAGGCCTCATGTGTTTGCTGAGAGGAATCGCTGGCGTGCAATAAAACAATATCTCCTGGATGCGCTTTGGATACTACACGGTTAATGATTGTATCAACACCTTTGTTTAACCAGTCCTGAGAATCGGTATCCCATTGGATAACCGAATAACCTAAATCATCCGCAATTCGAAGCACCCGTTTGTCGAAGTCACCATTGGGAAGGCGGATTAGGTTCGGTTCTTTTCCGATCAATTCCGTTAAAATGCCATGTGCTGTAGTAATTTGTTTGCGTATTTCTTCATCGCTTAGCGTACTATAATTATCATGTTTGTTGCCATGGCTGCCAATTTCGAAACCGTCCTTCTTGATATGCTCCACTATCTCTGGGTGGCTCTTGCTCCAAGGAGAGGATAAGAAGAAGGTTGCATCCTTCACACCTTTTTCCTTAAGTATTTTCAAAATAGGTTCAGCACGCTTCTCTCCCCATGAAATATCAAAGGTTAGGGCAATAACCTTTCTTTCGGTCTGCACGCTATAAATAGCGGAGGGCTCTGCATTGGAAAAGACAGATACATTACTTTGTTCGGAATAAACAATAGCGGCAGCGAAGACGATGGCAAGCGCGATAAACACATATTGTTTAAACTTACGAGCATTTACAACGAAAAAGTAGTTCATGGATAGCTTGTACCTCCTCTAAGCCTTACATACGGGCAAGGCTTGTATACTCTTTAGTAAATAATGTATGCTCGTACACAGTACTTATGCTTCCGAAATTGGAGGGAACGAAAATGAAATTCCGACAACTGTTCCAACATTTTAAAGAAATGAAACATTACTTCATCGTCGTCGTTTTAGTTTTTGGGTTTAGTTTATATTTAGGTTGGGCGAATTCAGATCAGTTTTCTCACTTCTTAGAAGGGCAGATGAAGGGGCTCAAATCTTTAAGTCAATCTCTAAGTAGTAAGGACAATCCTCAACTATGGTTTTTTATTTTCATCTTTTTAAATAATGCGATAAAGTCAGTGGTCATTATCTTTCTTGGATTATTACTAGGTATTCTGCCACTCTTTATGTTGATCGCTAATGGGATGATACTCGGTTATGTACTTTCTTTACAAACGCACGAAAGCACATTGACCGTAGTTCTGAAGGGGATTCTTCCGCATGGTATTATAGAAATTCCAGTCATATTAATTGCGTGTGCATATGGGCTTAAATTAGGGTTATTGGTCTGGAAATCCGGAGCACAGCTCTTTGTACCTGATAAAGACAAAACCGCACGTGCGGAGCTGGTGAAAATACTCCATCTAACAAAACCATTAATCGTATCCATTGTTGTACTTTTGCTCGTCGCGGCAATTATTGAAAGTACACTTACATACTGGTTGGTTCATCTGTAAAATATTTTCAGAACTTCTGTCATAAAAATGGCAAAATCTGAGCATAACAGTAAAACGGTAAGGAGAGCGGGCCGAATAAGGGTCGGCTCTTCTTTCAATCAAACTGTAAGTGCCATAAATCTCTACAGTCGAGAGGGGTTTGGATGGATGTATGCTCGGATTTTTGTTCAATGATCGGGAATGCAGAGAGTTGGATTATGTACTTCGCAAAGAATTAGATGAAATGTTGTTCGATCTCAATGACAAAAGAATTGATCAAGAGATTAAAGGGGCCATAGAATCCAGATATAAAGTGATATTCCGGATGTATGCTCGGATAGCGACGCCAAAGGAAATATCAAAGTATGCAAGAAATCGTAACTATCAAGCTCAAAAAAAATAGGGGGTAGGTGCTTGACTTACCCTCTCATCCTATGGTATTTTATAACTCGCCCCTTCGAAAAGAAGGACAAGAAGTTGATTGAAGAAGATGACTTTCATAATTCTTCAAAAAAATACTTGCAATCTTCTAGGTCGATGTGGTATATTAAAAAAGTCGCCGCTAAACGGATGGCGAAGAAATAAGAAAGAAATTGATCTTTGAAAACTGAACAACGAGTGAGTAAGCACGAACGAGAAATCGTTCAAAAAGAGATTGCAAAATCTCGCTAGCAAGTCAATGAGCATTTCAGCTTT
>NZ_JCAUAW010000034.1:0-56601 GCF_059692155.1 Paenibacillus sp. JT22N1
GCGGAGGGGACCCACGCGTTCCCATCTCGAACACGACCGTTAAGCCCTCCAGCGTCGATGGTACTTGAACCGCAGGGTTCTGGGAGAGTAGAACGTTGCCAAGCAGTACCCACTAGTTGGGTATTTTTTTTGCCGCCTCTTTTGCGCGGAAATAAGGCCCGTTGGTCAAGTGGTTAAGACACCTCCCTTTCACGGAGGTAACAGGGGTTCGAGTCCCCTACGGGTCACCAATAATCCCCACAAAGTGAAGTGATGCTTACGAAGTGTACTCCGAATACTTTGCGTGGGCCCAACAAGATTTCATCATGAACGCTTAGCTCAGCTGGGAGAGCACTACCTTGACAGGGTAGGGGTCGGCGGTTCGATCCCGTCAGCGTTCACCATAAATTGTACATTTTGGAGCTGTGGTGTAGTGGCCTAACATGCCTGCCTGTCACGCAGGAGACCGCGGGTTCGAATCCCGTCAGCTCCGCCATTTTTACAAAATCAAGTAAGGCTCGGTAGCTCAGTCGGTAGAGCAGAGGACTGAAAATCCTCGTGTCGGCGGTTCGATTCCGTCCCGAGCCACCACTTTTACAAACTTAATAAGCCGTTGTAGCTCAACTGGTAGAGCAACTGACTTGTAATCAGTAGGTTGGGGGTTCAAGTCCTCTCGACGGCACCAGAATAGCCAAAAAGTGAAGCGAAGCGTTGTAGTAACGCTGATTACTTTTTCGGCCCAGCAAGACTTATTCATATGGCGGTCGTGGCGAAGGGGTTAACGCACTGGTTTGTGGATCCAGCATTCGCGGGTTCAAGTCCCGTCGTCCGCCCATTATTTTTCAATCAAGAACTCATGTCTTACATGAGTCATTAGCTCAGTTGGTAGAGCACCTGACTTTTAATCAGGGTGTCGTAGGTTCGAATCCTACATGACTCACTTTGCCTTATCTACAGCATGCGCGTATGGCGGAATTGGCAGACGCACTAGACTTAGGATCTAGCGGGCGACCGTGGGGGTTCAAGTCCCTCTACGCGCATCCCAAAGTGACGAACTGGATGGTAACTTAGTTACTTCCAGTTCGGAGCTTTCAATTAAGCCGGAGTGGCGGAATCGGCAGACGCACAGGACTTAAAATCCTGCGGTAGGTGACTACCGTACCGGTTCAAGTCCGGTCTTCGGCATTATCTTAACTGCATGCGCGCCTTAACACATCTAGGCGCGCCACATAAGCCGGCATGGCGGAATGGCAGACGCGCTCGACTCAAAATCGAGTCCGAAAGGGTGGAGGTTCGAGTCCTCTTGCCGGTATCGTATGACAAAGTAAAGTGGTTGAACAGGAAGCTTTCCTGCTCAACCACTTTTTTTGTTCTTTAATCCCTGAATTTGATTTCGACAAGGGCTGCCCCATTGGAAGACATCAAGAAAGCTATATTGCTGGTCCATACGCTGAAAGTGATTGCGTCCAATATTGAGGCGATAGATCTTTCCAGCTCAGCCTATGACTTGCAGGATGCAATTCATGATACAACTCTTGATACACAAAGTAACAATGAACAGCTGGAATCTAAGCTGACAGAAGTTAATCGCAAATTACAAGAGGTTTTGGCAGCGATTGATACATATATGGGTTAGCAAAAAAGAGGCAGCGAGTGTGACATTCGTTTGCCTCTTTTTCACTCTTCTCAGTTCTATTTCGTTTTAAAATAAAATTTCACATATTATATTCATATTGAAATATTATTTTTTTATTCCTATAATTATAGGTATTCGGTTTGCATTGTAAACACTTACATTTAGGAATTTGATTGCTTTACGAGGGGAGTTAGTAAACGATATGAATATGAATACGAGCAGGAGCCAGAGAAGCCTCAATGAATTGACGCTTCGGCAAAAAATCGGTCAGATGATCCTCTGTGGTTTTGAAGGCACGGGTATGACCGAATATCTGGAGAACTTTATTGAACAAAACCACATAGGCGGGGTCATTTACTTCGCACGTAATGTACAGGATACACAGCAAGTTGCTCGGTTATCCGAGCAGCTCCAACAAGTTGCAAATCGTTCCGAAAATCTGCCGTTATGGATATCTATCGATCAAGAGGGCGGCATGGTGGCTCGCTTGACTGAGGGAGTGGCGCTTATGCCAGGGCAGATGGCACTAGCTGCGGGAGCTCTTAAAGCAGCTGACGGTTCAAAGTCTGCTTATGAGTCGTCCTTTATTTCAGGGCAGGAACTGCGAACACTGGGCGTTAATATGAACTTCGCACCTGTTTTGGATGTGAATAATAACCCGGATAATCCCGTTATCGGCGTTCGATCATTCGGGGAGTCTCCGGAGCTTGTTGCCGAATTTGGACGTCAGTCTATGCAAGGTTACCAGGATGCCGGGGTCGTTGCAACGGCCAAGCATTTCCCGGGTCATGGTGATACAAACGTGGATTCGCATCTGGATTTACCAACGATCGAGCATTCTGAAGCGCGTATTCGTTCGGTTGAATTGGTGCCTTTCGTTGAATCGATCAAGAGCGGCGTGGATGCTATTATGTCAGCGCACATTTATTTCCCCGCTTTAGAATCAGCTAAGCTGCCTGTCACTCTTTCGAAGTCGGTACTTACTGGATTACTTCGTGAGGAGCTCGGCTTTGAGGGAGTTATCATGACCGATTGCATGGAAATGAACGCGATCTCCGAGCATTACGGCACAGCGCCGGCGGCTGTCATGGCGGTCGAAGCGGGGGCTGATCTCGTGCTGATCAGCCACAGCCGCGACCGCCAGCTCGCGGCCATCACCGCGCTGGAGAGCGCGGTGCGCGAAGGGCGGATTACCGAAGCGCGTATTGACGCTTCGGTCGCCCGGTTGCTCGCGCTCAAGGAGCGGCGCGGCTTGTTTGAAGCGCGGCCAAGTGCTGCGGCCGCGGATGAGGTCGGGACCGCGGCGCACCGCGCGGTCGCCCAGCGCCTCAGCGAGGCGAGCATCACGCTCGTCAAAGACGAGCAGAAGCTGCTCCCGCTGAAGCGGGTGAAGACGCTCGCGATCACTGTGGCCGCAGCTGTTTCGTCGGGTGTCGACGAAACATACGCGGGCCCCGCGAGCTTGGGGGCTGCGCTGGCCGAGCACGGCCTAGACGTGCTCGATCGCGTGCTACCGCTGCCGGAGGTGGCAGTGAGCAGCGCTGGGCTGCTCGCCGAGGCGCAGCAGGCGGAGCAGATCGTCATCGGGACGTACAACGCCCGATTCCATCCCGCGCAGGTCGAGCTGGTGCGTGCCCTGCAGGCGCTCGGCAAGCCGCTTGTCGTCGTCGCGCTACGGGTGCCGTACGATTTGCTGGAGCTGCCGGAGATTTCAACCTTCGTCGCGGCTTATGAAAGCCGGCCGCTTGCCCTTCAGAGTGCGGCCAAATGCTTGCTTGGTCAGCTTACTCCGCAAGGCCGGCTGCCGGTCTCGCTCGGTCTAGACTATCCTGCAGGATGGAAATGGGAGGGAGGTTTATAATGCTGCGTTCTTTATTGAATCAAACGTCTCTGACGGTTGCTGGAATTATGTCCGGTACTTCCCTTGATGGCATTGACGTCGCGGTTGTTCGGATTGATGGCTGCGGCGTTAACGCGAAGGTCGAGGTGCTCCACTTTGAGAGCTTCGCCTATGAAGATGAATTACGGGAAAAGCTCAAAGAATTATGTTCCATCGAACATTCCGATGTGTCTTTGTTATGCGGGATGAACTTCGCGATAGCGGAACGCTTTGCCGATGCAGTGTTACGTGCGGCGGCAGCGGCTAATATCCCCTTGGAGCAAATTGATCTCATCAGTTCTCATGGTCAGACGGTATGGCACATCCCTGTTGCGGATGAAGCAAATCCATTTCTGCCGAAATCAACCCTGCAAATCGGCGATTTATCCGTCCTTGCTAAGCGGACGGGAAGACCTGTTGTTGGCGATTTCCGTACTGCGGATATGGCGGTTGGCGGTCAAGGTGCACCGCTTGCGCCTTACGGGGACTTTATTCTGTTCCGCCATGAGGAAAAGGGTCGTATTCTCCAAAATATCGGGGGGATTGGCAATTGCACCGCGATTCCGGCCTCCGCATCGACCGATGCTCAACGTCTTATCGCCTTTGATACGGGACCAGGCAATATGATCATGGACCAAGTTGTCTTTGAGCTTTCACAAGGCCGGTTGACTTATGATGCGAATGGCTCATGGGCCTCTATCGGTTTTGTAGATGTAGAGCTGCTTAATAGCATGCTGGCACATCCTTACTTCAAACTCCCTCCACCCAAAACTACGGGGCGTGAGCTCTTTGGTAAAGCATATGCCTCTTCTTATTTGGCGACTGCTCTTGAGCGAGGATTACCTCCCGAAGACATCGTTGCGACAGCGACTTCATTTACCGCGCATTCCATCGCCCGAGCTTACAACGACTTCGTTTTCCCGGAGTATAACATTGCGGAAGTGATTGTAAGCGGCGGCGGTGCGCATAATCAAACGCTGCTCGGAATGCTCCGAGAGCTGCTTCCAGAGCAATCCATTCTTACATCGGATGAACTTGGCTTATCGGGTGATGCCAAAGAAGCTGTCCTGTTTGCCTTGCTGGGTAACGATTGGATTCATGGCGTTCCTAATAATCTGCCGTCCGCTACCGGGGCTGAACGACCTACGATCATGGGCAAGTTAGCCCTGCCTTAGATTCTTTTGATATACAACTGGCAGATGTGCACTTTCCGATGGTACTTTTAGGGAGGGCGAGAAGAGATGAAAAGAAGCGAGATCACGAGGGCTCGAGAGCGTGCAGCAGAAGTGCTGAAGCTTAGCGGTATTGTGCTGACAGACAACGAAATCAGGAACATTGAAGTGGCTGGTTTTGGGCTGAATCAACTGGAAGTTCAAGGGCTTGAATTAATTACCTTTGTGAACACGGATCGTTATTGTGCCAAAGAATTAGTTCTGTTCCCTGGTCAAACATGCCCGGAGCATTTACATCCGCCAATCGGCGGTGTTCCTGGTATTATGGAGACTTTTCGCGGTCGTTTCTGAATTTTCCAGTTATAGAAGAATAAGCAGGGAAGTTTCTCAGAATTTATCCGTAGAGATTTTAGCAAGCTTTTGAATAACTTGGTCCACTTTATGAATATGCTGCGACATTTTCTCCGCTGCAAGCTGCTCATCTTTCATCTCGATGGCATCGACGATGTCACGATGTTCCTGAAGGAGCTTCTCTGCGGAAGCACGTTCAGCAAAAAACCATAGACGGCGAGAAGCCTTCATACTTAGCTGCAACCGCTCTGTCAATGACTCCATCATCCCGATCATGAGGGAATTGTGGGAGGCTTTGGCGATTTCTAGGTGAAAGCGAATGTCGGCTTGCTCGCTTTCTTCTTCATTTTCAAGTGAAGCTTCCATCGTGCTGAGGATCTGCCTGAGTGCCGTCAAATTTCCTTCCGTACGGCGACTTGCGGCTAACGAAGCACAACCCGCCTCTATGAATCTTCGCACCTCCTGCACTTCCTGCAGCGTTTGGCCTTGGTCAAAAAGGCTGCTGCTGTCTGTTGGCAAAGGGTTCGTAACGAAGGTGCCTCCGCCATGTCGAATATCTACCCACCCCATAGCCTTTAACCCGCTAAGTGCTTCTCTAACCGTAGAACGGCCAACCTGAAAGCTAGCTGCAAGTTCAACAACAGTTGGAAGTTTCGAACCTGGAGCATAGGTACCCGTCTCGATTTGCATTTTTATTTGTTGAAGCACGATTTCCGAGCCCTTTTGCGGTCGAATCTGCTGAAATGTCATATAATTCCCCCATGAAGTATCTATACATCTATTCAATCATAAGTTAAAATAGAAAAAAAGTCATCTGATCACATGATCAATTGTGTTGAAATAAATGAGTAGTCCCATGGGAGGTATTTATGCTTGAGAACCGAGTAAGACAAAAACTGCAGGATATTGTAGGCGAGGCATTTTTCAAAGATGATATGGAATCTCTTGTTACGCATTCCTACGATGGAACACCTATGCTCCAAGCGCTGCCTGATGGTGTGATCTATCCCAAAGATACGGCGCAGGTATCTGCGATTATGAAGGTGTTAAATGAATATCGCATTCCGCTGGTCAGCAGAGGTTCAGGCACGAATCTTTGCGGCGGAACGGTTCCCGTTCAAGGGGGGATCGTGATGGTCATGCATCGTATGAATGCGATACTCGACATTGATTTGCAAAATTTAACGGCAACGGTTCAGCCGGGTATCATTACGAAGCAATTCATTGAGCATATTGAAAATCTTGGCTTATTTTATCCACCAGATCCAAGCAGTATGTCTATCTCGACGATAGGCGGAAATATAGCGGAATGCTCCGGAGGTCTTCGCGGCTTAAAATACGGCACCACCAAAGATTATGTGATCGGATTAGAATGTGTCCTAGCCTCAGGCGAAATTATGCGCACAGGCGGGAAGCTGATGAAGGATGTGGCCGGCTATGATTTAACGAAGCTGCTCATTGGCTCGGAGGGTACATTAGCAGTCATTACCGAAGCAACGCTTAAGCTAATACCGCCTCCCAAATATAAGAAAACGATGCTCGCCATGTACAAAGACTTATATGGAGCAGCTCGTACGGTGTCTAAAATCATAGAAAATCGCATCATTCCGGCTACCTTAGAATTCATGGATAATCCTACGATTCGTGTTGTAGACGATTTCGCCAAATTGGGGCTTCCGCTCGATATGGCAGCTATTCTGTTAATCGAGCAGGATGGAGAAATGGAAACCGTCGAGCGGGATATCGAACGGATCTCGGAAATTTGCCGCGAGGAGCTGGCGGATGAAGTCAGCATTGCGAGCAATCAAGAGGAAGCCCTGAAGCTGTTAACGGCAAGGAGAAGCGCTTTTACAGCACTCGCCCGTCTACGCCCAACAACGATATTAGAGGATGCGACCGTTCCACGCTCTAAGATTGCTGATATGGTCCTAGAGATTAATCGCATAGCCGAGAAGCATCGCGTGCAAATTTGTACCTTTGGACATGCAGGAGATGGTAACCTTCATCCAACAGCGACGACGGATGCAAGGGATCACGAAGAAATACATCGTGTTGAATTAGCCTTCGAGGAAATATTTGAAGCGGCTATCGGGATGGGAGGGACGATTACTGGCGAGCATGGCGTTGGTTTAGTTAAAGCACCTTTCTTGGAATGGAAAGTGGGAAGTGCCGGGATCGCCATGATGAAAGGGATAAAGGAAGTCTTCGATCCTCACCATCTTTTAAATCCCGGTAAAATGTTTGCCAAAGAGACCAGACGCAGGGTGGTGATTGATCGTGGCTAAGCATCCAGCAGCAACACTTCAAGAAACACTCGTACAAAAGCTGGATTATGAACAGTTAACCAATTGTATGCGCTGTGGTTTTTGTCTGCCTGCATGTCCGACATTCAAGGAGACCGGCGTGGAAGCCGAATCCCCTCGTGGACGAATTTCACTTATGAAAGCGGCCGTGGATGGTATTATGGAGCCAGGTATCAGCTTCGAAGACCAAATGAACCATTGCCTGGGATGCCGCGCTTGTGAACCAGCCTGTCCGGCAGATGTGAAATATGGACAGTTAATTGAGCAGGCCCGTGATGCGATTGAGACGCATACGAAGCAGCATAGATGGTGGGTAAGCGGTGTACGTAAGCTGGTGTTCAAGGAGCTGTTCCCTCATCAAAAAAGGATGAGTTTGTTGGGATCAGGCCTACATTTCTATAAAAAATCAGGGTTGCAAACCATCGTTAGGAAAACAGGCGCTGTAAAGGTATTTTCCAAGCACTTATCCGATATGGAAACAATACTCCCTGACGCTTCCAGTAAAGGGATCGTAGAGCAATTGGGTACCTACATTCCGGCAAAAGGGGAAAAGATTGCTACGGTTGGCATGTTCCGCGGCTGTTTAATGGATGTTTTGTTTACTGAAACGAATATTAAAACGGTAAAACTGCTTTCTGAAGCGGGATTTGACGTAGTCATTCCAGAGACGCAGAATTGCTGCGGAGCCCTACATGCACACAGCGGTGAGAGTGATCAAGCGAAAGCTTTGGCCAAGAATAACATTCGCGCTTTCCAAGAGGCCGGTGTAGATTATATCGTGTCCAATGCGGGTGGCTGCGGTGCCATTCTTGTAGAGTATGATCATTTGCTTCATGAGGAGCCGGAATGGAAGGAAGCCTCGGCTTGGTTCGCTGCACGAGTGAAGGACATCAGTACGATTCTTGTAGAGCAAGGACGTCCACTCCAGTTCGCAGAGACAGTTGACGGTGGAACTTCCACTCGCGTTACGTATCAGGACTCTTGTCATCTACGTAATGTTATGAAAGGCAGCAATCCTGCCAGACAGCTTCTGAAAGAGGTAGGCAACGTTGCCTATATAGAAATGAAAGATGCAGGCTCCTGCTGTGGTTCGGCCGGCATTTATAATGTCACACAGCCCGTTATGGCGAACCAAATTCTTGAGCATAAAATGGAAAATGTGAACGCTACTGCCGCTCAATATCTCGTTACAAGCAACCCTGGCTGCTTGCTGCAAATGAAGCTTGGTATTGAAAAGCACGGGCAAAAAGACCGCATGGAGGCCGTCCATATTGCCGACTTTTTATATGATAGAGTCGTGAAGAATTAAATCCAAGTCAAACAAAATATAGAGCTATTATCTTGAGCTAGTTCATCTAGTTCGAAATAATGGCTCTTTTTTATTTGTGTTTTTTTCATTCTAACTACACGGAGGAGATCTATAATATAATAAAACTCAAGTCGGTGATCTATTTTGCAGCTTATTTACGTTATCATGATGGGGGCATGCGCTTATGAATATTTTAGTTACTGGGGGAGCGGGTTTTATTGCTTCACATATTGTCGATCAATTGATCATTTCGGGGCATCACGTACATATTTTTGATAATTTATCTACAGGTCGTAAAGAAAATTTGAATCCCCTTGCTGTCTTCCATCATGGAGATTTGTTAGATAATGGATTAACAGAGGCTTTCACCGCTGCACGCCCAGAGGTCGTGATTCATCATGCTGCACAAATCGATGTTCAGACTTCGCTTACTAATCCTTTACTAGACGCTAAAATAAACATTCTCGGTACCCTTGCCGTCTTGGAACAATGCAGGGAGCATGGTGTTCGTAAGCTGATTTATGCTTCATCCGCAGCTGTGTATGGAACTCCGCAATATTTGGGAGTAGATGAGAATCATCCGATAAAGCCGCTATCCTTCTATGGTATTTCTAAACATACACCGGAACACTATATAGAGAGCTTTTCTTCGCTGTATGAGTTGGATTATACGATTTTGCGTTATGCGAACGTATATGGGATTAGACAGGATCCAAAGGGTGAAGGAGGCGTAGTCTCCATTTTTGTTGACAAGCTTCTAGCGGGTAAACAACCATTGATTTTTGGTGATGGGGAGCAAACAAGAGATTTTATTTATGTGAAAGATATCGTTCGCGCAAATATGGCCGCACTGAGTAAGGGCGGCCGAGGATTATACAATATTAGTTGGAACGAGCAGACAAGTGTTAACGCTCTTCTTAAGGAAATGTGCGACATCAGCGGGATGAGCTTCAATCCCTCCTACGCACCTTCTCGAGCTGGAGACATCGTTCACAGCCGATTGGATAATCGTGCCGCGCTTACTGGTTTGGATTGGAGTCCGGTATATACATTAAGAAGTGGCTTGCAGGAAACTTTTGACCATTACAAAGATCGCTACTGATCTTTCAAAAATACTTGTATCTTCTCGAGCAGCCGATTCCATTCAACAGGCTTCGTGTCAAAATCATCGCATCCCGCCTCAAATGCCTGTTCTCGATCCGTCGCCATTGCATGGGCGGTTAGCGCGATAATGGGGATCTCCTTTGTCTCCGGCGAAGCTTTAAGCTGACGTGTGGCGTTCCAGCCGTCCAATACAGGAAGGCTCATATCCATGAGAATGAGGTCTGGGGATTCGGACCTTGCGGCATCGACGCCTTGCTGTCCATCCATTGCCATGATGACTTCATAACCCTTGCGCAATAAACGACGGGATAACATGTCACGGTTCATTTCGTTGTCTTCAACTAATAAGATTTTATACATCGTTTGCTTCCTCTTTATTGCGTATTTAGGTATGCTCCCCAATGGTCTGGTCGTCCATGGAACCAGCCATTAGGCTGCGGATTTCATGTAATAATGTTTCGCGCCTAAAGCTTCCTTTTTGGATTAATTTTTTCACATAGCCGTTCAGTCGCAAGCGATCCTCCGAAGCAATATCTTTCGCCGTAATGACAACAATCGGAATCCAGCGCCATTCCTCGCGTTTGCGCAGTTCCGTAACGAACTCGAATCCATCCATTCCCGGCATCATTAAATCGAGCAGAATCAATTGCGGGAGCGCTTGTGTCATGAATTGCAAGGCCACGCGTCCATCCTTCGCTCTAGTGACCTTGTAGCCTTCTTTCTCCAACATCTGAGTCATCATCTGACTTGTTGTGATATCGTCTTCAATGACGAGTATCGAGTTAGATTGCCTCTCAGGGATATGCTTGTCCAGCACAGAAATTAATTTTTCTTTATAAATCGGTTTGATCAAAAACTCCGCAGCGCCAAGTGCATAGCCCATATTTTTATCATCGGTCATTGTCATCATGATGACAGGTATTTCTGATAGTTCTGGATCGTTTTTGAGCGTTGTTAGTACGGTCCAACCATCCATACCCGGCATGAGCACATCAAGGGAGATAAGCGTAGGACGCAGCTCCCTAGCAAGACGAATGCCTTCTTGTCCATTTTGGGCCAGCGCTACCGTACATCCCTCTTTACTGAGAAAACGCTGCATCAACTGCAGCATAGCCGGATCATCATCAATAACCAGAACCGTGCGGTTTCGCTGCATCGTCCATGAGCCGTTGTCTGTTAATGGATCGTTAATGCCTTCCGCATGATTCTCTAGTAGAGGCAACCAGAAAGCAAAAGTTGTGCCTTGACCGTGCGTACTATCGACAGTGATCTGGCCGCCCATCATTTTGCACAGCTTTTGACTGATCGCAAGTCCCAGTCCCGTGCCTCCGTATTTCCTTGTTGTCGAGGAATCGGCTTGTTTAAAAGCATGAAATAAATGTTCCATCTGTTCAGGCGTCATGCCGATGCCGGTGTCTTTAATGCTGAAGCTAATGCCTGGATGCCCATTTGCCATTTCATAGCCAATTGTTAGCCATATCGTTCCATCCTTGGTAAACTTACCGGCATTGCTTAGCAAATTGAACAAGATCTGTCTAAGCTTCGTGATGTCTGTCTTCATTTCGCCTTGGGGGAAGGCGACTTCCAAATGGTTGCCGCCTGACTCTATTAGAGGATTGACAGTCGTCAGAACTTCGTGAATAAGCGTCGGGATATCACATACTTCCAAGTATAGATCCATCTTGCCGGCTTCGATCTTGGAGAGATCCAGAATATCATTGATAAGTGTCAGCAGATGTTTACCAGCGTTATGGATTTTGCCGAGGTCGTCTGCGAATATGGGTTCATTCATATCTTCGGCATCTTCTTTGAGCATTTCACTATAACCGATAATGGCGTTGAGCGGCGTGCGTAGTTCATGACTCATATTGGCCAGAAACTGGCTTTTGATTTGATTGGCTTCAATGGCTTCATCGCGTGCTTTGGATAGCTCCACCGTACGCTCCTTCACCAATTCCTCCAGCTGATCGTTCAACTGTCTAAGTTCTTGATTTACATAATAAATTTCACGCGTTTTCTGCTCGGCGATCTGTTCCGCTTCTTTGCGCGCTTTCTTTTCCCGCTCTAGTTGTCGGCGAAGAACGTCTAGTTCCTGCGTATCCTGCATCTATTTCACTTCCGTGTTCGTTAAAATAAATCGGGCCGCGGTTCCTTCGTCTAAATTCTCCCGTGCTATGCTAATCTGCTCGCCATAATACTGAATGCATCCCATGATGAGCCCCTCTGCCAAATCGGCGAAAGGTCGCGAGGACCGGTAGGTCATGATCAGCGTTCCAGGTACCGAAGTGTCATATTCGAATGCCGGCAGCTCGGCGCCTGGATATAGCTTGCGGACTTCTACGTGAATATAGCTGTCCACTTTTTGCAGAAAGCTGAATACGGTGCTGTTTTCTTGGATGAATTGAGGATGAAGCTCGATTAGCTGTGTAAACAGATATTCGCCGAAAGTGATGATCAAGTAGGTAACGGGAATGTTTGTCCGCTGGCTTAGCTGCACAATAAGCTGAATCATTTCATTATGGTCGTATGTACCGACAGAGGTATAGCTACCGCCTGAGGGCAAGTCGGAGCTTTCAATAATTTGATCGACAATACTTAGAGAAAATTTATTTTCGACCATTTCGAGAAAAGAAGTAAAAACCATGCCTTTCATAAGAACACCTTCCATTTCTATTCGAAATTGTTGTTTCTTCGGACTATGCCCATGAAGGCGTCCACGACTTGGGGATCAAAATGAATGCCGCGCTGCTTCTGAATTTCCGTCAAAGCTTCTTCTACCGACCATGCCCGTTTATAGGGGCGCTCGTGAGTCAACGCATCATAGAAGTCGGCAATTGCCACGATACGTCCAGCTAGTGGGATTTCTTCACCGCTTAATCCGCTCGGGTATCCAGTTCCATCCCACCTCTCATGGTGCGACAAAGCGATCGTTCTGGCTAATTGCAGATCAGGAAATTGACTTCCTTCGAGTATGCTTGCCCCGATCGTCGTATGTGTTTTCATGTGCTCAAACTCTTCGGGGGTGAATCTTCCCGGTTTTAATAAAATCTCATCGGGGATGCCGATCTTCCCTAGATCGTGTAAAGGAGTGGCCCGCTCGAGGAGCTCCGCTTCCTGGTTAGGCAGTCCAAGAGAAGTGGCGATCTCCTTCGCTATCCGGCCTACGCGTTGTGTGTGCTGTCCTGTCTGATCATCACGAAATTCGGAGGTGCGTCCAAGCAATTCCAGGATTTCCAGCTTGGCTTGCTCCAGTTTGGCAGTTCGTTCCTGTACACGCTGCTCCAATCGTTGATTCTGGTCTTGAAGCTGCAAATGGTAGAATCGTGTCTTGAGTAAGTTGTTGATCCGTAAAACCACTTCTGTTTTATCCAAAGGCTTCGTAAGGAAATCATGCGCTCCCAGATGCAGTGCTTCCTTCTTTGCCTCTTGAGTTACATCGGCGGTAAGTACTACGATCGGTAGGTAATTGCTTTCCAAGACACGTTCTTTCAAAAGCTTCAACGCTGCAAATCCGTCCATTTCCGGCATATGCAGATCCAATAAAATGATATCAGGCTGAACCTCATCAAAAAGGGTATCTAAACGCTTGGGATCCGTCGTACAGTGTATATTGGAAAAACCCGCACGGCGCAGTATCCGCTCTAAAAGGTTGATATTGTATTCCTGATCATCGATAACCAGAAAATTAGCGCTTTGCTTCCAGACCTCATCCATCTATGTACCTCATTCCATCCTTGCTCTTAAATCGTAGGCTATATGTGAGATTTTATCATAGATAACATGTAATGTGACTATTAAAATGTCGAATCAAAATTAGTTGACTTCTTCCGTATAACCGTTAGGTGCGTCTATATGTATAAACTTTAGTTTACGGGCTTCTCTACCAGGGGAGCTCTCTTTATTTAAATGGATGGAAAATACGGTCAAGCCCTTCTTTTGTTCCTTTCGCAGTCTGTCCACTCTTGTTTTCATCCACGCATCCTCTTTCCAATTCGCCCTCCAGTCCTCCCATAACAAACCATCGATATAAGGCAGCGCATAGTCGAGTGTATCAAAGCCGCGATTCTGAATAATGGAAAGCTTGGGGTATTGGCCGCTCACGTCTTGAAGGAAAGAATGGTAGGCTTCTCTTGTTTGGGTTTGAGTGGCTGCATCTTGAATCCAGTCATCGATATCCCCAACCGTATCTAGGAACATACCGTCTAAACCTTTGTCTGAGATCGAAGTTTTGATTTCTGATAACAGCAGCTGACGGTAATGTGATTGTCGCAAATCCATCAAATAAGAGTCCCATTGCTTGAAATGGATATGCTCGCCCTGCTTCAATAAATAGTCCGAAGACAGAAGTTCCTTCACACGAAGAGTGTTCCAGGCAGGGGTTTCCATAACGCTTATATAACCTATAACCATAGTGCCTGTCGTTTGAATGTCTTGTATTTGTAGCTTTGAGAACAATTGAGGTTCAATAATAATAAGATCTTTGCTCTTTAATTGAATGATGGCTTGCTCAGTAGGTGCACCATAGTAGAGGGAGTAGTCTTTCACGTTTTGAAAAGGTTTAGAAGCTTGGACTTGCTTCTTGAATGGGAATGAGAAAAAGACCATGGAGACGATAATGGCAGCTGTTACCTGTGATGTCTTCATCGCTTTTCACGGACCTTCCTGAAATTTGGATTAGCTTCATTATATGATAAAATAAACCTATAAACATTCAAACATATCCTTTTACATACGTAAATTTATGAAATATGCAGCTAGATAAATGTAAGGAGTTGACAGCCATGAATCACCTAGCTATCGTGGACGACGATAATGTCCTACTACACATTTTACAGGATTTATTTGAAGTGAGAGGTCTCCAGGTATCAGCCTTCAATGATCCTATTGCTGCGTTAAAATCGATAAAGGAATTGAAACCGGATGCGGTGCTGTCCGATGTTCTTATGCCGAATTTGACTGGATTTGAACTATGCCGAGAGCTTCGCTCGGACAAATCCTTTGCAAAAACACCCATTTTTCTGATGAGCGCGAAGCATTCCATCGGCGAATTATCGAAGTCAATGATGGCTGGAGCCGATGAGTATATTATTAAGCCTTTTCAAATTGATGATATCTATGAGCAATTGAAACAGTTTTATAGGAAGAAAAATAACCCCATCATTATCAAGCCTTTGGATAGTTAAAGTTTGGAGGAAACGTGATTGATTTTTCGACAAAACCGAAGCTGGTTAGCCTGGTGTGAACTGGCTTTTTTTCTGGCCGTTCTATTTATTATCCATATGGTGTACAACGTTGATTGGTTGAATTGGTCACCCAATCCATTTTTATTTGTTACTCTTTACTTTTCACTTCGCTATGGAACACGCATAGGCGCAGCCTCGGCGGTTGGAGCCAGCTTGCTGCATATCTTAACGTACCTCCAGATTAACGGTGATTTATATGGGCTGTTTGACCGATGGGATCAGGCGAAATGGTTCGTGTGTTATTGGGGGATCGCTTTATTTGTAGGTCACGTTTCCTCCGATTTACGTTTTCGATATGCCATTTTGGCGGATGAATTTGAGGACAATAAGCAGCAGCTAGCGAAAATGGATACCAGCTATCATGATCTTCTCTTTGTTAAGAAAGCCCTGGAGACGAAGGTAGTCGGCGCTCAAGAAAGCATGTATACCCTCTATAAAATTGCCAAAGCATTAGATTCCGAAGATTCGGAAATTATTTTCACGGATGCGGTGCGCTTATGCAAAGATTTAATTCAGGCGGGATCCATCGTCATCTATCGAATGAGTCCAGGCGGTGATGTACTGAGGCTGAAAGTCTATTACGGTGCAGAGACACATTATCCGTCCACCGTATTCCTAGATCAACCATCCTTGTATTCCCAAGTATGTAAGGAGAAAACGATTCAAATACGCCCGGAGGGGGAATCGGCAGATATCCCCATACTTGCAGGACCGCTTCTGGATGAGAACAAGCAAATTATAGGCATTATAGGTTTGAACGGGCTTGATTTTGTTGCCCTGAACAAGCATACGATGGACCTGTTTCGACTTATTCTCACTTGGATGGGCGAGAGCTGCGTTAAAGCGTTCCAAAAGGAACAGAAGTTGAATGAACAACGTTATTTCCCCAATACCCGGGTAATGAAGCCGGATTATTTCTACGCCAAATTGAATGAAGAAACGATACGCGCAACTGATTTTGCCCAAAATTTCCTATTACTGCAGATTCCAATCGAGTTTAGCGAAATGGAAGAGACAGAGGCTCTGATAGAGATCAATGCTCTGACACAGCAGATGCTGCGTGATGAAGATGCTATGGCCTACGATTCATTCCGCGGTGAGCTGTTATTTCTACTTCCTGCAACGTCTCCAGAGCTGGCATCACGTATTGAAGACAGGATTAGGGATCGTTTCAATAGGGGGGGCTCAGAATGAGAGTCTCTCGGAATGTCCGGCATTTTGATGTTTCTCCTTACGCAAGGCTTGCCGTGGCAGTTAGTCTACTATTCGCAGTGTTAGACGGATTGCAGATCATTGGGCTTTCTTTTCATTGGATTAGCTTGCTTCTCCATCTCGTCCTTGTGCTCATTTATAATCGGCTGCTCCATATTATCTCCTTCCGAATCGAAGATCGACTAAGTGCCGGGTGGGTGCAAACCATCATCCTTTTCTTTCCTAGCGTTGGATTTCTGGTTGGATCGGTTGTCTTCTTAGGATTGTTACTTTTTCGCTTTCGGCACGACTTTTACGAGGAATATGAGAACTACGTCTATTATTCTCCGCAATCCATGGAAAGCTATAATATTAATGTGGAAGCGGAATCGAACCGTTTACCATTCCGGGAAATTCTGATGTCAGGTGAGCCTGTGGGCAAGAAGGAGGCTTTATTTTCTCTCCTCCAATATGAAGGCAATAATAAAGTGCAGTTATTTAACGAAGCTCTCCGCAATGATGATCCCGAAGTGGTTCATTATGCAGCAACTAGCTTGAACTATTTAAATGAACAATATATACGAAGTATCAAGAAATGGACCGTACTTCTGCAGCAGGACGATAAAAGCTGGGAAACATGGAAAGAACTATTGGAAGCCTACCGACTTTATTTGGGAAGCCATTTATTGACGGAAGAGCTCGCTATGGAAGTTAGACAGACGTTCAAACAATGGATAGGAAGGGGACTTACTCAATTTCCCGATGAGCCCCGATTTATCGCAGAGTTATGCAATCTGGCACGAATGGAAAAGGATTACCAGACGGCCATCCGCCACGCTGAGCAGCTTTCCAATGTGGGTGAATATCGCTATATGGTTTATTTAACTAAAGTAGAAAAAATGTATGCAGAAGGAAAATTAAACGAACTTAGTCAATTTGCACAGCAATGGTTGGACAGCAGCATTGAGGTTCCGGTCGAGCATCTGCCTGCGATCCAATTTTGGAAGGAGCTGAAGGAACAAGGTGTCCCACAAGCTGATCATCTTTACATGCGTTATCGTTAGTGTGCTTCTGCTCGGTGTCGGGCTGCAAATCGTCCGAACCGTCGACTTGTTTCCTTTATCTTCAGCAAGAAATGTATACCAAGAGGCGCAGTTTCCGGTGAAAAGCTCGGCACAATCATCCGTAACAGGTGATAAACTCGGTCTGTATATGTATACAAATCCTAAAGATTCAGAAGGCAATAAGGTCAAAGTCAACCTACAGACAGCACTGGAGCTTGCCAAATTGCATGCGGATTCCATAACGGCAGACGAAATAAGGACAATTAGACCAACCCCGTGGACTGTCATTCTACTCACCGGCGAAGATATAAGTGAGCTGGATCAAACCGTTATCCAGTCCTATTTGAATGAAGGCGGTCGACTTCTTGCCTATACGCGGTTTTATGCGCCAGAATGGAATGACATGCTCGGGATAGAAAGTAATAACGGGTTCATTGAAAGAACGATACACGGCATAGAAGTCAACCAAACCGTATTCCCCGGCTATCCTAATCTTCCGGCTAGCAATGCGCTATTTTCCAACAGTATGTTGGATATTAAGCTTAAGCCGCAGGTTAAAATTTATTTATCGGCCGAAGGAAATCCTATGCTCTGGAAAAATAACTATGGACAGGGGAGCGTCGTGTTCTGGAACTCAACCAGCAGTATCCAGAAGGTAGGTCGAGGGCTTATGGTTCAATCCATTGGTCTTGCTCTAGACAGCCTGGTTACCTCACAAGTGGCAGTACGAAGTCTGAATATTGACGATTTCCCATCCCCCGTTCCGCTTGTCGTTAATCCGCTGATTCGTCAGGAGTACGGGCTTAGCACGCCTGTATTTTATGAACGGATTTGGTGGGCGGATATGGCTCGTTTCGCTAAGCTCTACGGGTGGAAGTATACAGGCCTCATGATTGGGAATTATCAAAATCAGACGAGTTCCCCACTTCCTTCACTACTGGACAACTACCCAAAGATTCTGCCGTATTTTGGCTCTAAATTGGTAGGTCAAGGTGGTGAGATTGGTCTGCATGGCTATAATCACCAATCTCTTGTCACTGCTAAGGAGCCAATTGATACTAATCTCGGCTATGTGCCTTGGCCTGATAAGGCTTCCATGGTTGAAAGTCTTCAGCGTATGGTAGAGCTATCGAACGACTTGCTTCCCGGACATGAGTTGAAGACATATGTGCCTCCATCCAATGTGCTGAACAAGACTGGGAAAGCAGCGATCGCTGAAGCAGTACCCTCCATTGATATCATTTCTTCCCTTTATTATACGGGGGAAGAAGAGGGCTTTCTGGAGCAGGAATTTGGGGTGGACAGTGAATTTCCGCAATTCACGAATTTCCCCCGGGTTTCATCCGGTTACTGGCTGGACGACAGCACGAAGTTTTACATCAATGATGTTATTGCTAATTTTGGTTTGGTAAATCACTTTGTACATCCGGATGATGCGCTGGATATTCAACGTTCCGGGGGTAAAGGCTGGAAATACTTGAGTGAGCAATTCGAAGCATGGATGGCATCACTCAATAAAAACTATGCATATCTTCAACCTTTAACGGTTAGGGACGCGGTGAAAAAGCTAAGTATTTACTCGACCGGAAAGGTCGACGTTCATTACAGTCAAGACGCAATTACGATTACGACCAAGGATGAACTGGTCCCCATGCATTACACCGTTCGTGTGCCAGATAACCGAACACCAGAGATTTCCAAGGTAGCTGGCGTACTGACACGTATGGAGCATACGGACGGACTTTGGCATTTGGAGGCACATCAACCTACTGTGACCCTACAATTGAAGGAAATGAAGCCATGAAAATCGCATTGCTAGTGGAAGGGAGTTACCCTTACGTGTCAGGTGGGGTAGCGAATTGGATTCAGATGTTGGTCTCGGCAATGCCAGAGCATGAATTTGAAATCATCGCGATTTCTTCCTCTCGTAAAGAGGCCTCAAGCTATAAATACAAGCTTCCGCCTAATATTTCAGGCATTCATGATGTTTTCATGATGGATTACCTGAAGCTAGAGGAGGGGAAACCTCCACGATTAACCAAGAACGAAGCTGCTTCCTGTCTGGAGTGGTTTGCTTTTCAAAAAAATTCCGAGCAATCTATTCCCTGCATTGCTGATTCTAAAAAGCTGGGAAATCCGATTACCTTTATGAAAAGTGAAATATTTTGGGATTTCCTGGTCGCTTCCTATGAGCAAGAAATGCCGAATCATTCGTTCAATAGCTATTTCTGGACGTGGAGATCCATGTACCTCCCCGCCATTTATCTGCTGCAGCAGTCCTATCCGGTAGCCGATGTGTATCATGCTGTTTCAACTGGATATGCTGGCTTGATTGCCACCTACCTGCGAATGAAGCATAAGAAGCCATTCCTGCTTACTGAGCATGGCGTATACGCACGTGAACGGGAAGAAGAGATTTTGAAATCAGTGTGGGTAGATCCTCCCTTCAAAAAAAGATGGATCGAATATTTCTACCATATGTCTCAAGGGGCTTATCACACGGCTGATCGAACCATCTCTCTTTATAAAGGTACACATCAAATTCAGCTTGAGCTCGGACTTCATGCTGAGAAAGCTATGATTATCCCTAATGGCATTGATTATCACAAATTGTCAGTACTTCCAAGACATACGAGTACCTCTGGTGGAGGGATAGTCTTCGGAGCCTTAGTGCGTCTCGTACCCATTAAGGATATTAAGACGATGCTCTATGCTGTTCGGCTCGCCAGTCATGACATCCCTGACATACGTCTTTGGATTATGGGGCCTACGGACGAAGATCCTGATTACTATCAAGAATGCGTAGCCTTAACCCGCAATCTCCATCTGGAGGAGATTGTTACTTTTATGGGAAAAGTAGCGATCGACGAATATTTACCCAAGATTGATGCGCTCATACTGAGCTCGATTAGTGAAGGACAGCCCCTCGCCGTTCTGGAAGGAATGGCCGCAGGAATACCATGGATCTGTACAGAGGTAGGCAGCTGCCGCGAGCTGTTGGAGGGGAAGGACGAGCACGATGTCGGAATAGCCGGCTATATCGTTCCTCCTGTTAATCCAAAAGCCATGTCTGAGGCTATGGTGAAAATGTATTCGCTCCCTGAAGAGCGAGCCTATATGGGACAAGTAGGACGCAATCGTGTGGAAGCCTACTATCAGATTGATCATTTTATTGATGCTTATCGGCAGTTATATGATGAGGTGGTTACCTAATGGCGGGAATTGGATTTACCCTACAGAAGTTGTTCCGCGATGACTATCTTACACTAAGAGTTCGGGCTTATGCCTACGCTTCTTTCATTGCTGCTGGTCCTTGGATGCTATCTGTCGGCAGTATTGCTCTGATTAACTTTATGCTTGTTCAATTCGGACATGTAGATGACGCTCAGCGTCAATTGTTTATTGTTACGGTATCGTATTGTTTCATTTTCTCGCAAATACTTTCCGGGGGCTGGCAGCTAAGTGTTACAAGGTATTTAGCCGATCATTTCTTTCAAAATCGCCTTGAGGTCGTCACGCCTACCTTTGTTGGTATAAGTAGGATCATACTCGGTATTTCGCTCATTATTGCTGTGATTTTTTATTGGTCGTCCCCATTATCAATGGTTTATAAAGTGACGAGCGTATTGTTATTTTTCATGATTGGACAAATATGGCTGGCCATGGTCTTTTTAACCGCGGCTAAGGATTATAAGATTATTTCTTATTCGTTTTTAGCAGGTGGGCTGGTCTCGATCATCGGTGTGATTGTTCTGATGAGGTACCCCATTGCTTTCGAGCAACATGAGCAGGCGACCAACATTTTAATAGGTTTTAGCTGTGGTATTCTACTTACCATGAGCATGCTGGTATTTGTGCTGCTGCGCTCGTTTCCGGCTAAAGAAGCGTCTAATCCATATGGTTTTTTACATTATGTCGATAAATATCCTTCGCTGCTTTGGATCGGATTTCTTTACAACATAGGCGTTTGGACGCATAACATCATCATTTGGTTAGGACCATCGGGTGTCCGGATCGAGGAGACGTTTAGGTATAGCCCCATCTATGATACCCCTGTCTTCCTAGCTAATCTGACAATCATTCCGTCACTCGTTCTGTTCGTCGTTTCGGTGGAGACGCAATTTTATGATAAATACAAAACGTTCTATGGCTATGTAACCCATGGCGGAACCCTGGAAATGATCACCAAGGCGAAGAAGCGAATGGTCGAGGTGTTATGGCGTGAATTGTATCGTCTGACGAAGCTGCAAGGCATATTGACGCTATTTATCATTTTAATTAGTGATATGCTCCTTGAAAGGCTAGGCTTACAAGAAATCGTAATCGACATTTTTAAGATGTGTACGCTAGGAGCACTGATGAATTCCATCATGCTCATTAATATCTTAATCATGTTATATTTCGAAGATCGTAAAGGAGCAGTTATTACCGGGGGAATTTATTTCACCTTAAATATGATACTAACTTTCGCCTTGCTGCCTCTGGGCTTCGATTATTATGGGTTTAGCTACTTTATGGCAGGGCTTACTGCTTATAGCTGGAGCGGCTTTCGATTGCTGACGTTCTTGAAGCGGATCGAGGTGCATACCTTTATCTCGCAAAGCATCATTTACAAGGAAGTCCGAGGATTCTTCACCCGATTAAGTGAAAAAGCTTACTGGCGATTCTAAAATTAATAGGCTTCGGTTTAGACATAAGCAACTTCCATAGACATCTATGGAGGTTGTTTTTTTTAATTGTTTCCGCATCATGTTTAGTGGTACTGTTATGTGTATGGACGCTACTGGGGGGCTGTATGTTTAATAACGTTAGAGATCTTCTATTCAATTTATTTATTGTGTTTCTACCTGTTATTATCTACCCATATATCATGAAGACAGATCGTGAAAATGGTTATACTCGGATGATAATTGCCATTGTATTTAGTTTCACACTCGTGGTCACAATGACGTTTCCTGTTGTATTTAATGGTCTTACCTTTGATTTACGTGCTGTTGCGCTAAGTATTGGCTCCTTATATGGAGGTGTTTATGTCTCACTTTTTTTGTATGCGGTTGTTCTTGTCTATCGCTTTATACTAGGCAGTCCCAACCAGATGGCATATATCATCGCTTTTTTACCTACTTTTTTGGTGATTATCTGGTTTGTAATCAAGTTCCAGGGATTATCATTGATTCAAAAAATGATCTCATCCATTCTTGTTTATGCTAGTATTCGTCTTATAAGTTTAACTATCTATAGTTATCTCATAGGCAATATGTCTTCTTTATTTAATACGAATTATCCGATTTTTTACGGCGTGATTATTGTCCAATGCTCTATTTCCGGTTTATTTGTGTATGTACTCGAGACTTTCAAGAGAAATACCCGATTGCGCGAAGAAATCATAAGAAGCGAGAAGATGAAGATCGTCAGTGATATAGCGGCATCTGTTGCGCACGAGGTAAGAAACCCCTTAACTTCTGTCAGAGGGTTCATTCAACTGATGGGGAAAGATGATCTTACGATATCCAATAGACAATATTATCAAAAAATTTGTCTGGAGGAATTGGATCGTGCGGAGCACATCATTTCCGACTATTTAACCTTCGCGAAGCCTGAACCGGAAAAAATAGAAGTAATCGAGATGAAGAATGAGATCGATTATGTTGCTAACGTCCTTACTTCCTATGCCAATTATCAAAATGTACAGATCATCAAACAAATCGAACAAGAGGAGCTTCTTATTCTTGGTGATAAAAATAAATTACGGCAAGCGCTAATTAATATCGGGAAAAATAGTATTGAGGCCATGCCTGAGGGTGGAAATTTGACATTTACAGCCCATTCGATAAACGGACATGTTGTCATTTCAGTTGGAGATACTGGCATTGGTATGACCAAAGAGCAAATGAATCGGCTTGGAACTCCTTATTATTCGACCAAAGATAAAGGGACGGGCCTTGGCACAATGGTTTCGTTTAGTATTATTAGAAAAATGCAAGGTAAGATAGAGGTCAAGAGTGAATTGGCCAAAGGTACCACGTATATGATCACAATTGCTCGATTGAATGTCTCTAAATAACTAGTGCAGCTCAGCTATCTAGCCGACTTTCTAGCAGCTGCGGGAGTCATACCCAGAACTCTTTTGAACATGGCATGAAAATGAGGTAAGCTCTCGAAGCCGCACATTTCTGCGATGATGTTAATGTTGAGGTCGTTTTCGCTAAGCAGCTGCTTCGCTCGGATAATTCGTTTGGTCATGATATATGTGGTAATATTCATCCCAATTAACTGCTTAAATACACGGCTGAAATGGGCAGGTGTGACAGAGGCTTGCTTCGAAAGCGTCTTAAGGCCGATGTCCTCACAGAAATGCTGATCGATATAGAGCAAAATTTCCCTCATCCACATCGGGGGAGCAATGGAATCCCCAGTACTAGGCTTCGTGCCGGAACCCAGATCACGATTCATAAAAAGCAGGAGTTGAAGAAGCTGCAGCAAGATAGCTTGCCGGTGACCCAAATTCGGATGTTTGAATTCATATTGAATGGATTCCAACCATGAATCTAGGTGTTGGTGTTGTGAGAGTAGAGTTTCAAACTTGTAATTGTGATGTGCTGCGGCTTGCTCGAAGCAATGCAAATATGAGAAAGAGTCACCTAAGTTAGGAGCCTGTACAATGCTGGGGCTGAAATAAATCGCTGTCGACGTTACAGGCGTCTCTTTATCCGGAGTTGCCCGGTGAATCGTATTGCCAGGGATGAGGAAGAGATCACCTTGTTTCATTTCATAAAACGTGTGATCGATAAAGAAGGTTCCTTTTCCTCGATACACATACACAATTTCATACCAATCGTGGAAATGATCAGGAAGCTCGCTTTGCGAGCTTTTTGTGTTTTTATAGGCAAATGAAAACGGGAAGGCGTCGTTCGCTTCGAACACTTTACGTACAGGATGCATGAGATCCCTCCTTCAAGTTAATACGTAATGCCATGATATCAAAAAACCGTATAAAGATGCGAGATATCGTTATTTCATATGATTTATTTGGTGATACAATAGAAGAAAGCGGTACCAAATATATGGGTAATGAAGAGGAGAATCTCTATGCGGATCGATGCACACCAGCATTATTGGAAGATGGATCGGGGTGACTATGGGTGGCTTACACCGGAGCTGTCGGTATTGTATCGTGATTTCCTGCCGAACGACTTATTACCCCACCTGCACCAGCACAACTTGGATCAAACTATTGTGGTTCAAGCGGCGCCGACATTAGAAGAAACGGATTATCTATTATCCCTCAGCGAGGAATCAGATACAATTGCCGGTGTAGTAGGTTGGCTCAATCTGAATGATCCTGACTTTCATATTCACTATAAACGATTTAGCCAGCATCCTAAATATGTAGGCTTTAGAGTCATGATTCAAGAAATGCCGGATGCGAGTGTCATACTTGAGCCTCATTTTGTTGAAGCGGTCCGTTATTTTGCCGAAAAAGATGTACCCGTTGATCTGCTTGTCGTATCTCATCAATTGGAACCGGTGGTTCAGCTTTTGAGTCTGGTTCCAGGTTTACGCGCAGTTATTGATCATATGGCTAAGCCTCGAATTGCGGATGGTGTTATTGAGCCTTGGAAAAGCCAAATGACGGCTATTGCGAAACATCCAAATATATATTGTAAGCTATCCGGTATGGTGACAGAAGCCAATCATACGGAATGGAAGTGTGAGGATTTTACTGCTTATATCCAGCATGTGCTAGAGGTATTTGGAACGGAGCGTGTTTTATTCGGCAGTGACTGGCCGGTTTGTTTGCTCGCAGCAGAGTACGATGACGTTGTAGATGTGCTTACTCAAGCATTGCCAGGAAATTGGTCAGAAGCAGATAAAGCCCGCTTATTCGGACTAAATGCAAAGGAATTTTATAAATTATGAAGTATCGTAAATTAGGCAAAACCGGACTTGACGTCTCTGTGCTGAGCTTTGGTGCATCCTCACTAGGATCTGTATTCCGTGAAACGAATGAAGAAGAAAGCATCCGAACCGTTCATACCGCGATTGATATGGGCATTAATCTGATTGATGTGTCTCCTTTTTATGGGTTAACCAAAGCAGAGACAGTACTAGGTAAAGCGATAGCCCAATTGGAGCGGGATCGTTTCATCCTGACGACGAAGGCAGGGCGGTACGGAGCAGAAGAGTTTGATTTCTCGAAGCAGCGAATTCTGGAAAGTGTCGATGAGAGCTTAAAGCGTCTTCAAACGGATTATATCGATATTTTATATTTACACGATATTGAGTTTGCACCATTTAACGAGATTCTGGAAGGCGCCTTTCCTGCGCTGGATGAATTGAAACAATCAGGCAAGATTCGTTATTTTGGGGTATCCGGTTTACCGTTATCTATATTTGAAAAGGCATTGGCTCACAAAGAACTGGATTCCGTCTTGTCCTACTGTCACTATAGTTTGAACGATACTTCCTTGCTGGATCTAGTTCCAGTTCTGGAACAGCATAGGGTCGGTTTGGTGAATGCATCGCCGCTGTCGATGGGGCTTCTGAGCACTAGACCAGCTGCGGAATGGCATCCCGCCTCAGGCGAAATTCAGCGACTATGTAAACAGGCTGCTGAACACTGTGCAAGTAAGGGAACTGACATTGCCAAGTTGGCTGTGCAGTATGCAACAGCGAACGAACGCATCCCTACGACACTAGTCAGCACAGCGAACCCTGACAACATTCGCAATAATATTGCGTGGACAGATGAACCAATCGACATGGAGCTGCTTCATGAGGTGCTGGAGATTCTGACCCCCATACACAATAAGTCTTGGATTAGTGGAAGACCCGAATATAACGAAAAAACCTATGTGTAATAGGACAGGGGGAAACTAGGAATGAGAGCAATCGTATGTGAGCAGATCGAGAAGTTTAAGCTAGTAGAAGTACAGGAGCCTAGTCTAAGTGCAGGGGAAGCTATTGTTCGCATCAAAAGGATAGGCATTTGCGGGACGGATTTGCACGCGTATAAAGGGAATCAACCGTTTTTTAGCTATCCGCGTGTTCTCGGGCATGAGCTGGCGGGTTATATTGAACAGATCGGTGAGGGTGTAACAGGACTGCAAATCGGTGATCAAGTAAGCATCGTCCCTTATATGCACTGCGGGACTTGTATTGCTTGCCGGAACGGCAAGACAAACTGCTGTACAGATATGAAGGTGCTTGGCGTACATATCGACGGGGGTATGAGAGAGCTGATCTCCTTACCAGTCAGCCATCTCATCAAAACCGATGGGCTGACGCTGGACCAAGCAGCTATGTTAGAGCCGCTTAGCATCGGAGCTCACGCAGTGAGAAGATCCGAACTTCGCGCTGGTGAAAACGTGCTCGTGATTGGTGCCGGTCCAATCGGACTCGGCGTTATGATTCTGGCTAGGCAGCGCGGAGCAAACGTCATTGCGATGGACATTAACGATGAGCGGTTGGCCTTTTGCCGTGATTGGGCAGGCATCGACCATACGATTAATGCCTTGCAGCAGCCGATGGAGCAGCTAGCCGCGCTCACGAACGGCGAATATCCTACTGTCGTCTTCGATGCGACAGGGAACGCTAGGTCGATGACAGAGTCGTTCGGACTTGTCGCACATGGCGGCAAACTCGTATATGTCGGACTTGTTAAGGCCGATATCACCTTCCATGATCCCGACTTTCATAAACGGGAGCTGACCTTAATGAGCAGCCGCAATGCGACCATGGAGGATTTCGACACCGTACGTGCCGCCATGCAAGACGGCATCATCGACATCGAGCGCTACATCACGCACCGTGCGACATTCGAGGACATGATTGATCAGTTCGAGACTTGGCTGAAGCCAGAGTCGAAGGTCATCAAAGCGATCGTTAGTTTGTGAATTTGAAAAAGGTGTGCTCAGTGTGGCTGAGCGCGTCTTTTTTGCGTTCCGATGGGGTTTCAACGCTAGCCCCCAGCTTGTAGCTCCTAGCCTCCCGCTCTCCTAGGGAGGTCCATCTAGTTCTGGAGCGCCGAAAAGGCGCTTAACGTTGTAGGTTTGTAGGTTTTGCGCATGACTCCAAGTTATTCTCAACTCGGCTCAACTTCCCGGGCTTTCCAGCTCTGCAACGAAAGCAGAGGCTGCTGTCGATAGCGGCATATTTTTCAAAGTGATAATACCAATCTTAGTCGACGGAATGGTAGCGTCAATATTCACCTCAAACAAGCTTCCGTCTGCCAGCTCCTTCGCTACAAATTCTTTGGTTACGAAGGAAACGCCAAAGCCGATCTTTGCAAATTCAATGAGCAAATCCACGCTGCCGAGCTCAATTTCCGGTTCCAACAGCAAGCCATTTTCACTGAAAAGTCGGGTGACGAATTTCCGTGATGAGCTATTACTCGAAAATAAGATGATCGGGTAGGTTAACAGCTTAGCAAGGGAGACTTTTCCCAATGACAGCTCTCGGTATTTTGGCCCCGTTACGAAGCAATCTTGAATGGTAATGCCTTCTCGCACCTGCAATTGATCATCTAGAATAGGCGTCCTGACAATTCCAATATCAATCTTGCCTTCCTTCAGATGCTTCACAATTTCCGGTGTTGTTCCGTGTACTAAGTTAATCTGCACATGCGGATACTGAACGTGGAATGATTCCAAGAAAGGGAGCAGATAGTGTTTGCACAAGGAGTCACTGCCGCCAATTTTGATTTCTCCGCTAGAGAAATTACGAAGTTCACTTAATTTTTCTTCTGCGAGTGAAATGAAATTGTACGCCTGTTCGATGTAGGAAAATAGCACAGCACCTTCCTTGGTAAGCTCGACGCCTTTGGACGTTCTGGCAAACAGCTGCAGCCCCAGAGTATCCTCCAACAATTTGATCGAGTGAGAGACGCTGGGCTGGGTAATGTACAGTTCTTTTGCTGCTTTAGATAAGCTGCCAGATTTGGCAGTCAGATAAAATACTTTATAAAGCTCAAAATTCACCATATAGACACCTTCTATAGCGAGTATCGAAACTATCAATTATTTGAATGCTTCATCTATCCTTATAATAAAGAGTAGATGGAATTAATACAACTAAATTGATGGAGGCGAATCTCTTTTGAATCAAACAACTGTTGGCATTGAAGAGTTAAGCATCAATACAATTAGAACGCTTACAATCGATGCAGTCGAGAAAGCGGCTATGGGTCATCCTGGTATGCCGATGGGTGCGGCGCCTATGGCGTATGCACTTTGGACACGGCACTTGAAGCACAATCCGACGAATCCCAAATGGGTTGATCGTGATCGATTTGTTCTATCCGCAGGACACGGTTCGATGCTTCTTTACAGCCTACTGCACCTAAGTGGTTATGATGTAACCCTTGACGACATCAAGGAATTCCGTCAATGGGGAAGCCGCACACCAGGGCATCCCGAGTATGGTCATACGGCAGGTGTTGAAGCGACAACGGGACCACTGGGTCAAGGAGTTGCAATGGCTGTCGGAATGGCAATGGCCGAAGCTCATCAGGCTTCTGTCTACAATAAACCGAACTTCCCAATTGTTGATCACTTCACATATGCCATTTGCGGAGATGGCGATTTAATGGAAGGTGTTTCCTCTGAAGCTGCTTCATTGGCAGGTCATTTGAAATTGGGCAAGCTAATCGTGCTATACGATTCAAATGATATTTCGCTTGATGGCGAGTTGAACATGTCGTTCTCTGAAAATATCCGGACGCGTATTGAATCCTATGGTTGGCAATACTTACGTGTGGAAGAGCAAAACAACGTCGAGGCGATTTCCGCCGCGATCGAAGAAGGCAAGGCGGACCTGGGTCGTCCAACCCTGATTGAGATCAAAACAACGATCGGCTTCGGCAGTCCGAACAAAGCCGGCAAAGGCGGCCACGGCGGCACGCACGGTTCGCCGCTCGGCAAAGAAGAGCTGCTGCTGACGAAGCAAGCTCTGGGTTGGCCGCTTGAGCCGGACTTCTACGTCCCGGCCGAGGTCTACAAGCACTTCGCCCAGCACAAAGAACTGGGCTCACAAGCCCAAACCAGCTGGGAGCAGCTGTGGAACAGCTACCAGGCTGCGCACCCCGAGCTCGCTCAGCAATTCGAGCTCGCTAACAGCGGCGACCTTCCAGCAGACTGGAACGCCGATGTGCCGCGCTTTACCCCAGAGAGCGGTGCTATATCGACGCGCACAGCTTCTGGCAAAGTGATTAACGGCTTGGCGAAGCGGGTACCTCAACTAGTAGGCGGCTCCGCCGACCTAGCGAGCTCCAACTTCACCATGATTAACGACGCCGCGGCATTCAGTGCCGCCGATTACAGCGGCCGCAACTTCTGGTTCGGCGTCCGCGAGTTCGCCATGGGCGCAGCACTGAACGGCATGCTGCTGCACGGCGGACTGCGTGCTTTCGGCGGAACGTTCCTCGTGTTCAGCGACTATTTGCGCGGCGCGATTCGCTTGTCCGCGCTTATGAAGCTCCCTGTTGCGTACGTGTTCACGCATGACAGCATCGCTGTCGGCGAAGACGGCCCTACGCATCAGCCGATCGAACAGATCCCATCCCTGCGGATGATTCCAGATCTGACCCTGTTCCGTCCTGCGGACGCTAACGAGACTGCAGCGGCTTGGGAGTATGTCCTCCAAGCGAAGGAAGGCCCGTTCGTATTCGCGCTTTCGCGTCAGAATTTGCCGGTGCTTCCGGGAACGGATCAGCTTGCTTATGCTCATATTCATCAAGGAGCTTATATTTTATCCGATGTTGACGCATCAGCGACACCTGATATTCAACTCATCGCAACAGGCTCGGAAGTGAGCTTAGCACTTGACGTGAAGAAGCAGTTGGCGCAAGATGGTATTGGGGCTCGTGTTATTTCCATGCCAAGCCGTGAATTGTTCGAGCAGCAGCCTGAAGAGGTGCGCAATGTCATCCTTTTACCACAAGTAAAAGCAAATGTTGTCATTGAGATGGCCTATCCTGCTGGATGGGAAGAGATTACGGGAGGCGATGGCTTCGTTGTTGGTATCCGTAAATTTGGTGCATCAGCGAAGGCAGATCGAGTAATTCGTGAATACGGCTTTACAGCAGATGCAATCGTTCAACAAATCAGACAGAAGTATTTCCAATAAGAGCCCACAAAAGGGAGAAAAGGTAGGGATACAGGATGAAATTGTTTATCGACACAGCCAATGTAGACGAAATTCGCAAAGCTCACGCGTTAGGTGTTGTAGCAGGAGTAACAACCAACCCTTCATTGATTGCTAAAGAAGGTAGAGACTTCTTCGAAACAGTGAAAGAAATTATCTCCATTGTAGGCGATGTTCCGATTAGTGCAGAAGTCGTTTCACTGAAAGCAGACGAAATGGTTGAGCAGGGCAAGAAGCTTGCTTTGCTAAGCCCAAATGTTGTTATTAAGCTTCCAATGACATTGGATGGACTTCAAGCGACTAGCGTATTCCGCTCACTGGGCATCCCAACGAACGTAACCTTGATCTTCAGCTCGACGCAAGCTTTACTTGCTGCACGCGCAGGAGCAACTTACGTGTCTCCATTTATCGGACGTTTGGATGATATCAACCAAGTGGGTATGAATCTAATTAAAGAAATCAGCCAAATTTTCCAAGTACATGGTATCAAATCCGAAATCATCTCTGCCAGCGTTCGTCACTCCGCTCACGTGATTGAAGCGGCGCTTGCAGGGTCACATATCGCTACAGTGCCTTACAAAGTTATCGAGTCCATGAGCAAGCACCCGCTGACAGACGCGGGGATCGAGAAGTTTTTGGCAGATTGGGAAGGCGCTAACCAAGAAAAGTTTTAAACTTTAGTAATAAAGCAGCCAAGTAAGGTTCACACTGTTCGGGGATAATTCACCGTCAATGGTGTGAACGTTTTTTCAAATGTGTCACATTATCATGTCATTTTTTAACTGATTAGCTTAGCTTCGTGTTTGGTATGACGCCAATTAGGCAACAAAGGTTAAAAAGGAGGAATTTGTGATGCCGTTGATTCAAGTTATAGGAAAAGGTGAATTCGAAGTTGAAGAAGGGAAAAAGCTCGTTTTGTCCCTGATGGACCAAGGGGTAGACATCTTGCATCGCTGTGGGGGTAACGCCAGATGTGCAACCTGCCGTGTTGAAATCATTGAGGGGGATGCTGGCCCCATGAATGAGGTAGAGACTGCGATCCGAGAGACCAAAGGAATCACAGAAGACAATATCCGCTTATCCTGTCAAATTCATGTACATGCGGAGCTCACGGTTAAACCGTTAATGACTGCATCTGAAACAGGTATGGATCCTGGCCCTCGTCCTGCTGAGTAATCCAATCCATGTTTTCACATTTCTTCTCGATTCTTATAATTTTATTCAAGTGAACCAAAAGGAGTCATGTATCAAATGATTATTAGCGACGTGAAGCATTTTGAACAAGAACGCCATCTGTGGCCCCCAGCGGTTGGGCGAGGTATCGATTACATTTTGAATCGCAACTTAGGTGAAGCGGAAGCGGGCAGATATGACCTAGAAGGTGATAACGGCCATCTGATGTTCGCCAATGTGCAGGAGGTCATGACCCGACCATCTGAGGAGCAAATGCCTGAATCCCATGTGATATACACGGATATTCAGTTTCTAGTCAGCGGCGAGGAAAAGCTTTGTTTCTACAAGCTGCATCCAGACGCCAAAGTGGTCGATAATAAGTTCGACTCGCATGATATCGCCTTTTATGAATCGGACTCTTCACAGCAAGAAACGGGAATTATTCTGAAACCCGGCATGTTTGCGGTGTGCTTTCCTTCCGATATCCATCGTCCGAACTGCTCTATTACGGAGGAGACGACGAACAAGAAGATTGTTATTAAAATACATAAAGATCTCTTGCAGCTTTAGTCCCGTCTCAACCATTGAACCTTCCAAGTCATCACATGGCTTCGGAAGGTTTTCAATTTTGACATGATAATCTGCCTAATCTCTTCGGTAGTCCATTGTTATGAAACTGTATTATAATTAAAAGTACGACAAATTTCTCACGCCGAGTGGTGATGACGATGCTCCAATACTTCATGAAGAAGACGAACAATATTCGCATTAAAAATAAGATTATTCTCGCGTTCATTTTGGTGGTTGTCATTCCCGTACTGATCGTGGGTGTGTTCCTGACGAACGCCTTTCGGCAATCGGTGCTTAGTGATGCGATTGGACAGACATCCAATAACGTGGAGAAAATTAACAAGCGTGCATCCGACATTCTCCGGATACCGATTGAGATATCGAACAAACTGATGATTGATCCACGGTTGGAACGTGTTATTAACACGCAATATCAATCTATTTATGAAGTTGTAAGCGCTTATAAAGAGTTCCAGGATTTTACTGATTTTGTAAAGCTGTATAAAGAGGTCTACAATATCCGGTTCTACACAACGAATCCAACAACGCTAAACAACTGGAATTTCATACAGCCTTCCCCCGTGGTTTTGGAGTCTTTTTGGTACCAGGAAGCAATGAGCAAAAAAACAGAGAAGATCAGCTGGTACTTTATCGAGGATGAAACGAAAAATAATCGAAAAGTGCTTAGTTTGGTTAAAAGAATTTATTTCCCTAATTATCGAACCAGTGGTGTGTTGGTAATTGATGTTAATCCTGACGAAATGAATGCGATCGTTAGTCAAGAGCTTTTTGATACGATGATTTTGGATGGCAAAGGTAATATCGTGGCTGCCAAGAACACGGAATGGGTAGGCAAAAACTTAAGCGAATTGGATTTCGCCAAAGATTTTCTCAATAAGCCGGAAGGCACATACCAGACGCGGTTCAAAGAAAGAGATTCTAAAGTTCTCATCAATGACCTCATCCCGACGTTAAGTGATAAGGGCTTACGAATAGTATCCGTATTCACAGTAGAGAGTATCGTTGGCAAAGCCAACAAGATCAGTTATATGGGTTTATACATTACGTTAGCGAGTTTACTCATTGCCTTCGTACTTATTTATTTCTTTTCCAACATGCTGACATCCAGAATGCTTCAGTTGAACAAACAGATCAATAAAGTGGCGCTAGGAGATCTGCATGTTTCTTCGGAAATTGATGGGTACGATGAGGTTGGCATGCTCGCAAGGCAGTTCAATAACATGGTCCGAAGCATTCGGGAGTTGATGAGCGAGATCCATGAGTCTAACCGAATGAACCATCAGTTAGAACTGCGGCAAAAAGAGATTAAGTTGAAGATGATGGCGAGTCAAATTAATCCGCATTTTCTGTTTAACGCGCTGGAATCGATTCGCATGAAAGCCCACCTGAAAGGCGAAGCAGAAATTTCCGACATCGTTCGAACACTGGGCAAGCTAATGCGCAAAAAGCTTGAAATCATGGGGAGTCTGATTCCACTCAAGGATGAGCTTGACATGATTCGTTGTTATTTAGATATACAGCAGTTCCGGTTTGGAGATCGGTTGACGTATGAAATTCATTTAGATCAGGGAGTTAGCAACATTATGATTACCCCTCTGATCGTACAACCACTTGTTGAAAACGCGGTCATTCATGGTTTGGAATGTATGGAAGATAACGGAATTTTGAAGGTTCATGCAACGATTGAAGGTCAACATTTGCGTATAGAAGTGATCGATAATGGGGTTGGTTTCAGCGAGTCTAGACTGAGGGAGATTAAGGAGTCGATGAACGACACCCAGGACAAACAAGAGCATCGCATTGGCATGCGTAATGTACACCAAAGGCTTAAATTAATGTATGGCGACACCTATGGCGTGACGATTATTTCCCATGAGGGCATGGGGTCGCACATTTACTTTTCGATACCGATTCAGGGGTGAGATCATGTACAAAGTATTAATTGTTGACGATGAACCTATGATTCGCGCGGGTCTGCAGACATTAATCGATTGGGAGCATTATGGCTTCCAGGTTGTAGGCGATGCGATGAACGGCCGAGAAGCAATGAGCAAGTACGCAGAGTTGGAGCCGCATTTAATTATTATTGACATTCGCATGCCGGTGATGGATGGGCTACAGGTCATTGAGGAAATTCGCAAAACGGATGCTTCGTGCCGGTTTCTTATCCTCACTGGATATGCGGATTTCGATTACGCGAAGAGAGCGATTGTCGGACAGGTGGATGGTTATGTGCTTAAGCCTGTGGACGAGGAAGAGATTGTGAATGAATTAATGCGCATTTATAAATATCTTCAGAAGCAAGAGGAGTTATCCAATTTAGGTGTAATAAGTGAGGCGCAGCGTAGAGAGGAATGCATACAAGCTTTACTAGCAGCGGATGTTGATCAGCGGTCCATTCCTCATGATGTTGAAACTCTAATTGGAGCTTCAGCGGGAGGGTATCAAATACTGCTGCTCCAGCTTGCCCAGTCACAAAGGGCTGATCTGCGTATCTACGCCGTGATCCAACAGCGTTTAACCGTTTTGTTTGAGACTAATAAGCATAGAGGTATTGTCTTTGCAGCGAATTCCTATGTCGGTGTTCTCTTAACGGAGCCGATTGTGGATGAAGGAGCAAGGAGTCGTGTTTACTGTGAGATTAAGGCAGCTCTGCCTGATCATATCTTCCACGGTGCCATAGGTCGTGTAGTTAAGCAGAATAAAGAAATTAGCACTTCCTTCGGAGAAGCAGCGAACTTGCTAACGAGCCATTTTCTCTTTGGTGATGAGCTTATTGCCAAGCATGATATCATTCGATCAAGTGAGCAATCGGCCACCTTAGATATCGTCTCCTTAGCTGAGAAGCTTTACTACTCGATGGATATGGGGAATAAAGAAAGCTTGGTGCACTGGCTCCAACTTGCAGGAACAGAGTTCATCGCCTATGATAGCAGCGAACATGGCCTAAAAACGAACTATGCACAGCTGATCTCAATGGTATTGAACAAACTAGCTGGACAGAATGATAAAACGTATACAATCGTGCAGAATGCTATGTCCATCATTTCGCAAATCTACGAGCAACCGAACTTGACTGCCATCCAAAATCGTATCCGTCAGCAGTTGTGTGACTTGACGAACCAGATTAGCGTCTTTAGTAATGAACCGTTGTTAAAGCAGGTTATGGATTTCGTCGAGCGGCATTATGCTGAGAATTTGAAATTGGATACGTTAGCGGAGTTGTTTAATTATACAAGCGGATACCTAGGTAAAATCTTTAAAAACTATACCGGCGCACACTTTCACACCTACCTGGATCAAATCCGCATTCAAAAAGCGATTGAGCTGCTGGGCGAAGGGCACAAGGTGCATCAGGTCGCTACGCGTGTTGGATACGCTAACGTAGACTATTTTCACAGCAAGTTTAAGAAATATGTAGGCGAATCGCCTTCCTCGTATAAAGGGAAGAAGAATTGAACAGATTGCCTTCCTTTCTAGCCTGAGAGCTGGATAGGAAGGCAATCTCTTTTATTTCTTCCCAGTGAAACCAACCATCTAAAAGCGCTGTTTTGACATGATTTGAAGCTGAATTTGGGTGGTTTTTTGAATGGGAATGATCCAGTATGATAGAAATATAAGACAAACGGAGGGATACTATGAAAACGCTATCTACGGAGACGACCATCCCCCTTACGGATCGGAAGAAGTCTTCGAAGTTTTGGAAAACGATGGTTCAACAGCGTTATCTCTATATGATGTCGATCCCTTTTGTCATCTACGTGATCATCTTTAATTATGTGCCTGTGTGGGGTTGGCTAATGGCATTCCAGAAATTCAAGCCTGGGAAGTCGATTCTGCAGCAGCAATGGGTCGGATTCGATAACTTCAAACAATTGTTCATGGATGAGCGGTTTTACAACGCATTAAAGAATACGCTGGGTATGAGTATCATGGGGCTTGTCGTTGGTTTTACAATACCTGTCGTGTTTGCCATTCTGATGAATGAGCTCAAGGGGCAATTGTTCAAACGTTCCATTCAAACCATTTCCTATTTGCCTCACTTCGTATCTTGGGTTGTTGTAGCCAGCTTGGTGACCAAGATGCTTTCTATTGACGGAGGCGCCGTTAATGAACTGCTTTTGAAGTTTCATATTATTGATCAACCCGTGCAATTTATGGCTAAAGGGACTTGGTTTTGGGGGATTGTAACAGCTTCCGATATGTGGAAAGAAACCGGGTGGAACTCGATTATTTTCCTTGCCGCCATGGCGGGTATAGATCAGGAGCAGTATGAAGCAGCTACCGTGGATGGAGCGGGTCGATTTCGTCGCATTTGGCACATTACGTTGCCAGGTATTCGTACCACATTCATGGTTGTATTCATTTTGTCGATTGGCAATTTGATCAGCATTGGTTTTGAAAAGCAGTTTCAGCTGCAAAACTCGCTCGTTTTCGACTATGCGGAAGTGCTGGAATTGTATGCGCTTAAATACGGGATTCAATTAGGACGATTTTCGTTTGGAACCGCGGTTGGTATTTTTAGTTCAGTAGTTAGTATTGTTCTTGTCATAACAGCCAATACCATCTATAAAAAAGTTACTAAAGAAACTATTATCTAGATCTTATGCTTAAGATGGAAATTGTTCTAAAGCAACCAATTGGAGGTGGGAGCATGCAGGCATTACTCAGGAGAAGCTTTTTCGATATTGTTTTCGATCTGTTTCTCTATATGGTTATGATTTTAGCAGCAATTGCTACCTTATATCCTTTCTTGAATGTATTAGCTATATCTCTTAATGATTCTGTCGATACGGTGAGGGGCGGTATACACATTTGGCCTCGCGCTTTCACCTTGCAAAACTATCAGTCTATCTTTCGTTTTCCAGGTCTAATCAAAGGCTTCGAAAACTCCGTGCTGCGCACAGTAATCGGTTCCATTCTAGGTGTAGGTAGTGCATCGATGGTCGCTTTTGTTTTGTCACGTAGAGATTTCCAAGCTCGTAAACCGGTTTCCATGTTGTTTGCACTTACACTCTATTTTTCAGGCGGCTTGATTCCTAGCTATATGTTGATGCGTGATCTGCACATGATTAATACGTTCTGGGTCTATATCATCCCTGGTATCCTCGGAGTTTGGAACGTATTCATCATTCGATCTTATATGGATGGGCTGCCTTATGCTTTGCAAGAATCGGCAAAAATCGATGGAGCTAATGATTTCACGATTTATTGGAAGGTTATATTGCCGCTCTGTCAGCCTGTACTAGCAACGATTGCTTTGTTCATTGCGGTAGGACATTGGAACTCTTGGTTCGATACATTCCTATATAACAGCTCGAATGAAAAGTTGACCACCCTGCAGTATGAGTTAATGAAAGTACTTCAGAGTACACAAAGCGGCAACGAATCACACGATCCCAATGTTATGCAAAATGTGGCGAAGGTTTCACCTGAGTCCATTAAAATGGCGATAACAATGGTTGTCTCCGTACCCATTTTACTTGTCTATCCATTTTTACAAAAATATTTTGTTAAAGGGATTACGCTTGGTGCTGTAAAGAGTTAAAAGGTTGTGGTAATAACAGGGTTTCCTGTGATTCAATAGTTTGTTCATATAAAGGGAGGACAACAAACCATGAGAAAGAAAGCCGCGACAATAACAGCAGTCTTGCTTACTGCAGCTATCGTAACCGTGACGGGCTGCTCCAAAGACGCTTCAGATCTTGCATCTTCAGCACCAGGCAGTACGAAGGCAGCTGATTCAAATGAATTGGCACCGATAACTTTTTCTATGTTTAGCGCTGATCCGAATGCAGACTGGGACGATATGCAATCCGGAGTTGGCAAGAAAATTAAAGAAAAGACCGGAGTAACGCTTAAACAAGAATTCCCGGTAGGTGCTGCAGATCAAAAAATTGCTCTAATGGCTTCCAGCGGTGAATACCCTGATCTGATAAGTGGGAAAGGTGATGTGCAAAAGCTAATCGATGCCGGTGCTATGGTGGATCTTGCGCCTCTAATTGACAAATACGGTCCGAACATCAAAAAAGTGTATGGCGATTATTTTAAAAGGCTCCGTTACAGCAATGATAATCACGCTATTTATGTGCTTCCATCCGCAGGAGTGAACCAAAAGTATTTTGATGCTGGAGGTGGATTTGAACTTCAGCATCAGGTTTTAAAAGAGCTTGGTTATCCGAAAATCAAGACCGTGCAGGATTATGAGAACGCTTTAAAAGCCTACAAAGAAAAGCATCCAACCATTGATGGAAAACCAACAGTCGGACTATCTTTGCTAGCAGACGACTGGCGTATTCTGATCTCTGTGACGAACCCGGCGGTCATCACAACAGGAACTACAGATGACGGCGAATTCAATATCGATCAAAATACGTATGAAGCCAAGTACCATTTCCTGCGTCCTGAAGAAAAAGAGTATTTCAAATGGCTTAACCATATGAACAGTATCGGACTGCTCGATCCGGAAAGCTTTGTGCAAAAATACGATCAATATAAAGCGAAAATAGCCAGCGGACGTGTGCTTGGTCTGATTGACCAAAATTGGGAGTACGGCGACGGCGAAAACGTCTTAAAGAAAGACGGAAAGTTGGATCAAACCTATGCGCATTTCCCAGTAACTTTGAATGAGAATATAAAAGATCACTCCTTCCAGGATACAGGTTATTTAGCAGGCTGGGGAATCGGTATTACAACGAAAGCGAAAGATCCCGTTCGTGCGATCAAGTTTCTGGATTGGTTGGCGTCGGATGAAGGCCAAGTATTGGTTAACTGGGGCATTGAAGGCGTCGACTACAAGGTGGAAAATGGCAAGCGTGTACTTACACCTGAAGCGCAGGACAAAAAAACCAACAACCCGAGCGGCTATAAGAAAGAAAACGGAATCGGAAACTACTTCCTGTCCGCACGCTATGGTGATGGAGTTAAAGATCCTACCGGCAACTACTATACGACTAGTTTCCCTGAACAAATCCAAAAGAATTACACAAAAGCAGACCTTGAAACATTGAAAGCTTATAATGTTACAACTTATAAAGATCTGTGGCCAAAAGATGGAGAATTCCCAGTTAGAAAGTACGGCGCTGCTTGGGGAATTTCGATGCCAACAGGCTCCGATATACAAGTCACATTCCAAAAATCCGAAGATATTATGAAAAAACGGATCCCAGAGGCGATTCTTGCGAAGCCGGAAGACTTTGATAAAGTATGGGATGCTTTCATGGCAGACCTGGAGAAAGTCGGCGTGAAGAAAATGGGTGAACAATTCACACAGTTGGTGAAAGACAGAGTGAAGCTCTGGAACGAATAGATTTTCGTGAGAAAAAAAGTCTGCCTAAGCCCTAAACTGGCTCGGCAGACTTTTTTCTAGCCCCTACTCGTAAGCATCCTTGCCTGCTTCCATTTACCAAAGCGATAATAAAGTAAGTTCAACGCAGCCGCTACACTGAAGCTAACCGGAAAGCTCCACCAGATCACATCAAATCCATATTTGTTCGCCAACACAGTAGCAAGCGGAATTCGAACAAGCAGCAGGGCAATAAAGGCAACAATAAGCGGGAACACAACAGCCCCTGCAGAACGAACTACGCCGGCAACGACGTTAAATACGCCAAAAATAATAAACGACCATAGCGTTATATTATTAATATGTACCCCAATTGCGATCGCTTTGCCCTCAGAAGGAAGGAAGAAACTGACGACCTCACGGTTGAACAAATGAAGAAGAACGACAATAAGTCCCGTCATCATGATGTTAACCCCAACACCGGTCCACGTAATTCGATTCACCCGATCCCATTTCCCAGCACCAATGTTCTGCGCGGCCATGGAAGTCACAGCTCCGCCAATCGCCATTGCGGGCATTTGCACATAGCTGGATATTTGCATCGCAACGCCGAAGGCAGCGGTCGATTCAGAACCATAGGAGTTCACGAGATGGATGAGAATTAAGTTGCTTAGGGAAACCACGACCATATTTAATCCCATCGGCAGTCCTTTTTGAATCAGAGTCCGAATGATCATCCAATTAATGCGAAGCAGGGGAATATCCTTTTTCGTAATCCGCAGAAAATACTTTTTCTGATACAAATACACAGTCAACAGCACGAAGCTGATTAGCTGTGCCACAAAGGTAGCGACAGCCGAGCCGGCTATCCCCATTTTCGGAAAAGGCCCCATGCCTTGAATGAGCAATGGATTAAGCATAATGTCCAAAACGGCAGACAATAACAGGAAATAGAAAGGAGTCTTGGCGTCGCCTGAACCCCGTAATATGGCCATAATGAGATTAAAGCCGAACATAAATGGAACACCAGCGAAAATGATTCGCGTGTACGTAACGGCAAGATCCTTAACATCCGCAGGTGTATTCATCCACCCCAGAATGGTATGGGAGAAAAGCAGCCCGAATAAGGCAACGACGATGGAAAGAATGAGGAAAAAGACGGCGCTGGTGCCGACAACTTTTTTAGCTTCTTCTACCTTTTGTCCGCCGAGATTTTGACCAATCATAATAACGGCGGCCATTGCAATGCCGAAAATAGAGCTAATTAAGAAGAACATGATAATGTTGGCATTGGACGTCGCCGCAAGCCCACCTTCACCGAGGTACTTGCCAATCCATATGGCATTAATAGAACCATTAAGTGTCTGGAGCACATTACCTAACAGAATCGGTAACGAAAATAAGATCAACGTCTTGGCAATCGGGCCTTCCGTCAAAGACGGGCGCGGCTTCTTAGTGGTTTTCTCGCTCATGGGAAATCTCCTTGTTATTCATTCAGATACAAGCATTTAAAGTTCTTCATTCATTATACCTTCTTCCATCTCATTCCAAAAATAATTGCATATTTTACTAATGAGCCCTCTATCAATTGGACACAAACTATTTTTTTTAGTAGAGTAGAGGATAAGTCTGGTTGACATATAGATTGTGGGCTTATATAGGTGGGGGGGAATTCAGATGCTTCGTCTTGGTGAAAAAATAATAGTAATTGCCGATAGTTTAGAACAGAATCTGCCTATAGGCGGATATGGATATATTATTGCTTACGACCGGAATAACGATAACATTTTCGACTACGTCGTTCGCGTCCCCAAGGATAATAAACACTATTACGTACCTGCGTCAGATATCGAGCTTGAAGAAGTTCTTCTCCATCAGCAGGCGGATCAAGTCGAGAGAGAAGCGTTAATTGATTTCGCTCTAGCAACGAAGAATGAAGAGCTGTTTCGTAAAATTATGAATGGTGAGCCAAGTGGACAACAGGAAGTAGAACGAGACAAAGATGTTCAATCAACCGAAGATTTCATTAAACAAATCGGCCTGAAGGCCTGGATTTAATACATGTTTCATCAAACACCAAAACCCGCCTAGTGCTCACTAGTGCGGGTTTTGTTTTATTAGTGTGATTATGTATACAAAAGAAGCTGCTTGAGAATCATGGTTTTTGGGTTGCTAAAATCATGAAATGGTGGTACATTAATATCCGAACATAAAACTATTTTAGTATTCTAGTTCTGAGGTGCGCAAATGGATGCCAAAAAATTGTTAATTATGGAATCGGCGAAGAAATCTTTTTCACTTTTTGGGTACAAAGGTACAACGATGGATCAAATCGCCAAAATAGCCGGTGTCGGTAAAGCGACGATCTATACGTTTTTCGCGAATAAGGAAGAGCTATTGCATGAAATTGTACAGTCGTTAATTGCCGAAATGAAGGCAGTCGCCGATAAAGCTATTGCAGAGGGAGCAACACCCTTCGAGAAAATTCATAGTGCGATTTATGGGGTTCTCGTTTTTCGCAAAGAGCATGAGCTGCTCATCCAATTGGCTCACGAGGTTCAACAATTTGGCAGTCCGGTAACGATCGAAGCGATGGCCAGTATCGAAACAGAAGTGATTCAGTTCATGAGTGAACATATGGAACGCGCGATACATAACGGCACGATGAAGAACTGTGACCCGAAAATGACAGCTTTCATTTTATTCAAGCTGTATGTCGCTTTAGTTTTTGATTGGGAGAAGCAGAAGCAGAATACGCCATTAACCGACGAGCGGATTATGAGCACACTGCAGTTGTATTTTGATAACTTTCTGATTCAGTAATTTTTTTTATTTTTATTTCATGGAGGGGTAATTATGCGTTTTATTAGACCAATGGTTTATTCTGCGATGGCGATTGTCATCGGAACGAGTGCATTTCTTTTAACAACGAAACAAGCAACTAGCCAAACCGATGTCGTTAACCAACTGCATCCAACGGCTTATATTGAATCGAACGAAGTAAGCGCCAGCTTCAAAGTGGGCGGAAGAGTCACTGAAATCCTCGTGAAAGAAGGGGATGCCGTGAAAAAAGGGCAAGTACTGGCCCGTCTGCAAAGCACCGAGATTGAAGCGAAAGTCGAGCAGGCCAAAGCGGCCGTCGCGCTCGCTCAAGGCAAAATCGCTGAGGCGCGAGGAGCTACCGCGACCGCTCAAGCGAAGAAGCAGCAGGGTATTGCCGGTGTCAACGTGACGGCTGATACAGCCGAGCAGCAAGTCGAACAGGCCAAAGCTGCTGTTAGTGCGGCGCAAGCCAAAGTGGATGGGCTTCATAACGGGGCGCGTCCGGAAGAGAAGAAGCAAGCTGAGATTCAGTTCCAAGCGGCTTCCGAAGTATACACCATTGCTGAGCAAAACTTGAATCGGATGAAAGCGATGCTGGAGCAAGGGCTTGTTGCACAAGCTGATGTGGATAAAGTGAAGGTGAGCTACGAAGAAGCGAAAACGAAACGCGATCTGGCACAGCAGCAGTTAAACATGGCGAATCAAGGACCTCGTGAGGAAGAAATTCGCGGAGCGGAAGCTTTGCTAGCCCAAGCGCAAGCGACCTTGAAGCTGGCTGAAGCCAATCGCGGAAACGTGCAAGTGAGACAGGGCGATGTGGCGGCGGCGGCTGCGGCTGTGCAGCAAGCTCAAGGAGCAATTCAATCAGCGCAATCCGGTGAACAGCAAGCGAAAGCGGCTCAGCTGGAAGCGGAGACTTACTTGAGCTACACAGAATTAGTTGCACCAACCGATGGGGTCATTCTTAGTCAATCTGCACAGGTAGGCGAGCTTGTAGGCTCTGGATTTCCTGTACTATCGGTCGAGTCGACTGAGAAGCGTTGGGCTAAGTTTTACTTGCCGGAGACATCTATTGCTGGACTAAAAGTAGGCAACAACATCAGCATGACCATGCTGTCAACGGGCGAGAAAGTCGTTGGTACCGTTAAAACTGTAGCGGCTGCGCCGGATTTCGCAATCAAGAAAGCGACACAAACCTCAGGCGAAACGGACATTCGTTCGTTTGGGATCAAAATCGAACTGAACACATTGCCGGACACAGCAACAACAGGGATGACCTTGCAATGGAACGGTAAAACGGAAGGATGATGAAGGAGATGGATCTTCAGATTGGCAAGCTAATTACAGAAGAATGGAAGCACATTCTGAAGGACCGACGTCTTTTTCTGATCTTGTTCTTCGTTCCGATTCTTTATACGGTGCTGTTCGGATCGATTTACTTACACCATAAAGTGACCGAAATGGCCACTGTTGTTATCGATGAAGACCAAAGTCCTCTTAGTCGTCAAATTATTCAAGCCTTCGAGCAGAGTGAAACGTTCCAGATCAAGAACGAATACCACTCGGAGGAAGATGTGAAGCGGGCGCTTTCATCTGGAGAAGCCAAGGTAGGCCTCGTCATTCCCTCTAATTTCGAAGCGAAGCTGAAGCATGGCGAAACGCTGCCTCTGCTTACACTGATCGACGGCAGTAACATGATGATTTCGAACTCGGCAACCAAAGGTGCCAACGAAGTTATCTCAACCTTCAGCATGGGGTACTCACAAAAAAAGCTCCAACTAAAGCAAGGACTTCAGAATGAAGAAGTGATGAACACACTCTCACCAATTCCATTCCGATATCGCATTATGTACAATTCTGCTTTCAATTACAGCGACTTTATGCTGTACGGGCTTGTTGGCGCGATTTTACAGCAAGTTCTGTTTCTAGGCATTGCTTTAACCATCACTCGCGAGAAAGATGCTGGGACGTGGCAGCGGTTTGAGGCATGGAGAAGAAATCCGTGGCGCATCGCTTACGCGAAGACAGCTCCGTACTTCTTAATTAATTTCTTTAACACATCCGTTACCTTTGTCATCGCATTATATGCCTTTGGTGCACCTATGAGCGGCAGTTTGCTTGTCGGCTTGGCCATCGTTGTGAGCTTTACCTTTGCGGTCAGCGGTATCGGTTATCTAATCAGCTTGTTCTCGAGCAATCAGCTCGGGGCGACGCAGACTGCCATGTTAATTGCAGTTCCTTCCTTCATGCTATCTGGGTTCACTTGGCCATTCGAAGCCATGCCTAAAGTGCTGCAGGTGCTCGGGCATATGCTTCCGCTCACTTATTTTTTAGATGGCGTGCGCAACGTATTTGTTAAAGGAAATGACTTTTCCGTCATTTGGCATGATTGCGTTTCATTGATTTTGACCGGTGCACTCACTTATTTCATTGCTATGTTGTTAACTCGATTCATTATTTTCTCTAAAAAGAAATCAAAAGATACCGCTGCTGGCACGCGAACTGTGCTGCCATCCGGATCGAATATCACGTTATAACCGAAGAGGAAGGAAGCGATTTTTTTGAAAAAAACGCTCATAAGTTTATCTGCAGCCCTGTTACTCCTTTCAAGCACAACGCAAACTCTCGTATTCGCCGATAATGCCCAAGATCCAACTCAAAATGTATACGTCAACGTAGACATTCTGGAAACCGTATCTTCCGTAGATTTGACATATGTACTGGATAAAGCACTGAAAGATTCCCATAACCTTGCCTTGCTAACGCTAAAATACGCTGCACAAGGCAGTAAAAAGGGCGATCTCGAACAGCAAATGAACGAAATGGGTTCGGCCTCGATGACGCCTGGTCATTTGCCAAGCACTCCTGCAGAAGTCACCAATACAGGGAATCCACAGCTCCCTAACCTAACAAATCCGACCGATATCGCCTGGACAGTCATGCAAAATAATGCGATGAACCAGATGATGCAGGGGATGGGGGCTCTCGCTGGCGGAATGAATAAAATCATATCCTCCCAACGCGCGCAAATGAGCACGGCAGCGCATCAGCTCGGGACGGATGGGCGGAACTCGCTGCTGCAGTCAGATGAAGCTAAGGCGGGCATTCGCCTGCAAACCATCGCACAATATGTGCAATTATTAGCACAGAAGAAGCAGCTTGATTTCATGAATGAATACCAAGTTGTGATGGAGAAAGACCTGCTGAAAGCTGCGCTTTTCGCGCAGCAAGGGTTAGCATCACCTGATGATGTGCAGACGGTGCAGAAAGCCATCAATAAGCAAAAGGACGATATAGCAACACTGCTTAATAACTATCGGTTGGGACTTGTGCAGCTTTCGACGGACATTGGGATTTCCTATGACCCTAATCTAGTCATCAAGGATATCGAGTCCATTTCAGTGGATCCCATTTCGGAGACAGACACGACCACCTTATTGAAGGCTTCTTATCAGATGAAAACAGCCGGCAATAACATCGACGAAGCTGTATGGGAAACGGGTCACACGGTTACCCAGAACACGTATGGCGAAATGTATCAAGGCGTTAATCTGGCCATAAACGGGCAGAAAAATGAGCAGACCAAGCTTGAACTAACCAAGAAAATTCAAGCGACGTACAACGATGCCAAGAATGCGTATCAAGCCGTTCTCACAGAACAGCGGAACTTGAATGATGTGCAGGCCGATTTGACTAAAATGAAGTTTCGCTATAGCGTTGGCGTCATCTCCAAGCATGATCTGAATAAATTCGAAATCAAAGTCCGTCAGAATGAAACGACCTTAGCCGCTGCTAAGCTCAAGTATTACGTGTTAAAAGAAAAAGCGAAAGCGATGGATACGGGATTTATCCAATAATTCTTGACCACAAACAACCACAGCTTCTTTTTAGCGACGGCCTCCAAGCCAAGCTGAGAAGAAAGCTGTGGTTTTTGATTTGTGGTTTTTTCTGGATTGAGTTCGTAAAATATCTGGGATATAATGAAAAGAATGACTAAATGCTGATTAATTAAAGGGGTGTAGAAAACTTGAGCATAACGAAAACAGATGTCGAGCACGTTGCGAAGTTGGCTAGACTCGACCTGAGTGATAACGAGAAAGAACTATTTACTGAACAGCTAAATGCCATTTTAAAATATGCCGAGCAGCTGAATGAGCTAAATACCGAAGGTGTTATTCCGACTAGTCATGCCATGCCGTTAGTCAACGTCATGCGTGAAGATGTCACGAAACCATCGCTGCCTATTGAGAAAGTGATGCTGAACGCACCCGATCACGAAGACGGGCAATTCAAAGTCCCAGCTGTTTTAGAATAAGAACCATATGAAAGGAAGTGCCTGTCGTTGTCTTTGTTTGATTTAAACCTACAGCAAATTCACGCGAAGCTTCAAGGCAAAGAACTTAAAGTTGCCGATCTCGTGGATCAATCCTATACAAGAATTCAGCAAGTGGAAAGCAAGGTTCGCGCCTTTCTTACCTTAGATGAAGAGAACGCTAGACAAGCTGCTGCCAAGTTGGACGAGCAGTTCGCGAGCAACAGTGAACGTGGCCATTTATTCGGCCTTCCGATTGGGATCAAAGATAACATGGTCACCGAAGGCTTGAAAACGACCTGTGCAAGCAAAATCTTATCGAATTTCACGCCGATCTATGATGCAACCGTGGTTAGCAAGCTCAAGGATGCTCAAACCGTTACGATTGGCAAGCTCAACATGGATGAATTCGCCATGGGCGGCTCCAACGAGAACTCCGCTTTCCATCCGTCCCACAATCCGTGGAACACGGATTACGTGCCAGGCGGCTCCAGCGGCGGCTCCGCTGCAGCAGTAGCTGCAGGCGAAGTGTACTTCGCGCTGGGCTCAGACACAGGCGGATCCATTCGTCAGCCTGCTGCTTACTGCGGTATCGTCGGGCTGAAGCCTACGTACGGACTCGTGTCCCGCTATGGCTTAGTCGCGTTCGCGTCCTCACTTGACCAGATCGGGCCGCTGACGAAAAACGTTGAAGACTCCGCCTACCTGCTGCAAGCTATCGCTGGCTACGACCCGAAGGATTCCACGTCTGCGAAAGTGGATATCCCTGATTACCTCAGCGCATTGACTGGCGATATCAAAGGTCTGCGCATCGGCGTACCCAAAGAATACATGGGCAATGGTATCGACCCTGCTGTCAAAGAGAAAGTGCTTGAAGCGCTCAAAGTGCTTGAAGGCTTAGGCGCTGTATGGGAAGAAGTGACGCTGCCTCATTCTGAGTATGCCGTAGCGACTTACTATTTGCTCGCTTCTTCCGAAGCGTCCTCGAACCTTGCGCGTTTTGACGGCGTGCGCTACGGTGTGCGTTCGGACAACGCTCGCAACTTGCTTGAGCTATACCATATGTCCCGCAGCGAAGGCTTTGGCCCCGAGGTCAAACGCCGTATCATGCTTGGAACCTATGCATTAAGCTCAGGCTACTATGATGCTTACTATTTGAAAGCACAACAAGTCCGCACCCTGATCAAGCAAGATTTTGATCAAGTGTTCGAGAAATTCGACATCATCATCGGACCAACGGCTCCGACACCTGCTTTCAAAATCGGTGAGCAAAGCAGTGATCCACTCACGATGTATTTGAACGATATCATGACCATTCCGGTCAGTTTGGCGGGCATTCCTGCGATTAGCGTACCTTGCGGATTCGTGAACGAACTTCCCGTTGGCCTGCAAGTCATCGGCAAAGCGTTGGATGAAGCTACCCTTTTGCGTGTAGCCCACGCTTTCGAGCAGCATACAGATCACCATAAGCAGCGCCCGCAATTGTAGGTTAATAGTTCATGAGTAACGAAGGAGGCATTCATTTTGTCGGCAACAGATACCCAATTTGAAACTGTAGTCGGTCTTGAAGTTCACGTAGAGCTTCATACCGCTTCCAAAATATTTTGTAGTTGTGCAACCTCATTCGGAGCACCTCCGAATACGAATACATGCCCGGTTTGTTTAGGTCATCCGGGTGTACTTCCGGTACTTAACCGTCAAGCAGTCGAATATGCGATGAAAGCCGCTATGGCACTCAATTGTACGATTTCTACACATAGTAAATTTGACCGTAAAAACTACTTTTACCCGGATTCACCGGACGCCTACCAAACATCGCAATATGATCAGCCGATCGGTTTGAACGGTTGGATCGATATCGAAGTGAATGGAGAAAGCAAGCGTATTGGCGTGACTCGCGTTCATCTAGAGGAAGATGCAGGCAAGTTGACACACGTTGATGGTGGTTACACCTCTCTTGTGGACTTGAACCGTGCAGGAACACCTCTGATTGAAATCGTATCCGAGCCTGATCTGCGTTCACCAGAGGAAGCGCGAGCTTATCTGGAGAAACTCAGAGCGATCATGATCTATTGTGACGTTTCCGATGTGAAAATGGAGGAAGGCTCGCTGCGCTGTGATGCTAACATCAGCTTGCGTCCATTCGGGCAAGAGAAATTCGGCACAAGAGCCGAACTGAAGAACATGAACTCGTTCCGTGGTGTCCAAAGAGGACTCGAGTACGAGGAATATCGCCAAGCTGAAATTCTCCGCAGCGGTGATGAAGTCGATCAAGAAACTCGCCGCTGGGATGAAGCGCAAGGCAAGACGTTATCCATGCGCGGCAAAGAGGACGCGCATGATTATCGCTATTTCCCAGATCCGGATCTAGTCAGCCTGCATATCGACGATGCTTGGAAAGCTAGCGTCAAAGCCTCTATCCCTGAATTGCCAGACGCGCGTAAAGCGAGATACAGCAGTGAGTACGGGTTACCGAGCTATGATGCTGATGTAATCACTTCATCCATGAAGCTGGCTAATTTCTTCGAAGAGAGCTTGCAATATACCAAAGATGCCAAAGCGGTCTCGAACTGGATCATGGGAGATCTACTTGGGTATTTGAACGCGAATAGCCTGGAACTTGCCGATGTGAAAATCACGGGTAAAGGCTTAGGTGAGATGATTGGTCTGATTGAGAAAGGCACAATCTCCACCAAAATCGCCAAAACGGTGTTCAAGGAAATGATCGAATCCGGCAAAGAGCCGCAAAAGATCGTTGAAGAGCAAGGGCTTGTACAAATCAGCGACGAAGGTGCTATCAAGGCCATTGCCCAGCAAGTTGTGGAGAACAGTCCACAATCGGTAGCGGATTTCAAAGCCGGCAAGGAAAAAGCCGTGGGCTTCTTAGTCGGACAAGTCATGAAAGAAACTAAAGGTAAAGCAAATCCAGGCCTGGTCAACAAGTTAATTGTGGAATGCCTGAACAGTAAATGATGAAGGTTGAAGTGGTGATCCGATGTTATGGACGCCACTTTTTTCAGTTAATTAGCGTGTAAGTTCTAGAGAGGAGGACTCAGATTGTCCATTCAACAACTTCTATTGGAAACCAACGAGGATATCTTGGTCCTGTTATCTCTACAGATTGCTTCCTATCGCGTGGAAGCTGACCTTATCGGCTTCGATGACATCCCGCCGCTGAGGGACGGGATCCACTCTATACGCGAAGCGGAGGAAACATTTTATGGCTTTTACGTTCAGGAGAATGATGAGCCGACACTTGCTGGGGCCATATCCTACTCCCGAGAAGGCTGCATAGTCACGATCTGCCGCATGATGGTGCAACCGAATTTTTTTCGCCGTGGGATTGCTAGGTCACTTTTACAACATATACTAATGGATCAACAGTTAAATGGAGCAACGCGTTTTATTGTATCCACCGGAACGGAGAATTTACCTGCTGTTCAGTTATACGAGAGTTTCGGTTTCGCCGTACGTCGAGTATTCACAGTTCCTCCGGGAATAAGCTTAACCACTTTCGAACGGCCTGCCATCATCTCCTAAATATATTTTCAGTGGTTCTCGCTATCTTGTGTAATACAAGGCACTATCAGTATGAAAAAAGGGAGTGGTTACACGATGAGCAATCCTTGGGTTATTGATCAACTCCATATTACGATACGGTTAGTTCTGGCACTTTTTCTAGGCGGCTTAATCGGGTTTGAGAGGGAGGTCAGCAGTCATGCAGCTGGTCTTCGTACGCATATTTTAGTTTGTGTGGGCTCTGCCCTTGTTATGTTGCTTTCCATGTATGGGTTTAGTGCCTTTGTGAACGAAGTGAATGTCCGTATTGATCCTTCGCGTTTAGCTGCACAAGTTATTAGTGGTATCGGATTCTTAGGTGCTGGAACGATTATCTTTAATGGGAGATCCATTACGGGTCTTACGACAGCAGCTTCCCTTTGGGTAGTTGCGGGTATCGGCCTTGCCATTGGGGCTGGCTTCTATTATCCAGCTGTTCTAGCATGTTTCATGGTGCTCATCTCCTTATGGATTTTGAATAAAGTGGAGCATAAATATTTTAACGGCAAGAAAATTCGTATTCTCAAAATACTGGCGAGTGATCAACCGGGGACACTTGGACTTATTACGACCCTTCTTGGTAAACAGAAAGTTGACATCCGTAAGATCTCAATGGAAGAACAAGAGAGCGAAAGTAAACCGAATCATGTTCAAATTACATTCCACGTCACCATTCCTAGGCCGTCCATTATTGGGACGGTTCTTGAAGAAATCAATCAAATGAAAGGGGTTACCGGCGTTACCCTCGAAAAAAGTAAAAATTGAAGGGGTCAGCCCATGAGAAGCGTCTAAGCTTTTGGACGAACAGAAGGGGGGAAGTCAGGCATGGACAAAATGACGGATGAGCAGCTGATCGACCGGGTCCGTCAAGGTCACTCCGATGCTTACCGTGTATTGGTAGAACGGCATAAGAGCTACATCTATACATTGGTATACCGCATGGTCGGGCATAAGGAAACTGCTGAAGACTTAACCCAAGAAGTGTTCGTTAAGCTGTTTCGTTCATTAGCTCAATTTCGCGGGGATGCGAAGTTCACAACTTGGCTTTATCGCATGACGACGAATCTCGTGACTGACTTTCGGCGTTCGCAGAAACGTAAGCCCTATGAAGCGCTTCTCGATAAAATGAAGGGCTGGTTTACGGATGCCCGTGAGCAGCCCGAGGAAATGGCTATGCGGAGGGATGAGCAGGAGCGTATGCAGGCTCTGCTTTCCGAATTGCCAGACAAGTATAGATTAATTATGTATTTGTTTCATTATAAGCAGCTCTCGTACCAAGAAATGTCTGAGGTGACCGGGCTGCCCGTGAAAACGTTGGAAACTAGACTCTATCGGGGAAAAGCGATGCTAAAAGAAAAATGGTTGGAGGTGAATGCACATGATTCCCAAACATCAGGAAGACACACGGCTCACGCAATACCTAAATAAATTGCTGGACGAGATGCCGCTTAGCGAACCAAGCCCAATGTTGACGGACCGTGTGATGCGCAGGGTACAATCTGCAGAAATTCCTGAGAATCCAATTAATTATCAAGTTGGCAAAAGAAAACAATGGGTGAACAGTTTTGTTGCGATAGCCGCGACGGTACTCCTCATGCAATCAGGGATTATCAACAAAATTATGAATATAGATACGGGGATCGCTCAGATAACAACTTATATCCAACATTTATCCCGAATTTTGTAAAACATATAGGAGGTATTTAAGTGAATCTACCCAAAGACAATCCGCACATTCCGGATTATTCGCCCAATCCATCTTTTCAACACTATGCTCCTTATTATCAAGCTCCTAAGAAGCGCAAATGGGTCGCAGGCATTCTATCGTTCATTGTCCCGGGAACTGGACATTTTTACTTAGGCCTTATGCAGCGCGGTCTATTTATTATGATGCTTCTTATTATCGATATTTTTATTATCACATCTTTCGCGTCTCGTTCCGACACAAGTGTACCAATGGTTACGCTTTTTGCATTGTTCATTCCAGTCATATACTTCTACAATTTATTCGATGCGCTTCAAACCACGGACAATGTGAATCGGCGCAATGAGCTAGGTGAGTTTGCGGCTGGTCTCTATGATAGTGAAGATCCTTTACAGAAGCTGATCAAAGGCACTAATCTTGGTGTTATTCTCATTGCCGCAGGAGTATTGTTTTTTATTCTCAGTAACAAACCTCGTTGGTTCACGGGGCTCTTTGATCTCATGGGCTCGTATATTGGATCGGTTATCCTTGTCCTTGCTGGTTTGGCTATGTATGTACTAGATTCCCGTAAAAATAAATAGCCAAATGGGGCTATATGCGCAACCATCATTGACAAAAGTCAATTAACACACGTACAATATAATGTAAGGTTTTAATGACTAACATCAGGTGGTGAGTACCATGGCAGCACAATTAGAACAGGCTTTAGCTAAGTTGAAAACAACAGGTGTTCGGATGACGCCGCAGCGGCATGCTATTCTATCCTTTTTGCTGGACTCCATGACTCATCCGACAGCAGATGACATTTACAAGTCTCTTGAATCGAAATTTCCTAACATGAGCGTTGCGACTGTTTACAATAATCTTAAAGTATTTATTGAATCGGGACTCGTTCGGGAACTGACTTATGGAGACAGCTCGAGTCGCTTTGATGCGGATATGACGGACCATTATCATGCTGTTTGCGATATGTGTGGGAAGATTTCGGATTTTGAGTATCCGCCACTTTCGGATATAGAGACTACCGCTGCTGAGCAAACAGGCTTCCGAGTTGGCGGTTATCGACTAGAGGTTTATGGCGTTTGCCCGGATTGTACAGGGATTACCAAGCATTAACTTAAGCAGAATTCCTCATTATCTGTACCTATGATGTATAATGAAACGTGATCCTTCCTTTCGGATGTAGAGAGGTAAGAACACGTTTTTTCTTTTTATATATCACATAAAGGAAGTGAAACCTTGCATTCATCACCTACAGATCTGCAACCGAAACGCAAAAGATCTACGAAGAGAATTCTCTTATTATTTGGCCTTTGTATTGGAATGTTTGCCGCGGGAGCAGCTACTTTCTTATGGCAGCAGTTAGCGCCGAACCGGACGAAGGTAGAGTTAGAATATAACGAGTTAAGCAAGCCGGTTTTTTATCAAGGTAATTACTATAAGACAAGCGCGATTGGGGAAAAAGAGGGACTGAAGCTTCCGTTGGATCTTATTCAGGAGTGGATGGACCCATCGATTATATATGAAAAAAGCAGTGATTCCGTTATTATCACATCGAAAGATAAAGTATTGCGGTTAAAGACTACGGAGCTTTCAGCTTTAATGAACGAGAAACCAATCACCTTATCTTTTCCTGTTGAAAAGAAAGGGAATGACATTTACGTTCCCATTGAGCCTCTTCGGCAGCTATATCCTTTTGAAATTAGAGAGTCCGAGAAATCAGGTGCCATTCTTTTATTCAAAAAGGGCGACCTCGTCAAGTGGGGGAAGCATGTGGGTACCGAAGATGCCCAGCTACGGACATTTGCTTCTATAAAAGCACCGATAGTCTCCACGATCGCAAACAATGAGCAAGTTATGATACTAGCCGTAGAGGGAGAATGGTATCGGGTTCAGCAGCAGAGTGGTCCTATAGGCTATGTGCGTAAAGCTGATATATTGGAGGATCATGAAGAAACTATACCAGCTCAGGAGCAGGCATCAGCTTATGTACCTTGGAAGCCGCTTAACGGTAAACTAAATCTCACTTGGGAACACGTCGTTACGAAGAATCCCGACACTTCTAAGCTTGGCGATATGCCCGGCTTACATGTTGTTAGCCCTACCTGGTTCTCTCTGGCTGACGGTGAGGGGCGCATTAAGAACTTGGCCGACGCTTCTTATGTGAAATGGGCGCAAACGCGCAATTATCAAGTCTGGGCGTTGTTTAGCAACGGCTTTGAACCCGATCGAACGTCTCAAGCACTTTCGTCCTATGATCGTCGTATGAATATGATTAAACAGTTGCTCGGCTTTGCACAAACGTACAATTTGCAGGGCATCAATATTGATTTTGAAAATGTGCATCTCAAAGACAAAGAAAATTTGGTCCAATTCGTCCGTGAATTGACACCTTTTATGCATGAACAAGGTCTTGCCGTTTCCATCGATGTAACACCGAAATCAACGAATGAGATGTGGTCCATGTTTTATGACAGACCTGCTCTTGCCGAAGTTGTTGACTATATGATGCTGATGGCTTATGACGAATACTGGGCTTCTAGCCCCAAATCTGGCTCCGTTTCATCGCTGCCGTGGACAGAGCGCTCTGTTACCCAGCTCTTGGGGAGCGAGAAGGTGCCACCATCTAAGCTTGTCCTAGGTGTGCCATTCTATACACGTCAGTGGACCGAAGAGACGAAGAATGGTAAAACGACTGTCACCTCCAAGACTTTAACGATGGAAGCCGCCCAGATGATTATTAAAGATAAGAAACTAACACCTACTTTCTTAGCTGAAACAGGTCAGAACTATGTGGAGTACAAAGAAGGAGAGAAACTCATACGTATCTGGTTAGAAGATGAAACATCGATGAAAGCAAGGCTTGAACTCGTGAAGAAGTACGATTTAGCAGGAGTGGCCTCATGGAGAAGAGGCTTTGAACAGCCGGCAACGTGGAAAGTCATTCAGGATACATTACAACAAGCTAACCAATAACAAAACAAAAAGCCGAACCCAAGAGGGTTGCGGCTTTTATTTTTCAATCAATGAGGCTTATGTTCGTGAGCTCTGTCCAATTCCAGTTGAACTGTTTGTGTGGCAGCTGTTTCGTTCTCGGCTGTAGGTTCGTATTGTGGATCAACTGTTAAAATCGTTTTGCAAAACATGCAGCGATCCGTTTTCCCTAGCATCTTCGTTCTTCTTCCGCATTCCGGACAATCAATGACAGTTGCCGATGTGGAAAGCATCCCTGCCCAGAAGTATATACCCATGCTTACCATCATACTTATCATACCAATGATCATGAAGACTACAGCAATGATTCGCCCAGCCTTCCCCCAGTCAAAAACGATGCCCGCTAGCCCTATAATCATAAGCAGCATTCCACCCATGGTCATGCCGAGACCCCATAAGCGGAATTCATTTACTTTACTTGATCTGAAACGCACGCGTTGTTCCTCCCCATTCAATTGCTATCATGTTTGTATGAATTGTCACAGAAATCAGCAGGAAACTCCTTCTACGATGTAGAAATAGATATAAACAATTTGGAGACAGGAGCTTCGGATACCCATGGGAATCGATAAAGAGCAGTTTTTGCTTAAGTTCCGAAATGACCAGAGGATCATTAGTGTCATGGCGGTAGATAATCCTAAGCAACTTCCTTCACTGACGGATGGTTTTGATACGCTACTTCTTATAGTAACGAACGACCTGAGCCTGAACAATCATACGACTAATTATATAAGAGACGATTCGAGGATACAAGAAAGATGGATAGATCCATCTTCCATAGAGCAATGGATACGTCATGGCGTCAACCGAAATATCCTTCACTGGCTGCTAAAAGGGGAGATACTTCTGGATCAGAACACTTATTTAGAAGGCTTGCGTCATCGAATACTCGAGTTTCCGGGGGACTTGCGTGAGCACAAACTACTTGTTGAATTCTCCCTTTTTCTACGTAAATACCTTCAGAGCAAGGAATACATTTTAGATGAGCATTTGCTGGATGCGTACAATAATATTCTAGAAGCACTTCATCACTGGGCTCGCATTGTTATTATCGAAGATGGCTATCACCCGGAAATCACCGTATGGAGGCAGATCCGTGCGATTAATCCTGGGGTGTATAAGTTATATGAGGAACTGACAATGAGTAAGGAAACGTTGAAACAGAGAGTCCAGCTCGTTCTACTCGCTTGTGAATTTTCGGTTATGTCGAAAATGGAGCGCTGCTGTGAGGCGTTTATTCAAATCCTAAGAGAAAATGAAATGCCTTTAAGCACAGATGAACTGCAGCAGCATTCTCAGTTAGTTGAGCTTAGGACGGAGCTTCCCTTGCTGTTGAATAAGCTTGTCAAAAAAGGATTGATTAAAGAAGTGGCCGTTCTCATTGATGAAGAGAATTCAGAAATAGAGTTAAGATATACGAGTGTTTAATCGAGCCAACCCCAAGAAGAATCAGGTATTATTCTGGTTCTTTTTTTATTCTTATTTTATTGCTTGACTTTGATTGCGATTCTATGATAAATTAACTCTCGCCGCTAAAAACGGTTCGCATTCGAAAGCCAACGCAGTACCAAGATGTAAGCGAAGTAAGAAAAAAAGAAAAATAAAAAAAGCTTGCATTGAGCAGCCTAGATGTGATATATTATAAAAGTCGCCGCTAAACGGATGGCGAAGAAATACGAAAGAAATTGATCTTTGAAAACTGAACAACGAGTGAGTAAGCACGAACGAGAAATCGTTCAAAAAGAGATTGCAAAATCTCGCTAGCAAGTCAATGAGCATTTCAGCT